>NZ_JBQRKO010000026.1:0-60718 GCF_052318935.1 Niallia sp. 01092 | reverse complement strand
AAGGGTTATAAACGTTTATTGTTGACGTTTTGTTTGTTCAGTTTTCAAAGAGCAATTTTTCATTCGCTTCAGAAGCGACTTTATTAATTTATCACATCGTTTTAAGTAAGTCAATATTTTTTTATTATTTTTTATTAACTTTTTATTTCCCGTCGAAGTGACGCTTATTAATATACCAAGCAAAGAAACATAAGTCAACATATTATTTCACTTTTTTTCTACATATTTTTTATTTCTTATAAGATACTGCAAACATTCTTTTGGAGAAGCCACCCTTTTAAATAAAGAAAATAGCTCCTGATACCTTTCCATCATTGCATTTTTTACATTATTATCGATTCTTTCATCATTCAGATCAAATAATATTTCATCTAACTCTCTTTTAATTAAATACTCTATTTCTTTTACTTCTTGTTGATTTAATATTAACCCTAACACGACTGTTCCTCCTAGATGCCAATAATATGTAAGATTCTATTCATTTAAATTTAGGCTGTTTTCGTATAGATTTAAATATTAGGTCTCTGTATTATTGCCATAATCCCAAGTATTATGAAATCTTTTTGTCATTTTCTTTCCTTGAACTTCATAAAATGGGACGAGGAGTAAATGGAGCGGGGTGAGAAATAAATGAATAAATTTTATGTGCTTAACGGAAAGTCTTTAAAACAATTAACATTAATCATTGTTGTTTCTTTTTTTACTGCTTGGTTTTTGTATATGGAAAATATCGTACATATACCTGTTTTTTCTTCATCGAATGGTCCAAAAGCTGTTTATAAAGGGGAAAAAGGGATTGCACTTACCTTTAATATTAGCTGGGGTGATAAAAAAGCAGAACCTATTCTTGATATTTTAAAAAAAGAAAAGGTCACGGCTACTTTTTTCCTTGCCGGTTCATGGGCAGAACAGCATCCAGATACAGTAAATAGAATGATAAAGGAAGGTCATGAAATTGGCATTCTTGGTTATAATTATGTAGATTATTCCGAACTAAAAAAAGAAAAAATCACCCAAGACCTTTCAAAAGCTAAAACAGCATTTGATAAATTAAACATAAAGGATATTTCCCTTGTAAGAGCCCCAACTGGACACTTTAATCAAGAAGCATTATACGTTACACATCAATACAATTATACACTTGTACATTGGAGCATTGATTCAAAAGATTGGACAAATCCAGGTATAGCTACCATTATGAAAAAAATTTCACCAGCAAAAAAAGGAGATATTATTTTGCTACACGCTTCAGATTCTGCCAAACAAACAGCTAAAGCTCTCCCTCAAATAATTGAGAAGTTAAAAGATAAACATTTAAAATTTGTTTCCGTTTCTGAGATGCTTTCCAATGCTCAATCAAAATCAAAAGAGATTAATTAAAATAATTTTTTAACCAACATGCAAAAAATTAGAGAACGATGCTAATTTTTTGCATGTTGTTTTCGTTTAAGGAGGAATAATATTAAAAAAAAGCAACATTCTACTTAATAGGAGCTATTTTATGAAAGGGGCAGAAAACGATGCTGAAAAAAAGTGTTATCGTCTTGCTTTTATCTATAGGAATATTAAGTGGATGTACGGATGGCGAAACTTCTCCTCAACAAATGGATTATGATCAAACAAAGAAAATGATTGTGGATATATTAAAAACGGATGATGGTAAAAAAGCGATTCGGGATGTGATTGGGGATGAAGAAGTTAAACAAAATTTAATTATGAACGAAGAGTCCATTAACCAAACAATTGAAAAAACATTAGTGTCTAAAAAAGCGGCAGATTTTTGGAAAGAAAATTTTAAAGACCCTAAATTCGCCGAAACGATGGCTAAAAGCATGGAAGAAGAGAATAAAAAGTTAATAAAAAACTTAATGAAAGATCCAGAATATAGAAAGATGATGATCGAGCTGCTGCAAGATCCAGAACTAGAGTCAGAAGTGAAAAAAATTTTAAAAAGCACCGAGTATAGAAAGCATGTTGAAAATGTATTAAAAGAAACAATGGATACACCGGAATTTAAAAAGAGATTTCAGGATTTATTGGATAAAGCAGCGAAAGAAGCCTCTTCAAATGAAAAAACAGGAACTAGTAAATTTTAAAAAAGCTTTTCAGGCTGAGAACTAGCCTAACAAGACTAGTTCTCCTTAATCCCCTATTCTAATGCTGCAATTATTTTTTCAGCTATTTCTGTATATTTCCGACCTAATAAGTGGTCTTCCTTATATACTGATGGAGCGAAATCATCTACATTCAAATCTGGCTGCGCTAAAGGTAATTGTCCTAATAGAGGAACATTTAAATCTTCTGCTAACTTGTTTCCTCCTCCTTTTCCAAACACATATTCCTTTTCGCCAGTTGTTTTACTTTCAAAATAGGACATATTTTCAATTACTCCTATTATTGCATGGTCTGTTTTTATTGCCATTGTTCCTGCCCTTGCTGCAACAAAAGCAGCTGTAGGATGTGGTGTCGTCACAATAATTTCTTTACTAGAAGGAAGCATCGAATGCACATCTAATGCAACATCCCCAGTACCCGGCGGCAAATCTAAAATGAGATAATCTAATTCTCCCCACTTCACTTCCCCTAAAAAATTAGCTAGCATTTTACCAAGCATCGGCCCTCTCCAAATAACCGGAGAATTATCTTCTACAAAAAAGCCCATTGACATTACTTTTACGCCAAATCGTTCGACAGGAATAATTTTTTCCTCTTGAACTTCCGGACGTGTGGAAATCCCCATCATATCAGGAATACTAAAACCGTAAATATCGGCATCTAGAATACCTACTTTTTTCCCTAACCTAGCAAGGGATACCGCAATATTTACAGATATAGTCGATTTTCCGACCCCGCCTTTTCCACTTGCAATCGCAAGGTAGACAGGCGTCTTTTTCGTCTTTTTTTCCTCTGTACTAAGTATTTCTTCCACTAAACTTTTTGAAAGTTCTGTAAATCTCAACCCGACACTTTCTATCCCGTTTTCTTTTAAGGTAGAAACAATATGTTCTTGTAATTCAACCTGAGCAGGCGAACCTAATTTGGCAACAGCTACTTTTATACTTGCATGCCTTTTTTCTTCATTCCATTTTATATCTTTAATGGAATTTAACTCCAATAATGTTTTATGTAAAAAAGGATCTATCATTCGTTCTAATAGATTTTCTATTTCATCTTTTGTTAGCATGACAATCCCCCTTTTTTATAATGGCTGTTTTCGTATAGATTGTTGCTTTTAAACTCGCAGCCCGAATACACTTCGCTTTCCGTGGGCGAGCGTCGAGCCTCCTCGTCGCATTCGCTCCTGTGGGGTCTCGTCTTTCTCGTGTTCCCACAGGAGTCTACGTGTATTCAGTCTGCTAAGTACTTCTTCTCTCATTTTTTTTACGTAAAAAACAACAAACTTTGAGAAAACAGCCTTTATAATAGTATAACATATATGAATTTAGAGATTATCTTTTCACAAATATGAATTATTTCCCGTGAATATATAACTAAAAAAAGAGAGCATTCCTCTCCCTTTAGTCTTTATATTCTATTGGCTCTTCGTCGGTAAAATAACGGTTAATTCCTTTATATACAGATGCAGCTACCTTGTTTTGATAATCGTCTTTCATTAAATTTAATTTTTCTGTAGGATTGGATAAAAAGCCAATTTCAACTAAGGCACCTGGTTTGTTTGCATGTTTTAATATATAAACGCTGCCAAGCGGTTTTGCTCTTCTTGTTGTATTTTCCAAATTTTCGATCAATTCGTCTTGGATAAACTTTGCCGCTGCTTCGTTTTCTTTTATTTGGGGAGCATAAAACGTTTGTGCACCACTCCACTTAGAGGAAGGAATAGCATTTAAGTGCACACTTAAAAAGAAATCAGCATCTGAGTCATTTATGATCTTTAATCTTTCTTTTAAATCTTCTACTTTTCGATTGCGATAACCTTTTATATTCTCACCCGCCAAGTCCTTATCTTCTTCTCTTGTCATAATGACGAGCGCTCCTTGCTCTTGCAAATAATCCCTAATTTTAAGTGATACTTTTAAAGCAATATCTTTCTCTAACACATCGTTATCTCCTGCTCCGCCATCAGGGCCTCCATGTCCTGGATCGATCACAATAACCTTTCCAGTTAACGGCAGGTTCCACGCATCCCATGAATCATTATTTGAAAAATCATATTGTAAAATAAAAAACAGGAGTATTAATCCGATTGTAAATATGCTTATCTTTAATTTTTTATTCACTGTTCTAGTCAATCCCCCCTGCCCGTCCTTACTTTTACTATATGGGACAAGGGGATCGTTTAGAACTTAGAACTACAAAACCATTTTGACAAACTTCGGGTGGAACTACCTTTAATGAAGTCTTAGTTTTCGTCTCTTTTTTGCTTTTTCAAATCCTTCGTTCCACCATTCATCAACAAATTGTTCACATAAGTAGAGCAAGGATTCATCTTTGCTGCTTTCTTCACTTCCCCAATATAGAAGAAAATGAAACAGCGTATCCTTTAAGTGCTTATCTTCATCAAAACATCTATTTTTAATCGATTCCAAAGTTTCTCCGTATTCGCTGAATTTACTAAAATTTGCACCCAGCAGAAATGCTTCAATCGCTACATCATAGCATGCCTCTTCAATTCCTGTATCCATGATCATACTTGACGTTAAATGAGAAGACCCAAAATAACGGGCTACTCTTTCTTTTAAGTCTTTTATCGAAATCTCCCTTAATACAGATCTTTCGTATTTCATTTGTTTTTGTCTTTTTTTCGTATCAAAGGTTGTTATAACTGTCACTTTATTTCTCACCCCTTAAAATTAGTTTTTAACTAAACTTAAGGAGCAATACTATCTGGATATTACTTTCGATAACCAATTAATAAGGATGTTGCTAATTTTGGAAGATCTTATTTCATTTCTATTTCCAAAATTCTCTTTGTATACCAAATGTAAAATACATCTGCTTTTTCTAATGGAACATCCATCATTTTTGTATGTACTAATGGTTTGGAACGATTTATCATTTTAATGGTAGCAAGACCAAATTTTTTCTGCCATTTCGTCCGTTTCACTTCAATCTCCATCACTTTACTCCGTTTTGTGATAAACAAAGATGTCTTTAAGCTGCCCGATTTCATTTGCACAAATTCATTATGGATAAGATATCTGCTATTACGATAATCAAATACCCGAAGTGCGTAGATGATGCAGAATAAAAGGATTGATACATACCATAATGAAGGCTTAAAGTAAAAAACAGCTGCAGTCCCAAATATCCAAATAAAACTCGGCTCTAACATACGTGCAAGAAAAGCCTTTTTCGAGAGCTTTTCCATTGATTGTTCTACTTTGTATTCTGGCAATAGTTGATGTATCATCTCATAAGCTTTATTTATCGGTAAAAAGGGATATAAAGAATTGGTTTTCAACTCTTCTTCTCCCGTATCTCCTGTACTTATTAGTTTCACTTCTGCTAGCTTAAACAATCTTTTTACAGGTGACTGGATTATTTCTATTGCTTGGACTTTTTCTTTTTGAATGGAAAAAGAAATCTCTTCTACTACCCCTTTTTTTATATAAATTTCTCCCTGATCGGATAAGATTTCATAATTCCCATATTTCCAAAAAGTTGAAACAATGCCAAATGCTATAGCAGCTATCGTCAATACGATGAAAATAAGCCCAAATAACCACCAATGATGTAAAGTGGTCTTCCATATTTCCGCTGTCATACCATCTAAGTTAAAAAAATCATCCACATTCTTATAGATAGAAACCAGCAGTGGTATAAGGGCAAGAAAACTCAAAGACGTAAACGATGCCTTTATGACTTCCTTTCTTGTTGCTTTAAAGTGACTAACCTTACTTATATTGTTATGATTATCTCCAGTCTGTTCCTCTTTTAATAAAGTATGTTTTTCGTTTATACTATGCTCCAACCATTCGGCTTCCTTTTTAGAGATGGCAGAAAAGGAGATGGAACTTTGATCACCAGATTCGCCAGTTTCAAAAGTTAAGGATGTTATTCCAAATATTTTATGCAAAACGGAAGTATGCCTTTGCATGTTTTGAATTTTATTTAGTGATATCGTTCGGTAGGATTTAGTAAATAAACCGGATGAAAGATGAATCGATCTTTCTATTATCGTATATCGATATTTTGTCCATTTTATGACGATGGAAATAAGACTCCAAACGATAGCTATTAGAAACACTATTTGCAATACTTTCATATATAGTTTCTCTGTCCCAAAGTTAAGGACAAAAAGGATGATAGCAAAGACAACATTATTTTTAATTAAACGAAAAACGTCTAACAGCATTTTCAGTGGATGTAATCTTTTTGTTCTCCCTTCCATTACTCCACTTCCTTAATCTTCGCATAATAGGCTATTTGATCTCTCAATTGATAAGCTTCTTCTTTTGAAACGGCAGGTATTTCATGAGAAGATCCCATAGTTCCAATACTAATGGAATATAATTGATACTTTCTCAAAAACGGACCTTGATTTAATTCAACGGATTGTACCTTTGTCATAGGAATCAATTGATGTTTTTCATTCCAAACACCTGACTTTAACTGAATAAACTCCTCGCTAACATCATACCGCCAATATTTTTGTTTTAAGGCTGGTTCTACAAGGATACCCCAAATAGAAGATAAAATCGTTAAAATAATAAGGGCTATAATAATCCAGCCAATCCAATTTTCCCATGAAAAATAAACACCTAAATAATATAAAACACCTAGGACAAGCAGAATCACAATAGTTGTAATAAATTCTGTTACACGCCAAACTTTTATCGCATCAGCAGCTATTCTTTTAGTTGGCACTGGGATGGTTGAATACATAAACATTCTCACTCCTTACTTTATGATTACTACTACGGATGGGTTAGTTATTAAGTTTCCATTTTTTGATTTATTTCAAAAAAAGACCCCAAACCAAATGGTTCAAGAGTCTTGAAAGTTTACATATAAAAAGAAAAACACCTTTGTCCTGTTCTTAAAATGATAAAATAACTTTATATTATCAGCAACAATATCCCGAACATTCAGCTTATTTTATACTTTCTATAATGAAAATTTTGCATAAAAAAAGACCCCTTCCACATAAGTGAAAAGAGCCTTCTGAAACGTATAAAATTAACGTTTTGAGAACTGAGGTGCACGACGAGCGCCTTTAAGACCGTATTTTTTACGTTCTTTCATACGAGCGTCACGAGTTAATAATCCAGCACGTTTTAATGTTGGACGGTATTCAGGATCTGCTTGAAGTAAAGCACGAGCGATACCATGACGGATAGCGCCAGCTTGACCAGTATAACCTCCACCGTTAACATTTACTAGAATATCGTAGCTTCCAGTTGTTTCAGTAGCTACTAATGGTTGTTTAACAACTTCACGTAAAGCTGCAAACGGGATATAAGTTTCGATTTCACGACCATTGATAATGATTTTACCTTCGCCTGGTACTAAACGTACACGTGCAACGGAACTTTTACGACGACCAGTACCGATATATTGAACCTGAGCCATTTGATTTACCTCCCTTTATTAATTATCCACGAAGTTCGTAAACTTCTGGTTGTTGTGCTTGGTGCGGATGCTCGCTACCAGCGTATACATGTAATTTTTTAAACATTTGACGACCAAGAGAATTTTTTGGAAGCATGCCTTTAATAGCAAGTTCTAACATTCTTTCAGCGTAGTTTGTGCGCATTTCTAATGCTGTTCTTGTTTTTAATCCACCTGGGTGCATTGTATGACGGTAGTAAATTTTGTCAGTTAATTTTTTACCAGTCAATTCGATTTTTGAAGCATTTAAAAGAATAACATGATCACCAGTATCCACATGTGGTGTGAAAGTTGGTTTATGTTTACCACGTAGTATTGATGCTACTTCACTAGCAAGACGACCTAAAGTTTTGCCTTCAGCATCAATAACGTACCATTTACGATCAACAGTGTTTGAATTAGCCATAAACGTTGTACGCATGAGTTTCCCTCCTGAATTTGAAATTTTTTTAGTTGAATTTTTGTAAGTTCTGTTACGTCTATATGTTCACACAATTAAGTTCCGGGGCTTAATGTGGGATTAAAATACATACCATATTATGATATATCCTAGAATAGTATATGTCAAGGAAATGTTACACCAGGTTTAGTTGTTATGAACTTTTTTTTAACTTAGTAGAAAAACAAGCTTTAATAAAGGCTGTTTTCGTATAGATTGTTGCTTTTAAACGCGCAGCCTGAATACTTCTTATCCCATTTTTTTTCGTAAAAAACAACAAACTTTGAGAAAACAGCTTTAATAGAACACTTTCCACAAATACAGTCCATTGGCTGATGCTGTTTTTCCAGCTGCTTTTCTGTCTTTTTTTTCAATAATAGCGGGAATAGATTGGGGATCTTTTTTTCCTCTCCCTACATCTAACAGGGTGCCAATCATGATCCGAACCATATTATACAAAAATCCATTTCCTGCAAAGCTGAATATCAGCATATCTTCTTCCTGAATTAATTTCACTGCCGTGATTTCTCTTACTTTATCTTCTTTATCTGTTTTCGCTGAGCAAAAACTTGTAAAATCATATTCACCAATAAAATGGTCCATCGCTTCTCGGATAGCCTCGACATTTAAGGAGTACGGATAGTAATAAGCATAATGGCGTTTAAAAGGATCTCGCCGCTCTGCCAAGTGAATAAAATAGCGATACTCTTTGCCTTTCACATCATATCGTGCATGAAAATCATTGCTGGCTGCTTCTACAGTGGAAACAACAATATCATGCGGCAGCAAAGTATTCAGCGCCAATTCCCATTTTCCGATTGGAATGTTTAATACAGAATCAAAATGAATAACTTGTCCTTTTGCATGAACACCAGCATCTGTTCGTCCAGAAGCTTGTATCTTCACTTCTGTACCTTTATGCAGCTTTTTTAAGGCCCGCTCTATTTCACCCTGCACCGTACGATCCTTTGGCTGAATTTGAAACCCGCAATAAGCGGAACCATCGTAGCTAATTGTACATTTATATCTTTGCATCTTTTTCTCCATTATGATCTTAGTAATAGAAGGATACATGTCATCATCAGTAATATTATAAGCATTACCGTATCTACTGGTTTCCAGATTAACTGACGATATTTTGTTCTTCCTTCTCCGCCTTGATATCCTCTCGCTTCCATTGCGATCGCCAGCTCTTCTGCCCGCTTAAAGGAGTTGACGAATAAAGGAATTAATAAAGGAACAATTGCTTTTATACGATTTTTTATTGGACCGCTTGAGAACTCTACTCCTCTGGCAATTTGCGCCTTCATTATTTTTTCTGTCTCATCCATTAATGTCGGAATAAAACGCAGCGAAATAGACATCATTAAGGCTAGTTCATGTACAGGAAATTTAAACTTCTTTAACGGTCCTAATAATGTTTCTATCGCATCTGTCAGCTCAATCGGTGTTGTCGTCAAAGTGAGAAGAGAGGTCATAATAATAAGCAAAAAGAATCGTATTGAAATAAGAACTCCCATTCTCATTCCTTCCTCATATATCTTTATCCAACCATATTGAAATACTAAATCCCCTTCTCTTGTAAAAAAGAGATGGAGTACTAAGGTGAAAATAATAAGCCATAAAACTGGTTTTAAGCCATTATAAATAAATTTTATCGGCACTTTTGATAAAAGAACCATCAATAGCACATAAGCAATTAACGTGATATATGTCCAATAATTATTTGCTAAAAAGACAACACAAATAAAGAAAAAAATTAACAATAGCTTGGAACGGGGATCCATTCGATGTAAAGTAGAGTCCATCGGAACAAAACGGCCAATTAACATCTTTCCCATCATAAGCCTTTTTCTCCCCTTTTTAAATAAGAAATGAACTCGGTCATAAAACTCTCCATATTTAAATGTACTTTCTTCATCTTCATCCCAAACTTATCTTCTATTTTCCGCTGAAATCTTACTACTTCCGGAACATCTAGTCCTATTTCCAATAACTCATCTGTTAAAGAAAAAATCTCTTCAGGAGTTCCGTTTTGATATACTTTGCCTTTATTCATAATCACAATTTCATCCGCATATAATGCAGCATCTTCCATACTATGCGTCACTAATATGGTAGATAAATTTCGCTTTTGATGAAGTGTATAAAACATATCCATGATTTCTTTTCTGCCCCGTGGATCCAACCCTGCTGTTGGTTCATCCAATACAAGCACATCTGGTTCCATTGCTAATACACCTGCAATCGCGACTCTTCTCATTTGGCCACCAGACAAATCAAAAGGGGATCTTTGCAGAAAATCTTCCGAGAGCCCGACCTCTGCCAACGCTTTTTTTGCTCTTAGCTTAGCCTCATTTTCCTTTATGCCAAAATTGAGCGGTCCAAAGCAAATGTCTTTTTCCACCGTTTCCTCAAATAACTGCTGTTCAGGAAATTGAAACACAATGCCAACTTTTTTACGAATACTACGGAGCTGTTTATGCTTCTTTCCTGCTTCCAACACTCTGTCACCAATCACTACTTTTCCCCTTGAAGGGATTAATAACGCGTTTAAATGTTGGAGTACAGTTGACTTTCCAGAACCAGTATGACCAATAATGGCCATATAAACACCTTTAGGTATGTTTATATTCACATCTTGAATCGCCAATCGTTCAAATGGAGTATTTTCTTGATATCGATAATCTACTTTTTGAAGTGAGATGTCCATAATTCTGTCACCAACTCTTCTTCTGTCAAAAATATTTTTTCAAGCAAAATTCCTTTATGATAAAGCTCACTGCTTAATTTAACGGAGAACGGAATATCTAAACCAATAGAGACCAATTCTTTATCTAATTGAAAAATTTGTTCTGGTGTTCCTTCTCGGTACACTTTCCCTTTATTCATGATAATGATTCGATCTGCTTTGGCTGCTTCTTCTAAGTCATGGGTAATAGAGATAATGGTCATCTTTTTTTGTTCTCGCAATTCTTTTATCAGTTGTAAGACTTCTTCTCTCCCTTGAGGATCAAGCATGGAAGTTGCTTCATCTAAAACAATAACAGCTGGTTGTAAAGCAATAACCCCTGCAATGGCTACCCTTTGTTTCTGTCCCCCAGATAGATGATGTGGCTCTTGATCAAGAAAAGATAACATCTTTACTTTTTCTAAAGAACGCTTCACTCTTTGGACCATTTCTTCTCTTGGGACTGCATTGTTTTCTAAACCAAAAGCCACATCATCCTTTACAGTTGTACCTACAAACTGATTATCAGGGTTTTGAAAGACCATACCAATCTTTTTGCGTGCTTCCCATACTGTATCTTCAGTAATCACCATATCATGCAGTTTGATAGATCCTTCATTTGGAAAATACAAACCGTTTAATAACTTTGCAAGAGTGGACTTCCCTGACCCATTATGACCAACAATTGCTATCCATTCTCCTTCTTTTACTTGAAAGGAAACACCATCCAAAGCCTTATCTGATTGTTCTTCATAACGGAAAGATACATTATCTACAGCTACCAACACTTTTTGGTTCATACATTCCCTCCCATTTACTAGAAAAGCGCAAGGTCCTATGGCAACGTCGATTGACTTGCATCCTGCGATTCTGTGGCGATATCGGCAATAGTATATCCTGTACGTCAAAGCTAGACATTCATCCATAAAAAAAGAAACTCGCCAATTGGGCGAGCTTTGAATTGGTTTAACATAAGATTATCAATTTATAATCTTTCCATTCCCTGCTTCAACAGGTTTCTTTTCTATATGGCTATTTCGATATAAATCTTATGGTATACCTTTTCTTAGCACCCATTACTGTCTTATCTGTAACATGAAAAAAGCCCGCACCTCTGTTTATAACCATTATAAACGAGGTGCATGAGCTAGACGAGTCATTAACAAAATACTATTCAATTACCTTAACGCTCATCGTAACACTCTTTTAGTGGCTTGTTAGTATCTATTAATAAACACTTAAATTCCTTTTAAAGCAAAAGGGTACTTGAACAAGTTTCATTCATATAAACTGTCCCGCACCCTTGTTGTCTTGTAAGTGGTTTATTAAACTAACTCGATAATTACCATTGGTGCACCGTCTCCACGACGAGGTCCCATTTTCATGATACGAGTGTAACCGCCTTGGCGTTCACTATAACGTGCAGCAACATCACTAAATAGTTTTTGTACTGCATCTTGGTTTGTTTCAGCGTTAGCTACTTCATGACGTACATATGCTGCAGCTTGACGACGTGCATGAAGATCTCCACGTTTACCAAGTGTAATCATTTTTTCCACAACAGAACGAAGTTCCTTTGCACGAGCTTCAGTTGTTTCAATTCGCTCATTGATGATTAAGTCTGTTGTTAAGTCACGTAACATAGCTTTACGCTGTGCGCTAGTGCGTCCTAACTTTCTGTAACCCATGTGAGATTCCCTCCTTTTGTTGAAATTCCTTCTTAGCTTTTAGCTAGTGATAGATAAACTAATCAGTCATCTTTTCTTAAACCTAAGCCAAGTTCTTCTAACTTATGCTTAACTTCTTCAAGAGATTTTCTACCAAGATTTCGAACTTTCATCATATCTTCTTCTGTCTTATTAGCAAGTTCTTGTACCGTATTAATACCAGCACGTTTTAAACAGTTATAAGAGCGAACAGATAGATCTAATTCTTCAATCGTCATCTCAAGAACTTTTTCTTTTTGATCTTCTTCTTTTTCTACCATAATCTCTGCATTTTGTGCTTCGTCTGTTAAACCAACGAAGATATTTAAATGCTCTGTTAAAATCTTTGCACCAAGTGCAATAGCATCTTGAGGACCTGTACTACCGTCAGTCCAAACGTCAAAAGTTAATTTATCATAATTAGTCAATTGACCAACACGAGTATTCTCAACTTGATAAGATACTCTAGATACAGGTGTATAGATAGAGTCAATAGGAATTACGCCAATAGGTTGATCTTCACGCTTATTTTGCTCAGCTGGAGTATATCCGCGTCCACGTTTAGCAGTTAAACGCATACGAAGATTTCCATTTGAACCTAATGTTGCGATATGAAGATTTGGATTTAAAATCTCAACATCACTATCGTGTGTAATCTCTGCTGCTGTAACGACACCTTCACCTTGAATATCAATCTCTAATGTTTTTTCATCATCAGAGTAGATTTTCAGTGCTAGTTTTTTGATGTTTAATATGATAGATGTTACATCTTCTACGACGCCTTCAATTGTTGAGAACTCATGAAGTACCCCATCAATTTGAATGGATGTGATAGCGGCACCAGGGAGTGAGGATAATAGAATACGACGTAAGGAGTTACCCAAAGTAGTACCATATCCACGCTCAAGTGGCTCTACGACGAATTTTCCGTATTTGGCCTCATCGTTGATCTCAACCGTTTCGATTTTTGGTTTTTCTATTTCGATCATCAAAATATACCCTCCTTCAAAACGTCGAAACCCCGGTTATAGGTGTAACCGAAATTCCCCATGTTTACGTTCCCGTTTGTGCACAACAACTGGAATAAATTTTCTGTACGGGTTTTAAAATTTTTATTCATATCCCATTATAGACAAGGATATAAAATTTATACAGAAAAATTAAACTCGGCGACGTTTAGGTGGTCGGCAGCCATTATGAGGAACTGGAGTTACGTCTCTGATTGCAGTAACTTCTAGACCTGCAGCTTGAAGTGCACGGATAGCAGCTTCACGACCAGCACCTGGTCCTTTTACTGTTACTTCTAGAGTTTTCATACCATGTTCCATAGATGTTTTTGCAGCTGTTTCTGCAGCCATTTGAGCAGCAAATGGAGTAGATTTACGAGAACCTCTAAATCCAAGAGCCCCTGCACTTGACCAAGAAAGCGCATTTCCATGAACGTCAGTAATTGTAACGATTGTATTATTGAATGTTGAACGAATGTGAGCAATACCTGCTTCTATATTCTTTTTAACACGACGTTTACGTGTATTAGTTTTACGTGCCATTTATAGTACCTCCTTTACCGATTATTTTTTCTTGTTAGCTACAGTCTTACGAGGACCTTTGCGTGTACGAGCGTTGTTCTTCGTATTTTGTCCACGAACCGGTAAACCACGGCGGTGACGAAGACCACGATAACATCCAATCTCCATTAAACGTTTGATGTTAAGAGAGATTTCTCGACGAAGGTCACCTTCAACTTTTAATTTATCAATGATATCACGGATTTTGTTTAACTCATCTTCCGTTAAATCACGTACACGAGTATCTTCAGAAACACCTGCTTCTGCTAATACTTTTTGTGCAGTATTTTTTCCAATACCATAAATGTATGTTAACGATATTACTACACGCTTTTCACGTGGAATATCCACACCAGCAATACGTGCCATCTATATGCGCACCTCCTTGTTATTAACCTTGTTTTTGTTTATGTTTAGGGTTTTCACAGATAACCATAACTTTCCCACGTCTGCGGATAACTTTACATTTTTCGCAGATTGGTTTTACTGATGGTCTAACTTTCATTATCCTAACCTCCTTGATAGTACGGAGTGCAATCAGATTATTTAAAGCGGTAAGTGATTCTTCCGCGAGTTAAGTCATATGGAGATAACTCAACCGTTACTTTATCACCAGGTAAAATACGAATAAAATGCATGCGGATTTTACCAGAAACGTGAGCCAATACAGTATGACCATTTTCTAATTCTACTTTAAACATGGCGTTCGGCAAAGTTTCAGTTATTGTGCCTTCAATTTCGATTACATCGTCTTTAGCCATCGAATTTGTCTCCCTTCATTGTAAAATACGAAATCACCTTTAACTTACTATAGTAAAGTGTAACTTTTCGTTTGTAACACGATCGGTGTACATCAAACTAGTCTGAACTGTTCATATAATATACTACATTATCAGTTGACTGCAACCAAATAATTATAACATACAATGAAGCATCTCGTCCGCAATAATTACAATAAATTTGTAGAAGTTTACGAACATCAAACTAATTTTAACCTTTGCAACCACCAAACCACAGGCTTTTGTTAGATGCTTTAAAAACAGTACTCTAACATTAGCTAATGTATGATCGTATCGAATCTTGATGTGCAGATAGAAATGAACTGTTTAAGAAAAAATATTCTTCTAGAGTCTATCCCTATTTTTATAAACACATACTCTCTTTTACTTGAAAAGTCACTTAGATTCCGCATCTAAAATGGAAAAGAGTTTTCGATAACGCACACCTAGTACAATACCTTATGTCCATAATAGAAAGAATAATAGTTACCTTCTTCACTACTAGATAAAAAAGCAAATCAAGCGGAGTTACCATGAAATCCAAAATACTCTGCACCAATTATCTAAATTGATTAATCTTTTAACGAAGATAAACATGTCTAAAACATGATTATACTTTTTTTGTTACAGATATAACCATAAAAATTATTATACCTTTTGAAAAAAGGAAATGCATCATGTTTAGGAATAAACTCCTTAGCCATTTCATCCCAATTCTTCTATTGTTAACTCTGATTTAAGTCCATGCTAGATTCAGATTAGTCTAAGCAAAAGTATGGAAAAAGTGCTTATTTTAAATTACTTAGCAGTTCATCAAGATCTAAGAATACTTTTTGTATATCTTGTTGACCATCAATATTGCGTAGATAGCCTTTTGATTCATAAAAATCAAGTAATGGTTGTGATTGTTTAATATTAACCTCTAAACGATTTTTAACAGTTGCTTCATTATCATCAGCACGTTGATATAATTCGCCACCACAACGGTCACAAACATCCAACTTAGCTGGTGGATTAAACACTAAGTGATAAGTAGCTCCACAACTTTTACAAATGCGGCGGCCTGTTAAACGTTCCATTAATATTTCTTGATCAACTTGAACGTTTATCACGTAATCAAGTTTCTTTTCTAAATCAACCAAAATACCTTCTAAAGCATCTGCTTGCGGAACAGTACGAGGAAAACCATCAAGAAGAAAACCCTTCTTGCAATCATCCTTGCTAAGTCTTTCACGAACAATACCAATTGTAACTTCATCTGGTACTAATTCGCCTTTATCCATAAAAGATTTTGCCTTTAGCCCAAGCTCTGTTTCATCTTTCATTGCAGCACGAAACATATCACCAGTTGAGATATGAGGGATGCCATACTTTTCGACAATCTTCTCAGCTTGTGTACCTTTACCTGCGCCAGGGAGTCCCATTAAGACTAAATTCATGCGTATTCCCCCTAAAGTCTTTAACATATAATTCAAGGGACATATGTCCCCTAAATTATGCTATTTAATAAACCCTTTATAGTGACGTTTAACAAGTTGTGACTCTAATTGCTTCATTGTTTCTAAAGCAACCCCAACTACGATTAGGATACTTGTTCCACCAATTTGAGCCGATTCTGGTAAATGAGCAATTTTGATGAAAACTACAGGTAGAATCGCAATCGCAGCTAAAAATAGCGCACCAACTAATGTTAAACGGTATAGAACACGTGTTAAATACTCTTGCGTGTTTTTACCTGGTCTAATACCTGGAATATATCCACCTTGCTTCTTCAAGTTTTCTGCCAGTTGTTCTGGATTTACTTGAATAAATGCATAAAAGTAGGTAAAGGCAAGAATTAAAACTGTATATAATGTCATTCCAACTGGATGAGAATAATCAAATACTCTTATGATCCAATTTGTAACATCGTTTTGCTCAAAGAATCCTGCGACCGTTCTTGGTGTTACCAAAAATGATACAGCAAAAATAACAGGAATAACACCAGCTGAGTTCACTTTCAACGGTAAATGTGTTGATTGACCACCGCTCGTATTATTTCCATTAACCATTCTTTTAGCATATTGAATAGGTATTTTTCTAAGAGCCTGTTGTATGAAGATAACTCCAACAACAATTGCAACAATTGCAACTAAAATTAATAGTATTGTTGCGATGTTCATGAAAAGTTGATCACCCGTATTTTCAAACTTCTGTGCATAAATCTGGTTGGCAATCGATGGTATTCCAGAAGCAATTCCGGCAAAGATGATAATCGAAATACCGTTTCCTACCCCATTAGATGTAATTAGTTCACCTAACCACATTAAAAAGGCAGTACCAGCCGTTAATACAACAGCAATTACAAAATAGGTTCCAAATCCAGGATTGGTAATCAAGGAGCCCCCTGCAAGGTTATTAAAACCATACGACATCCCAAAGGCTTGAATGAACCCTAACACAATAGTAAAGTAACGTGTAAATTGAGTTAATTTACGTCGTCCTACTTCCCCTTGTTTAGACCATTCAGTAAACTTTGGAACGACATCCATCTGTAATAAACTCACAATAATGGAAGCGGTGATATATGGCATAATTCCCATTGCAAGTATCGAAAAGTTCTTTAACGCTCCCCCGCCAAAAGTATTCAAAACACCAAAGGCGCTGAATGTATCTTGCGCTTGTAAGAAATCAGCATTTACGTACGGTACAGGTATAAATGTACCGATACGGAAAATAATCAACATTAATAGGGTGAATATGATTTTACGTCTTATTTCACCCACGCGCATAAAATTGGAGATTGTCTGAAACATTAAATCACCTCAGTTTGACCGCCTGCAGCTTCAATAGCTTCTTTTGCAGCAGAGGAGAATTTATGTGCTTTTACTGTAAGCTTTTTCTCAACTTTGCCTTTAGCAAGAATTTTGATTCCTGCTTTTTCATTACTTACAATACCTGTTTCGATAAGAAGTTCTGGAGTAACTTCTGCTCCATCTTCAAAACGATTTAGTACATCAAGATTAACAATTGCATATTCTTTGCGGTTGATGTTTGTAAAACCACGTTTAGGTAAACGACGGAATAAAGGAGTTTGACCACCTTCAAATCCAGGTCTTACACCACCGCCTGAACGAGCGTTTTGACCTTTATGACCTTTACCAGCAGTTTTACCGTTACCTGAACCGATACCGCGTCCTTTGCGTTTGCGTTCTTGTCTTGCACCTTCTGCAGGTTTTAATTCATGAAGTTTCATATTGGCACCTCCTTATTGAAGAAGAATGAATTTTAGTTTTCTTTCACAGAAACAAGATGTGATACTTTATTGATCATACCGCGGATAGCAGCATTATCTTGTTGTTCAACTGTTTGGTTTACTTTACGTAATCCTAATGCTTTAACTGTTTCGCGTTGGTCTTGCGGACGACCAATTACGCTTTTTGTGAGGGTAATTTCCAGTTTGTTTGCCATTTAATTTCCCTCCTTATCCTAACAGTTCTTCTACTGATTTACCACGTAACTTAGCTACGTCTTCAGCACGTTTTAATTGTTTTAAACCGTCTAAAGTTGCACGAACCATGTTAATTGGTGTGTTAGAACCTAAAGATTTAGATAGAATATCAGCTACACCAGCTAACTCAAGTACCGCACGCACTGGACCACCAGCGATAACTCCAGTACCTTCAGAAGCAGGTTTTAATAAAATTTCACCAGCACCAAAATGTCCGATTACTTGGTGTGGTATTGTAGTGCTAACCATAGGCACTTCAATAAGATTTTTCTTCGCATCTTCAACCGCTTTACGAATTGCATCAGGTACTTCTTGTGCTTTACCAGTACCGAAACCAACGTTACCATTTTTGTCCCCAACTACTACTAGAGCAGAGAAACGAAAACGACGTCCACCTTTAACAACTTTCGCTACACGGTTAACTGTAACTACGCGTTCTTCTAGTTCAAGTTTGTTTGGATCAATACGACGCATCTTTTTATGTCCCTCCTTTGTCTATTAAAATTCTAGGCCGTTCTCACGAGCAGCATCAGCTAAAGCTTTTACGCGACCATGGTATAAATATCCTCCGCGATCGAAAACAACTGATTTAATTCCTTTTTCAACTGCACGTTTAGCAACTAGTTCACCGATCTTAACAGCAGCATCTACGTTGCTTGCAGAATCTAAGTTTAATTCTTTATCTAATGTAGAAGCGTTAACGATAGTAACACCTTTTACATCATCAATAAGCTGAGCGTAAATGTGTTTGTTTGAACGGAACACATTTAAACGAGGACGAGCTTCAGTTCCGCTAAGTTTAGAACGCACGCGTGCGTGTCTTTTCTTACGAACTTGATTTTTATCAGCCTTCGTAATCATTTAGGTCACTCCTTTCGTTTACCTATGCGGCATTACTTACCAGTTTTACCTTCTTTTCTACGTACATATTCGCCTTCATAACGGATACCTTTCCCTTTATAAGGTTCTGGTGGACGAACATCACGGATGTTAGCAGCAAGTGCTCCAACACGTTCTTTATTTGTACCTTTAACAACTACTTTAGTTGCAGATGGAACTTCAATTTCAAGACCTGCTTCTGGTTCGATTTCAACTGGGTGAGAGTAACCTACGTTCAAAACAAGTTTAGATCCTTGTTTTTGAGCACGATAACCAACCCCGATTAGTTCAAGACCTCTTTCGAAACCTTTAGAAACACCCTCCACCATATTTGCGATTAAAGCACGAGTTGTGCCATGTAAAGCACGGTGCTCTTTCGCATCAGATGGACGAGAAATATTAATCACGTTCTCTTCTAATTTGATTGTAATATCAGTATTAAAAGCACGAGTTAATTCACCTTTAGGACCTTTAACCGTTACAGTACTGTTATCAATAGTAACTGTAACGCCTGCTGGTACTTCAATTGGTTTTTTACCTACGCGAGACATTTAGTTGCACCTCCATTCAATTAAAACTTATTACCAAACGTATGCTAAAACTTCTCCGCCAACTTGTTTAGCGCGAGCTTCTTTATCAGTAAGTACTCCTTGAGAAGTAGAAACTAGTGCGATTCCAAGACCGTTTAATACACGTGGTACATCTGTAGCTTTTGCATATACACGAAGACCAGGTTTACTAATACGTTTAAGTCCAGTAATAACACGCTCGTTGCTAGAACCGTACTTAAGGAAAATGCGGATAAATCCTTGTTTGTTATCTTCAATAAATTCAACATCACGTACGAAACCTTCACGCTTTAAAATTTCAGCGATTTCCTTTTTGATGTTAGAAGCAGGTACTTCTAACTTCTCGTGACGAACCATATTCGCGTTACGGATTCTTGTAAGCAAATCTGCAATTGGATCTGTCATAACCATTGTTTTTACCTCCTTCCCGAAATGGGGTTTTACCAGCTAGCTTTTTTCACACCAGGAATTTGTCCCTTATATGCTAATTCACGGAAACAAATACGGCAAAGCTTAAATTTACGGTACACAGAATGTGGACGTCCACAACGTTCGCAACGTGTATATTCTTGTACTTTGTATTTAGGCGTGCGTTTTTGTTTCGCAATCATTGACTTCTTAGCCACATTTTCGCCTCCCTCTAATTAGAGATTACTTTTGGAACGGCATTCCAAATTGAGTTAAAAGTTCACGAGCTTCTTCATCAGTATTTGCAGTAGTAACGATAACAATATCCATTCCTCTAACTTTGTTTACTTTATCGTAATCAATTTCAGGGAAGATTAATTGTTCTTTTACACCTAATGTGTAGTTACCGCGACCGTCAAATGATTTCTTAGAAATACCACGGAAGTCACGTACACGTGGAAGAGATACAGCTACTAATTTATCAAAAAATTCATACATGCGTTCTCCACGAAGAGTAACTTTTGCACCGATTGGCATTCCTTCACGCAGACGGAATCCTGCAATAGATTTTTTTGCACGAGTGATTACTGGTTTTTGACCAGTGATTAATGTTAATTCTTCAACTGCAACGTCTAATGCTTTAGCGTTTGCAACAGCATCACCAACACCCATGTTGATAACGATTTTTTCAAGTTTTGGTACTTGCATTACAGATTTATAATTAAACTTGCTCATTAGAGCAGGAGTAGTTTCTTTAACAAATTTTTCTTTTAGGCGGTTCATTCATTGTACCTCCCTTCTTCATTGAACTATTTATCTAGAATTTCACCGGATTTTTTCGCTACGCGTACTTTTTTACCATCAACCGTTTTCGTACCTACACGAGTAGGCGTACCAGTTTTAGGGTCGATAGGCATAACGTTGGATACATGAATAGCTGCTTCCTGGTCATTGATTCCACCTTGTGGATTCAACTGGGATGGCTTAGAGTGTTTCTTTACAATGTTAATCCCTTCAACAACCACACGGCTTTTCTTAGGAAACGCTGCAAGAACAACACCTGTTTTGCCTTTATCCTTACCAGAGATGACCATTACTTTGTCACCTTTTTTTACATGCATCTTTTCGCACCTCCTTAAAGGCAATTAAATTTATATTATAGTACTTCTGGAGCTAATGATACAATTTTCATAAAGTTGCTGTCGCGAAGTTCACGAGCAACTGGTCCAAAGATACGTGTTCCACGTGGACTTTTATCATCACGGATAATTACACATGCGTTTTCATCGAAACGAATGTAAGTACCGTCTGCACGACGAACACCACTTTTTGTTCTTACGACTACTGCTTTCACTACGTCACCTTTTTTAACAACGCCACCTGGTGTTGCTTGTTTCACAGTAACAACGATAATATCACCGATGTTTGCAGTTTTACGTCCTGAACCACCAAGAACTTTAATAGTTAGTACTTCACGAGCACCAGAGTTGTCAGCAACTTTCAAACGTGATTCTTGTTGAATCATGTGTGTAACCTCCCTTCGGGATGAAGCTTAATTCCGAACAATTAAATAATAACTGCTTTTTCTACTACTTCTACAAGACGGAAACGTTTTGTAGCTGATAATGGACGAGTTTCCATAACACGGACGATATCGCCAATTTTTGCTGTATTTTGCTCATCGTGAGCTTTATACTTCTTAGAGTATTTCACGCGTTTGCCGTATAATGGATGTTTTTTATATGTTTCAACAACAACAGTAATTGTCTTATCCATTTTGTCTGAAACAACACGTCCAGTATAGACTTTGCGTTGATTGCGTTCGCTCATTTTACGAACCTCCTCTCACGTTATCGATTATTGACGCCGATTTCTCTTTCACGAATAACAGTTTTCATGCGAGCAATCGCTTTGCGTACTTCACGAATGCGAGCTGTATTTTCAAGTTGTCCAGTCGCTAATTGAAAGCGAAGGTTGAATAGCTCTTCTTTTAAAGATTTAACTTTTTGCTCTATTTCTGCAGTGGTAAGGTCACGAATTTCATTAGCTTTCATTAGTTTCACCACCAATTTCTTCACGTTTTACAAACTTACATTTAACTGGAAGTTTGTGCGCTGCAAGACGAAGTGCTTCACGTGCAATCTCTTCAGATACACCAGCAACCTCGAACATTACTTTACCTGGCTTAACAACTGCTACCCAACCTTCTGGAGCACCCTTACCGGAACCCATGCGGACTTCTAGAGGCTTTGCAGTGTATGGCTTATGTGGGAATATTTTAATCCAAACTTTACCGCCACGTTTCATATAACGAGTCATCGCAATACGAGCGGATTCGATTTGACGGTTTGTAATCCATGAAGCTTCAGTAGATTGTAAACCATATTCACCAAAAGTTACTTCTGTACCGCCTTTTGCTTGACCGCGCATTTTACCACGGTGCACACGACGATATTTTACACGTTTAGGTAGTAACATATTATTTGCCTCCTTCCTCAGTTTTCTTCTTCGTTGGAAGGATCTCTCCACGATAGATCCAAACTTTTACGCCTAATTTACCATAAGTAGTATCTGCTTCAGCAGTAGCGTAATCGATATCTGCACGTAAAGTGTGTAGAGGCACAGTACCTTCACTGTAAGACTCAGAACGAGCGATATCTGCTCCGCCAAGACGGCCTGATACCATTGTTTTAATACCTTTAGCTCCAGAACGCATTGAACGTTGGATTGCTTGTTTTTGAGCACGACGGAAAGATACACGGTTTTCTAATTGACGAGCAATGTTCTCAGCAACTAATTTTGCATCCATGTCTGCTTTTTTAATTTCAAGAATATTGATGTGTACACGTTTACCAGTAAGTGAGTTTAAAGCTTTGCGTAAAGCTTCCACTTCTGTACCACCTTTACCAATTACCATTCCTGGTTTAGCAGTGTGAACAGTAACGTTTAAACGGTTCGCTGCACGTTCGATTTCAACTTTAGAAACAGATGCATCGTTTAAGCGTTTAGTGATATACTCACGAACTTTAAGGTCTTCGTGTAAAAGTTCAGCATAGTCTTTACCTGCGAACCATTTTGATTCCCAATCACGAATGATTCCGACACGTAAACCGACTGGATTTACTTTTTGACCCACTGATTACCCCTCCTTCTTTTCTGATAAAACGATAGTGATGTGGCTAGTACGTTTGTTAATTTGGCTTGCACGACCCATCGCACGAGGACGGAAACGTTTAAGTGTTGGTCCTTCGTTAACATACGCTTGCTCAACCACTAAATTATTGATATCCATTTCGTAATTATGCTCTGCGTTAGCGATAGCAGATTTTAATACTTTTTCTACGATTGGAGAAGCAGCCTTTGGAGTTAGCTTTAATATTGATACTGCTTCACCTATTTGCTTTCCTCGAATTAAATCTACGACTAAACGAGCTTTACGAGGAGCAATACGAACTGTATTTGCAACAGCTTTAGCTTGCATTTGAATGCCCTCCTCTCATTAACGTCTTGTTTTCTTATCGTCACTTGCATGACCTTTGTAAGTACGACTCGGAGCGAATTCTCCAAGTTTATGACCTACCATGTCTTCAGTAACATAAACTGGTACATGTTTACGACCATCATAAACAGCAATTGTTTGACCGATGAATTGTGGGAAGATCGTAGAACGACGAGACCAAGTTTTGATAACTTGTTTCTTTTCACTTTCGTTTAACTTTTCGATCTTTGTTAGTAAATGATCATCAACAAAAGGTCCTTTTTTTAAGCTGCGACCCATAATTGAACCTCCCTTCGTGATTGTTCTACGGTTCTATCAATGAACCGTAGTTCAACCCCGTTATTTTTTACGGCTACGTACAATAAATTTATCTGATTTCTTATTCTTCTTACGAGTTTTGTATCCAAGAGTTGGTTTACCCCATGGAGACATAGGTGATTTGCGTCCGATTGGAGCACGACCTTCACCACCACCGTGTGGATGGTCATTAGGGTTCATTACAGATCCACGAACAGTTGGGCGCTTGCCTAACCAACGAGAACGACCAGCTTTACCGATTTTGATTAATTCGTGTTGTTCATTACCTACTTGACCGATTGATGCACGGCAAGTTGCAAGAATTAAACGAACTTCACCAGAATTCAAACGTACTAGTACGTATTTACCTTCTTTACCAAGAACTTGTGCAGAAGTACCTGCTGAACGAACTAATTGTCCGCCTTTTCCTGGTTTTAATTCGATATTGTGGATAACTGTACCCACTGGAATGTTAGCTAGTGGCAATGCATTACCTGGTTTAATATCTGCTTCAGGTCCTGACATTACTTCTATTCCAACTTCTAAATTTTTTGGTGCAAGAATGTAGCGTTTTTCTCCGTCTACATAATTAATTAACGCGATGTTTGCAGATCTGTTTGGATCGTACTCGATTGTAGCAACGCGTCCTGGAATGCCATCTTTGTCACGTTTAAAATCGATGATACGATATTGACGCTTATGACCTCCACCTTGATGACGAACTGTTAACTTACCTTGGTTATTACGGCCGCCTTTTCTTGTTAAAGGAGCAAGCAATGATTTTTCTGGTGTACTTGTAGTGATTTCACTAAAGTCAGAAGATGTCATGTTGCGTCGACCATTAGAGGTAGGTTTATACTTCTTAATCGCCATTGTGTTCCCTCCTCTTCTTTATTATATTTTAAGCTTCAAAGAATTCGATTTCTTTGCTGTCTGCTGTTAATTTCACAATTGCTTTACGACGTTTGTTTGTGTATCCTCCGAAACGTCCCATACGCTTGAACTTACCTTTGTAGTTCATGATGTTAACTTTTTCAACTTCTACGCCAAAGATTTCTTCTACAGCATCTTTAACTTGAGTTTTGTTAGCTCTTACATCAACTTCAAACGTATATTTTTTGTCAGCCATTAAGTCAGTAGAACGTTCAGTGATAACGGGGCGCTTAATCGTTTCGCGTGCATCCATTATGCAAGCACCTCCTCTACTTTTTCAACCGCTTGCTTAGTTATGATTAATTTATCATGGTTTAAAACATCTAAAACTGTAATATCAGAAGCAGTAACTACTGTTACACCTTGGATGTTGCGTGCAGATAATGCTACGTTTTCATCTAGGTCAGCTGTAACAATTAATGCTTTTTTATCAACAGAAAGATTGCCTAGGAATCCTTTGAAATCTTTAGTTTTTGGTGTTTCGAAAGCAAGGCTTTGTAATACTAAAATATTTTCTTCTAATACTTTAGTAGATAATGCAGATTTGATTGCTAATCTACGAACTTTTTTAGGAAGTTTGTAGCTATAGCTGCGAGGAACTGGTCCGAAAACTGTTCCACCACCACGCCATTGTGGAGATCTGATAGATCCTTGACGAGCACGTCCTGTACCTTTTTGGCGCCATGGTTTACGTCCACCACCAGCAACCTCAGAACGAATTTTAGTTTTATGAGTTCCTTGACGTAAAGAAGCTCTTTGCATAACAACTGCTTCGAATAAAACATGGTTGTTAGGCTCGATACCGAATACTGTATCTTTTAATTCGATATCTCCAGCTTGAGTACCGTCTTGGTTAAATAATGCAACTTTAGGCATTCTTATTTCCTCCTTTCTGGTTTAATTACTTAGCTTTTACCGCCGTTTTAATTTTTAATAAAGCTTTTTTAGATCCTGGAACATTTCCTTTAATTAATAGAAGGTTGCGTTCAACATCTACTTTTACGATTTCTAAGTTTTGAACAGTAACTTGTTCTCCACCCATACGTCCTGGTAATGCTTTACCTTTAAATACGCGGTTTGGTGCTACAGGTCCCATTGAACCTGGGCGACGATGATAACGAGAACCGTGAGCCATTGGGCCACGTGATTGTCCATGACGTTTAATAGAGCCTTGGAAACCTTTCCCTTTAGAGATCCCTGTTACATCTACAACATCGCCTTCAGCGAATACATCTACTTTGACTTCTTGACCAACTTCATACTCATCTAAGTTTACTTCTCTCAATTCACGAACGAAGCGCTTAGGAGCAGTGTTTGCTTTCGCAACATGACCCTTTTCAGGTTTGTTAGCCAACTTTTCACGTTTATCTTCAAAACCGATCTGAACAGATTCGTAACCGTCTGTTTCAACAGTTTTCTTTTGAAGCACTACGTTTTGAGCAGCTTCCACTACTGTTACAGGGATAAGATTGCCGTTCTCAGCAAATACTTGAGTCATACCAATTTTTCTTCCTAAGATTCCTTTGGTCATTTCAGTCACACCTCCTGATAATCTTAATATTTATTGTTATTATAATTTAATTTCTATATCTACACCTGATGGTAAGTCTAAACGCATTAAGGAATCAACTGTTTGTGGAGTTGGATTAACAATGTCGATTAGACGTTTATGCGTACGCATTTCAAATTGCTCACGAGAATCTTTATATTTATGAACCGCACGTAAGATAGTGTATACAGACTTTTCTGTCGGTAACGGAATCGGACCAGAAACAGCCGCACCAGAACGTTTTGCAGTTTCAACGATTTTCTCAGCAGATTGATCTAAAATTTTATGATCATACGCTTTTAAACGGATACGAATTTTTTGTTTTGCCATTATTTTCCCTCCTTTTCGCCTATTTTAAAATAGACATTCTCCGCAGAAATTTCCCACACACTCGCCATGGCAAAGCGGCCGGGTGTGTCAGCAACCTTCTGCATCATCGCAGTCAAAGACCAACATTGTCTATTATACAGAAACTAAATAAGAAAAGCAATAGTATAAATTATTTTTCTTTTGTTTTTGTACACTCAGACTATTATACATAGTTAAAGTAGATTTTTCAAGGTTTTGGCGAATTGTCGAAAAATTAGAACACTAATGATAAGGTTGCTTTCCTTATAATAATTTTCGTGGTGGGTGAAAGAGTTTTTTAATAGTTTGTATAAGGTAGTCTTACAGTGTTTTGTCTACTTCTCCTAAAAGGAGAGTGGATCTTTTTTTATCTATGGGTGTTTTCATATAGAATGTTGCTTTTAAACTCGCAGCCTGAATACACTTCGTCCGTTTAGCGAGCGTCGAGCCTCCTCGTCGCATACACTCCTGCGGGGTCTCGTCTTTCTCGCATTCCCACAGAAGTCTACGTGTATGCAGACTGCTGAGTACTTCTTCTCCCATTTTTTACGTAAAAAACAACAAACTTTGAGAAAACAGCCTTATCTTTTATATCAAATTATGAGAGAATATACTGCACCTATACGAAAAAAAGCAAGCCAGATCAACTGGCTTGCTTTTTTAAATTAACTAGTTAATTACTCAACGATTGTAGCAACTACGCCAGCACCTACAGTACGTCCACCCTCACGGATAGAGAATTTAGTACCTTCTTCGATAGCGATAGAAGAAATTAGTTCAACATCCATTTCGATGTTGTCACCAGGCATAACCATTTCTACGCCTTCAGGTAAGTTACAAATACCAGTTACATCAGTTGTACGGAAGTAGAACTGTGGACGGTAGTTTGTGAAGAATGGAGTATGACGTCCACCTTCTTCTTTTGATAATACGTAAACTTCAGCTTTGAACTTTACGTGAGGAGTGATAGTACCTGGTTTTGCTAATACTTGACCACGTTGGATATCTTCACGTGCAACACCACGAAGAAGTGCACCAATGTTATCTCCAGCTTCAGCATAATCAAGTAATTTACGGAACATTTCAACACCTGTTACAGTAGTTGATTTTTTCTCTTCAGCTAAACCGATGATGTCAACAACGTCACCAACTTTAACTTGTCCGCGCTCAACACGTCCTGTAGCAACTGTTCCACGTCCTGTGATTGAGAATACATCCTCAACAGGCATCATGAATGGTTTTTCAGTATCACGTGCAGGAGTTGGGATATACTCATCTACAGCAGCCATAAGCTCGTTGATTTTTTCTTCCCATTCTGCTTCACCTTCAAGTGCTTTAAGAGCAGAACCTTTAACAACTGGAATATCGTCACCAGGGAACTCATATTCAGAAAGAAGGTCACGAACTTCCATTTCTACTAATTCTAATAACTCTTCGTCATCAACCATATCACATTTGTTTAAGAATACTACTAAGTGAGGTACACCAACCTGACGAGATAATAGGATGTGCTCACGAGTTTGTGGCATTGGACCATCAGTTGCAGATACAACTAGGATACCGCCGTCCATTTGAGCAGCACCAGTGATCATGTTTTTAACATAGTCAGCATGTCCTGGGCAGTCAACGTGTGCATAGTGACGAGTAGCTGTTTCATACTCAACGTGTGCAGTTGAAATTGTGATACCGCGCTCACGCTCTTCTGGAGCAGCATCGATTTGATCATAACCGCGTGCTTCTCCTCCACCTACTTTAGAAAGTACAGTTGTGATAGCAGCTGTTAAAGTTGTTTTACCATGGTCAACGTGACCAATTGTTCCGATATTTACGTGTGGCTTTGAACGATCGTATTTAGCTTTTGCCATTAGGAAAATCCTCCTTTTAATTGTGAAAATTAAGTATTGGAGCTGTGAATTTTCATCACAGCTTTATTGCTTACATAGTAGTTATACTTGATTAAAAAGGTAAAATCAACAATTACCCTTTATTTTTTTTGATGATCTCTTCAGAGATTGATTTTGGCACTTCTTCGTAGTGGTCAAAAGTCATAGAGAATACTCCGCGACCTTGTGTGCTTGAACGTAAGTTTGTAGCGTAACCAAACATTTCTGAAAGTGGAACCATAGCACGTACTACTTGAGCGTTACCGCGCGCTTCCATTCCTTCAACACGTCCACGACGAGAAGTAATATTACCCATAATATCACCCATGTACTCTTCTGGGATGATTACTTCAACCTTCATGACAGGTTCAAGAATTACAGGGTTACATTTTGAAGCAGCGTTTTTAAGTGCCATTGAAGCGGCAATTTTAAACGCCATTTCAGATGAGTCAACATCATGGTAAGATCCATCAAATAATTTAGCTTTAACGTCTACCATTGGGTAGCCTGCAAGTACTCCTCTTTCTAACGCATCTTCAAGACCAGCTTGAACTGGAGCGATATATTCACGTGGAACAACCCCACCAACGATTGCGTTTTCGAACTCGAAGCCTTTACCTTCTTCGTTTGGAGAGAATTCAATCCAAACGTGACCATATTGTCCTCGTCCACCAGATTGACGTGAGAACTTACCTTCTACCGCTGCAGAACCACGGAAAGTTTCACGATATGCAACCTGTGGTGCACCAACGTTTGCTTCAACCTTAAATTCACGACGCATACGATCTACAAGAATATCTAAGTGAAGCTCACCCATACCAGCGATAATTACTTGACCAGTTTCTTGGTTAGTATGCGCACGGAATGTTGGATCTTCTTCTTGTAATTTTTGTAGAGCTGTAGTCATTTTATCTTGGTCAGCTTTTGATTTAGGTTCAATTGACAACTCAATAACCGGCTCTGGGAATTCCATTGATTCTAAGATTACTAAGTTCTTATCATCACATAGAGTATCTCCAGTTGTAGTATCTTTTAATCCAACCGCTGCTGCAATGTCTCCAGCATGTACTTCTGAAATCTCTTGACGGCTGTTTGCGTGCATTTGTAGAATACGACCTACGCGCTCACGTTTGCCTTTAGTAGAGTTTTGTACATATGAACCAGAGCTCAAAGTACCAGAGTATACACGGAAGAATGTTAATTTACCTACGAATGGGTCTGTCATAACCTTAAATGCAAGTGCCGCAAATGGTTCTTCATCACTTGAATGTTTTTCAATTACTTCATCTGAATCAGGAACAGTACCTTTGATTGATGGTACATCTAATGGAGATGGTAAGTAGTCGATAACTGCATCAAGCATTTTTTGAACACCTTTGTTTTTGAAAGCAGAACCACAGATAACTGGATAGAATTCAACGTTTACTGTACCTTTACGGATAGCAGCTTTTAATTCATCAGTAGTGATTTCTTCTCCACCAAGATATTTTTCCATTAAGTCTTCGTCAAGTTCTGCTACAGCTTCCACTAATTTCTCGTGGTATTCTTCAGCAAGTTCTTTATACTCTTCAGGAATTTCACGTTCTTGGATATCTGTTCCTAAGTCGTTGCCATAGAAAGTTGCTTTCATTTCTACCAAGTCAATAATGCCTTCGAATTGATCTTCAGCACCGATTGGCAATTGAATTGCATGTGCATTCGCTTGTAAGCGATCGTGTAATGTTCCTAATGAATATAGGAAGTCTGCTCCTATTTTATCCATTTTATTAACAAAAACTACACGAGGAACTCCATAAGTTGTTGCTTGTCGCCAAACAGTTTCTGTTTGAGGTTCAACACCAGATTGAGCATCAAGAACTGCAACCGCACCATCAAGTACACGAAGAGAACGTTCAACTTCAACTGTGAAGTCTACGTGTCCTGGTGTATCGATGATATTTACACGATGACCTTCCCATTGTGCTGTTGTTGCAGCAGATGTAATCGTGATACCACGTTCTTGTTCTTGCTCCATCCAGTCCATTTGCGATGCACCTTCATGAGTTTCACCAATTTTATGGATACGACCAGTATAATAAAGTACACGCTCAGTTGTTGTCGTTTTACCAGCATCAATATGCGCCATGATACCAATATTACGAGTGTTTTCTAAGGAGAACTCTCTAGCCATTTGGTATTTCTCCTTCCATTAAGAAAGTATTTTTTTAAATTGATTATCTTACCAACGATAGTGAGCAAACGCTTTGTTTGCTTCAGCCATTTTGTGTGTATCTTCACGCTTTTTAACAGATGCTCCAGTATTGTTAGCTGCATCTAAAATTTCGTTAGCTAATCTTTCTTCCATCGTTTTTTCTCCACGAAGACGAGAATAGTTAACTAACCAGCGAAGACCTAGTGTAGTACGTCTATCTGGACGAACCTCCACTGGAACTTGATAGTTTGAACCACCAACACGGCGGGCTTTAACTTCAAGTACTGGCATAATGTTCTTTAATGCTTGATCGAATACTTCGATTGCATCTTTTCCAGTACGTTCTGCTACGATTTCAAAAGCTGAATATAGGATAGCTTGAGATTTACCTCTCTTACCATCGATCATCATTTTATTGATTAATTTAGATACAAGTTTTGAATTGTAAATTGGATCTGGTAACACGTCTCTTTTTGCTACAGGACCTTTACGTGGCATTTGATTTCCTCCTTTCGATCATGCTGTTTTAAGATTTATTTATTTTTTTGCTGCTTTTGGTTTTTTTGTTCCGTATTTAGAACGTCCTTGCATACGGTTATTAACACCAGCTGTATCAAGCGCACCACGAACAATGTGATAACGTACCCCTGGTAAGTCTTTTACACGTCCTCCACGGATAAGTACAACACTATGTTCTTGTAGGTTGTGACCGATACCAGGAATGTATGCTGTTACCTCAATACCGTTAGTCAAACGTACACGAGCATATTTACGTAACGCTGAGTTCGGTTTTTTTGGTGTCATTGTACCAACACGAGTACATACACCACGTTTTTGAGGTGAAGATACGTTTGTTTGTGTTTTTTTGAAACTGTTGTAACCTTTGTTTAACGCAGGTGACTTCGACTTCTCTTGTGCAGATTGACGAGGCTTGCGTACTAATTGGTTAATAGTTGGCATTTCTTTTTCCTCCCTTCTTTTATGTTTAAAGCCCACACATCCAGGTGGTTCATATTAGGGCAAAAACAAAGTTTTCATGGTTAATTCCATAAAAACAGTTTAATTAATTATGGCTACAGTCGCTGCGCCTACTTCTATACCACATGATTTGCCTAACTTCATCATGGAATCAACAAGTATTATAGGAACATGAACTTGTTTAGCTGTATCTGTTACTTTTCCAATTAGAATTGGATCAGCATCTTTTGCAACTAAAACTTCCGTTACATTTCCTGCTTTTAACGCTTTAACCGTTTGCTTTGTTCCTACTACATATTTATTAGCCTGTAATACTTTATCATAAGACATATCATATCCTCCAAAGCAACAGGTGAATAGGAGCACCTCTGATATATTAACACCTAGAAAACTTCATGTCAATTAATTTACGAAAAAAATTAATTGCTTTTCTGAAATGATAAGCAAAGGTCAGAACCCTGCTATTCAAGTCTATTACTTTGTTTGGACAGCGGGGTTTGACCTTATTCAATTATTTACTCTACAGTAACAGACTCTTCCGAAGACTCTTCTGCTGTAATAGGTTCTGCATGTCGATATCTTGGCATACCAGTTCCCGCAGGTACTAGCTTACCAATAATAACATTTTCTTTTAATCCTAATAATTCATCACGTTTTCCTTTAATTGCTGCATCTGTTAAAACTCTTGTAGTTTCTTGGAACGATGCTGCAGATAAGAAGGAATCTGTTTCAAGTGATGCTTTTGTAATACCTAACAATACAGGTCTTCCTGTCGCTGGTAATTTTCCTGCTTTTAACGCTTTAGCATTCGCATCTGTAAATTGGTGGATATCAAGTAGTGTACCAGGTAATACATCTGTTTCCCCAGCATCTACGACACGTATTTTACGAAGCATTTGACGAACCATTACTTCAACGTGTTTATCGCCGATTTCAACCCCTTGCATGCGGTATACCTTCTGCACTTCACGTAGTAGATACTCTTGAACAGCAGTTACGTTTTTCACTTTAATCAATTCTTTAGGATCAATAGAACCTTCTGTTAGTTCTTGACCTTGTTCTACTACATCGTCAAGCTTAACTTTTAATCTTCCTGTGTACGGTGCAGTATATGTTTTCGTTTCTAGTTCACCTTGAATAGTAATCTCATGTTGACGGTCTCTGCCTTCGTTAATTCCGACTACTACACCGGCAATCTCGGATATAACCGCCTGCCCTTTTGGATTACGAGCTTCGAAAATTTCTTGGATACGAGGTAAACCTTGTGTAATATCGTCTCCAGCAACCCCACCAGTATGGAATGTACGCATCGTTAACTGTGTACCTGGTTCTCCGATAGATTGTGCCGCAATAATACCTACTGCTTCTCCCACTTCTACCTCTTGACCAGTTGCTAAGTTTCTACCGTAACATTTTTTACATACACCATGGCGAGTGTTACATGTAAAGGCAGAACGAATCCATACTTCTTCAATATTAGCTTCCACTACTTCTACAGCAAGGTCTTCTGTAATTAGACCATTTTCCGGAACAATCACTGTATTCGTTTCTGGATGCTTAATTGCTCTTCTTGCATAACGACCAATTAAACGCTCTTCTAACGGTTCAATTATTTCAGTTCCTTCTTTAAGAGCAGCTACTAATAAACCTCTATCTGTTCCACAATCATCTTCACGGACAATTACATCTTGAGCAACATCAACTAGTCGACGAGTCAGATATCCAGAGTCAGCCGTTTTAAGTGCTGTATCGGCAAGACCTTTACGGGCACCATGTGTAGAGATAAAGTACTCTAATACTGTTAATCCTTCACGGAAACTTGAGATAATTGGCAACTCAATAATTCTACCAGCCGGGTTGGCCATCAGTCCACGCATACCCGCAAGCTGCGTGAAGTTAGATGCGTTACCACGGGCACCAGAGTCACTCATCATAAAGATTGGATTTCGTTTATCAAGTGATTTCATCAGTTTAGCCTGAATTACATCTTTAGCAGCACTCCAAATAGAGATAACTCTATCATAACGCTCTTCTTCTGTAATTAATCCACGTCTAAATTGTTTTAATACATTATCAACTTTACCTTGAGCTTCGTCGATAATTTCTTGTTTTTCACCTAAAACGACGATATCTGCAACCCCTACAGTAATACCTGCTTTTGTTGAATGTCTAAATCCTAGATCTTTCATTCTATCAAGCATTTTAGATGTTTCGGTAATTTTGAATCGTTTAAATACTTCCGCAATGATATTCCCAAGAATTTTCTTTTTAAATGGGTCAATAATTGGCATTTCCCTAATAATCGCAGGCACATCTGTTCCTTGTTTAACAAAGAATCTTTCCGGAGTCTTCTCTTCAAGGTTTGCCTTTGTAGGTTCATTAATGTACGGGAAAGATTTAGGTAATATTTCATTAAATATTAACTTTCCAACTGTTGTTAATAAAAGTTGGTTGTTTTGCTCTTCCGTAAATGTTTCGTTATTTAAAGAACTTGCACGAACAGCAACACGAGTGTGTAAATGAACATAACCATTTTGATATGCCAACACTGCCTCACTTGTATCGTTAAAGATCATACCTTCTCCCACAGCACCTTCTCTTTCTAAAGTTAGGTAATAGTTACCTAACACCATATCCTGTGAAGGTGTAACAACTGGTTTTCCATCTTTAGGATTCAAGATATTTTGAGCAGCTAGCATTAATAATCTTGCTTCTGCCTGCGCTTCAGATGATAACGGAACGTGAACAGCCATTTGGTCTCCATCAAAGTCCGCATTATAAGCAGTACACACTAGTGGATGAAGACGAATTGCACGACCTTCTACTAATGTTGGCTCAAATGCCTGGATTCCTAATCTGTGAAGTGTTGGTGCACGGTTAAGCAATACAGGGTGTTCTCTGATTACCTCTTCTAATACATCCCAAACTTCAGGTTGAACTCGCTCAATTTTACGTTTAGCAGACTTAATATTGTGTGCTAATCCTTTTTCCACTAATTCTTTCATAACGAAAGGTTTAAAAAGCTCTAATGCCATTTCTCTTGGTAAACCACATTGATACATCTTTAAATTCGGTCCTACAACGATAACCGAACGGCCAGAGTAGTCAACACGTTTTCCTAGTAAGTTTTGACGGAAACGACCTTGTTTTCCTTTTAACATATGGGAAAGGGATTTTAATGGTCTATTACCTGGTCCTGTAACCGGACGCCCACGACGACCATTATCAATTAACGCATCTACTGCTTCTTGAAGCATGCGTTTTTCGTTTTGAACGATAATGCTTGGAGCTCCTAGATCCAACAATCTTTTTAAACGGTTATTACGGTTAATAACACGGCGGTATAGATCATTCAAATCTGATGTTGCAAAACGTCCACCATCTAATTGAACCATCGGACGAAGTTCTGGTGGAATAACGGGAAGTACATCTAAAATCATCCATGACGGCTCATTGCCAGAACCACGGAATGCTTCTAACACTTCTAATCGTTTAATTGCTCGAGTACGACGTTGTCCTTGAGCTGTTTTCAACTCTTCTTTTAACGCTTCTACATCTTTATTTAAATCAATATCAGAAAGTAATTTCTTAATTGATTCCGCTCCCATAGAAGCTTGGAATTTCATCCCATATTTATCACGATATGCTCTGTATTCTTTTTCTGAAAGAAGTTGTTTCTTTTCTAATGCTGTATCACCAGGATCGGTTACAACATAAGAAGCAAAATAAATAACTTCTTCTAAAGCACGCGGAGACATATCAAGAACAAGCCCCATACGGCTAGGAATTCCTTTAAAATACCATATATGCGATACAGGTGCTGCTAGTTCAATGTGCCCCATGCGTTCACGACGTACTTTTGCACGCGTCACCTCTACACCACATCGATCACAAACTACACCTTTGTAACGAACACGTTTATACTTTCCACAATGACATTCCCAGTCTTTTGTAGGACCAAAAATACGCTCGCAGAATAAGCCGTCTTTTTCCGGTTTTAATGTTCGATAATTAATTGTTTCTGGTTTTTTTACTTCACCATATGACCATGAGCGAATCTTATCTGGTGAAGCAAGACCTATTTTCATAAATTCAAAATTGTTTACATCCAACAAGGGTCCTACCTCCCTTTTGATCTTCGGGCTATTCCATACTTGCCACTTAATAAGAATAAGTACTTATATCTTATGAAGGCTGACCCTTTTCATTAGTGTCAGCCTTCATCTAGTTACTTGAAATTACTCTTGAATGCCTACTTTTTCTGACTCAGGCTCTTGTGTATCAGGTGCTATTGTAAGAGATTCAGCTTGTTGAATATCATCATCATCATCTGTATCTCTCATTTCTATTTCTTCTTCGTTGCTGGATAGAATTTTAACATCTAATCCTAAGCTTTGAAGTTCTTTCATCAGTACGCGGAATGATTCTGGTACTCCCGGCTCTGGAACATTTTCACCTTTTACAATTGCTTCATACGTTTTCACACGACCTACAACGTCATCTGATTTAACAGTAAGAATTTCTTGTAATGTATATGCTGCTCCATACGCTTCAAGAGCCCAAACTTCCATCTCTCCAAAACGTTGTCCACCGAACTGAGCTTTTCCGCCAAGTGGCTGTTGTGTTACTAAAGAGTAAGGTCCAGTAGAACGAGCATGAAGTTTATCATCAACCATGTGCGCCAGTTTAATCATATACATGACACCAACAGATACACGGTTATCAAACGGCTCTCCTGTACGTCCATCATAAAGTACTGTTTTAGCATCTTGTGCCATGCCAGCTTCTCTGATTGTTTCCCAAACATCTTCTTCCCTAGCTCCATCAAATACAGGAGAAGCAACATGGATATTTAAGCTTCTTGCAGCCATTCCAAGGTGCAGCTCCAGCACCTGTCCGATATTCATACGAGATGGTACCCCTAAAGGATTTAACATGATATCTACAGGTGTTCCATCTGGAAGATACGGCATATCTTCTTCTGGTAAAATACGAGAAATTACCCCTTTATTACCATGTCGTCCAGCCATCTTATCGCCTTCGTGAATTTTACGCTTTTGTACAATGTACACACGCACAAGTTGATTCACCCCTGGTGGCAGTTCGTCTCCGTCTTCACGATTAAATACTTTCACATCATGAACGATACCGCCTCCGCCATGAGGAACACGTAAACTAGTATCACGAACTTCACGTGCTTTTTCCCCGAAAATAGCATGTAATAAACGTTCTTCTGCAGTTAATTCTGTTACACCTTTTGGCGTTACTTTTCCTACAAGAAGGTCTCCGTCTTTTACTTCTGCTCCAATACGGATAATTCCTCGATCGTCAAGGTTACGCAAAGCATCTTCCCCAACATTTGGAATATCGCGTGTGATTTCTTCTGGTCCAAGCTTTGTATCGCGAGATTCTGATTCATATTCTTCAATATGAATAGATGTATAAACATCATCTTTTACTAGACGCTCACTCATAATGATGGCATCTTCATAATTGTACCCATCCCATGTCATAAAGGCTACTAGCACGTTTCTTCCTAAAGCTAGTTCACCTAATTCCATAGATGGACCGTCAGCAAGGATTTCTCCTTTTGTTACTTTGTTTCCAACAGCAACAATCGGACGTTGATTGTAGCATGTACCTTGGTTAGAACGGATAAACTTAAGCATTCTATATTTATCTAGGTTGCCTTTAACTTCTTGACCATCAATCACTTGTACTCTTCTAACCCAAACTTCACGAGCTTCTACATGTTCAACGATTCCATCATGTTTACAAATAACAGCAGCACCAGAGTCTTTACCAGAAACATATTCCATTCCTGTTCCTACTCTTGGAGCTTCAGGCTGCATCAACGGTACTGCTTGACGTTGCATGTTCGCACCCATTAACGCACGGTTTGAGTCATCGTTTTCTAAGAAAGGAATACATGCTGTTGCAGCAGATACTACTTGCTTCGGTGATACATCCATATAGTCTACACGATCACGGCGGACAACAGTATTTTCCCCTCTAAAACGAGCAACAACTTCCTCATCAAGGAAAGCGCCATCATCACCTAAACGTACGTTTGCTTGTGCTACTACGTAGTTATCTTCCTCATCTGCAGTCAAGTAATCAATACGGCTTGAAACTAATCCTGTTTCCGGATCTACGCGGCGGTATGGCGTTTCAATAAAACCAAAGCGATTTACTTTTGCAAAAGATGATAACGAGTTAATCAAACCGATGTTTGGTCCCTCTGGCGTTTCAATAGGACACATACGACCGTAATGTGAGTAGTGAACGTCACGAACTTCCATCCCTGCACGTTCTCTTGTTAAACCACCAGGTCCTAATGCAGATAAACGGCGCTTATGCGTTAACTCAGCAAGCGGATTTGTCTGGTCCATAAATTGAGATAACTGTGAGCTTCCGAAAAACTCTTTAATTGACGCGATAACCGGTCTGATGTTAATTAACTGCTGCGGTGTAATCGTGTTTGTATCTTGGATAGACATTCTTTCACGAACTACACGCTCCATTCTGGATAATCCAATACGGAACTGATTTTGCAGTAATTCACCAACAGAACGCAAACGTCTGTTACCTAAGTGGTCAATGTCATCTGTTAAACCAACACCATGTAACAGGTTAAAGAAATAACTAATCGATGCAATAATATCTGCAGGAGAAATATTTTTCACTGCTTCTTCTACATATGCATTGCTAATTACGTTAATTTCTTTTTCCCCTTCATCATTAGGAGCATAAATTTTAACAGATTGCACAATAACGTCGTCTTCTAATACTCCGCCATATGGGCTTAATGTTTTAAATCCGATGTTATTTTCAAGGTTCGGTATGATGCGATCCAATGCACGACGATCTAAAAGCGTACCTTTTTCCGCAATTATTTCGCCTGTTTCTGGATCTACAAGCGTCTCTGCTAGACGTTGACCAAACAATCTATTTTTTATATGAAGTTTTTTATTAATTTTATAGCGTCCTACATTTGCAAGATCATATCTTTTAGGATCAAAAAATCTTGAAACTAATAAGCTTTTTGCATTTTCGACAGTAGGTGGCTCACCAGGACGTAAACGCTCATATATTTCTAATAGAGCCTTTTCCGTTCCTTCTGTATTATCTTTTTCTAAAGTATTGCGTAAATACTCATTGTCACCAATCAAGTCTAATATCTCTTGATCAGATCCAAATCCTAAAGCACGTAAAAGAACCGTTACCGGCAGTTTACGAGTACGATCGATACGTACGTAAACAACATCCTTTGCATCGGTTTCATATTCTAACCAAGCTCCACGGTTTGGAATCACAGTCGCTGTAAATCCTTTTTTCCCGTTTTTATCTAATTTCCCATTATAGTACACACTTGGAGAACGTACTAACTGAGAAACGATAACACGTTCAGCTCCGTTAATAACAAATGTACCAGTTTCAGTCATAAGCGGGAAATCACCCATGAAAACATCTTGGTCTTTTACTTCTCCTGTTTCTTTGTTTACAAGACGAACCTTAACTCGTAATGGCGCGGAGTATGTAACATCTCGTTCTTTTGATTCTTCTACTGAATATTTTGGATCCCCTAAGCTGTAATCAATAAACTCAAGCGATAAGTTGCCAGTAAAGTCTTCGATTGGTGAAATATCCTGAAACATCTCACGCAATCCCTCATCTAGAAACCATTGATAGGAAGAGGTTTGGATTTCTATAAGATTTGGTAATTCTAAAACTTCACTAATTCGTGCATAGCTTCTTCGCTGGCGGTGTCGTCCATACTGAACAAGTTGACCTGTCAACTGATTCACCCCTCAAATCAAACGTTATAGTACATCTATTTACATCTTATAAAAGCAGTTTATTACTTTTTATAAGACAAAAAGAAAAAGGGTTTTCCAATCCAAAAAACCACATTTTTCATATTTCTAGTATTATTTTGTTAGCTTTTCCGAAATAATCCAATTTTATACACTAGTTGTATAAAATGATACCAATCAGAAAAAATAATATATTGGCATTATACAATGCTATCACAACGATTCGGACTAGTCAATCTTTTTTGCTCTTATTATAAAATAACCTTTTTTCTTTTCAACGATTTCTACATCATGAAATAATTGCTCTAACTTTGCTATCGCAGAAGGAGCTCCCTGCTTTTTCTGAATCACTACCCAAAGGTCTCCACCATCAACCAAATGTTCATAACTTTGTTCGAAAATATCATGAACAACTTTTTTTCCTGCACGTATCGGCGGGTTCGTTAATATAGATGCAAACATTTTGCTTTCCACTTGCAAAAGTCTATCACTTTCATAAATTTTAACATTTTTTATATGATTAGCAGAAGCATTTTCCGTTGCAAGCTGTATCGCTCTTACATTAACATCCACCATATGAACCATTTTATTTTCAGCATTTTTGGCTATAGAAAGTCCTATCGGTCCATATCCACATCCAACATCCAATATATCTCCTGCAACGGTTGAATATTCATATGTTTCGATTAATAGCTTCGAACCAAAATCAACTTCTTTTTTAGAAAAAACGCCATTATCTGTTTTAAAGCGAAATTTATTGCCTTTTAACATGTAATCCCAATAATTCGGATCACTGCTTACATTTTGTGTACGGGAATAATAATGTTCTGTCACAACTGACCACCTCCACGGGAGCATTATATCGGAAGAACCATTGAGGATTTTACTTTTTTGAAGTAATTCCTATAAGAGGTTGTTCAAAAAGTTCGGGAACACAAACTTGCGAATCTCTTCGTTGATTCCCAACCTTTTTGAACACACACTTTAAGGGAAAAAAAGCCCGCTTATATAGCGAGCTTTTTTTAACTAACATTACTTAACTTCAACGTTAGCTCCAACTTCTTCAAGTTTAGCTTTGATTTCTTCAGCTTCTTCTTTAGAAGCTCCTTCTTTAACAGCTTTTGGAGTGTTGTCAACAAGTTCTTTTGCTTCTTTAAGACCAAGACCTGTGATTTCACGTACAACTTTGATAACTTTGATTTTTTGATCTCCAGCAGATGCAAGAACTACATCAAACTCAGTTTTTTCAGCTGCAGCTTCTCCGCCAGCAGCACCAGCAACAGCTACAGGAGCTGCAGCAGTTACACCAAATTCTTCTTCAATAGCTTTTACTAAGTCGTTTAATTCTAAAACAGTCATTGCTTTTACTGCTTCTAAGATTTGTTCTTTAGACATTATATTGTTCCTCCTTGTTTTTTATCCATTTATTATGATACTTGAAAGTAACGTAAATTCTTACGCGCCTTGTTCTTCTTTTTGTTCTGCAACTGCTTTTGTAGCAAGAGCGAAGTTGCGGATTGGTGCTTGAAGCACGCTGAGTAACATAGAAAGTAGTCCTTCGCGTGATGGAAGTTCAGCAAGAGCTTTAACATCTTCAACTGAAGCAACATTTCCTTCAATAATACCCGCTTTAATTTCAAGCGCTTCATTCTTTTTAGCAAAGTCATTAAGAATTTTCGCTGGTGCAACAACATCTTCATTACTGAATGCAATTGCGTTAGGACCAGTTAAAGCTTCGTTAATACCTGCTAAACCTGCAGCTTCAGCAGCACGGCGTGTTAATGTGTTTTTGAAAACTTTGAACTCGATACCAGCTTCACGAAGTTGTTTACGAAGTTCTGTTACTTCAGAAACAGTTAGACCGCGGTAATCAACAACAATCGTTGATTTACTTGCTTTGAATTTTTCAGCAATATCTTCTACTATTTGTTTCTTTTGTTCAATTACGCTGCTCATCTTTACACCTCCTGTAGAATTTACATTTATACCGGAAAGTAAAAAACCTCCACATCAATATAGACATGGAGGAGTATACAATAGTCGTTTACACAACTGATTAAAAATCTATCGTATTACCTCGGCAGGAAATTAAGCTCTTATGAGCACCTACTGTCTACGGTACAAATGTTATTTAATTTTTCACAACAAGATGTAGTATATGCCATTAATCTTGTTTTGTCAAATATATTTTATATTAAACTGCAGAAGGATCTACTTTAACTCCAGGACCCATTGTTGAAGTAACAGATACGTTCTTCATATAAGTTCCTTTTGCTGCTGCTGGTTTAACTTTTAACATTGTATCAAAAATAGTTTGGAAGTTTTCAACAAGTTTTGTTTCTTCGAAAGAAACTTTACCGATTGGAACATGAATGTTTCCAGCTTTATCAACACGGTATTCTACTTTACCTGCTTTGATTTCGTTAACTGCTTTTGTTACATCAAAAGTTACTGTACCAGTTTTAGGGTTTGGCATTAAACCTTTAGGTCCTAATACACGACCAAGTTTACCAACTTCACCCATCATATCTGGAGTTGCAACGATTACATCAAATTCGAACCAACCTTGTTGGATTTTGTTGATGAATTCAGCATCTCCAACATAATCTGCACCTGCAGCTTCTGCTTCTTTAATTTTTTCGCCTTTAGCGAAAACTAATACACGTTGAGTTTTACCAGTTCCATGTGGAAGAACAACTGCTCCACGGATTTGTTGGTCCGCTTTCTTAGGATCAACGCCTAGACGGAAAGCAACCTCAACAGATGCATCAAATTTTGTAGTACTTGTTTTTTTAACAAGTTCAACTGCTTCTTGAATTGGGTAAGCTTTAGTACGATCAACAAGTTTGATAGCTTCTAAATACTTCTTACCTTTTTTAGCCATAATAATATTTCCTCCTTGAATTGTGGTTTTAGCGGAATTACCTCCCACGAATAAAGGTTGCGACTTAACCATTATCAGTGTCGCAACCTTAATCAACAGAACCATTTAAATGGTTTAGTCTTCAATAACAATACCCATGCTGCGGGCAGTACCTTCTACCATGCGCATAGCTGCTTCAACGCTAGCTGCATTTAGATCAGGCATTTTCGTTTCAGCAATCTCGCGTACTTTATCACGCTTAACAGTTGCTACTTTATTACGGTTAGGTTCACCAGAACCTGACTCAATACCAGCCGCTTTTTTAAGTAAAACAGCAGCAGGTGGAGTTTTTGTAATAAATGTAAATGAACGGTCTTCAAACACCGTAATTTCAACAGGAATAATTAAACCAGCTTGTTCAGCTGTACGAGCATTAAACTCTTTACAGAATCCCATGATATTCACACCTGCTTGACCTAGTGCAGGACCAACTGGTGGTGCCGGATTTGCTTTAGCTGCTGGAATTTGCAATTTAACAACCTTAATTACTTTTTTAGCCACGAGACACACCTCCTTAAAGTCCGTGATGTGGTAATAGGGTATACCCCTCCCACTCAACTTATCGTCTTTATATGAATAAAGAAATCTGACAATATCTTATCTCTTTTTGTGAGACATACTGACCTTTGAAATATTATCACTTTTTTAAGTGCATTTCAAGTTTTTCAGATTAAAATTTTTCAATTTGTGTAAAATCAAGTTCTACAGGGGTATCACGGCCGAACATATTAACTAAAACTTTTACCTTTGCTTTATCGGTGTCAATTTCTTCCACAGAACCTGTGAAATTAGCAAATGGACCTTCGTTCACTTTTACTGTTTCCCCTAACTCAAATTCAATTTCAATACGTTGTTCATCAACGCCCATTCTCTTCAAAATAACTTGAACTTCTTCAGGAAGAAGCGGGGTTGGTTTTGAACCGGATCCAGCAGACCCTACAAACCCAGTTACTCCTGGTGTATTGCGGACAACATACCAAGAATCATCCGTCATTACAATTTCAACCAACACATAACCTGGAAAAACCTTCCTTTTTACTACTTTTTTCTTTCCGTTTCTAATATCCGTTTCTTCTTCTTCAGGTACAACAACGCGAAATATTTTATCTTGCATTGCCATTGTTTCTACTCGCTTTTCTAAGTTTGCTTTCACTTTATTTTCATATCCAGAGTACGTATGCACTACATACCAATTTTTTTCCATAGTAGAGGACTATTTCGTCCTTCCCTCCCCGCACTTAATTTTTGCAGTTTTATTGTTAATTTCTTTGTCTCAACAAACTCTTTAGCTGATCAAAGGGTTCGGTCTCTATAAACGCGATATAGTTGTTCAAACGGAACCTATATATGTCTATGTTCAGCCTCAGGGCTGACCGCTTTTGTTCTATTAAAGCAATGAAAAAACCCGTTACCGGGCTTTGTAAATGTTTCTTATGTTTTACCATTATACCATGAGTAGACAACTGTTATTCAAGTATTAATCGAATTAGTTCAGAAATTCCCATATCAACAAGCGCGAAGAATACAGCAAAGAACGTTACTGTCGCAATAACAATAATGGTATAGTTGGTTAATTCCTTCCTATTGGGCCAACTTACCTTTTTTAACTCTCTGCCTACCTCACGAAAAAAGTTAACAGTGCGTTGCATTTCGTTACCTCCATATTTAAAGCGGGTAGCTTATCTTAAAGCGATGAAAACGATTATTTTGTTTCAGGCTGTCGACAGATGTTTTTGTTTTCGATCAGCCTGAAGTTTCTGCTAAAATCACTTTGTCTTCACCCTGAAACAATTATTTTGTTTCTTTATGAACAGTGTGGGCATTACATTTTTGGCAAAACTTTTTTATTTCTAATCGTTCAGCCTCTTTGTTACCCATTGTAGAATAATTTCTCGAACCACAATTTCCGCATGCTAAAACAAGCTTTTTCCTCATTTTTGACACCTTCTACGTTCTTTATACATTACCAAACTGTATCATGGTCATATATCAATGTCAAATGTCAGTCAAGAGAACATACTTTTCTAGAATAATGTTTTTTCAGAGAGAAAACTCTCTAATTTCTAAATATCTTTCCAATTTTCTTTTTACTCTTTGAAGAGCGTTATCGATTGATTTCACATGTCTATTAAGCTCTTCTGATATTTCTTGATAAGATTGTCCATCTAAATACAAGGCCAACACTTTTCGTTCTAAATCACTTAACAACTCTGACATCTTTATTTCAATATGATCAAACTCTTCTTGATTAATGATTAACTCTTCTGGATCTAATACTTTTGCACCAGATATAACATCCATTAAAGTTCGATCTGATTCTTCATCATAAATGGGTTTATCAAGAGACACGTATGAATTTAAAGGAATATGCTTCTGTCTAGTTGCCGTTTTTATTGCTGTAATAATTTGTCTTGTAATACACAATTCAGCAAATGCTTTAAATGATGACAGTTTGTCCCCTTTAAAATCACGGATTGCTTTATACAAACCAATCATGCCTTCTTGTACAATATCTTCTTTATCTGCACCAATAAGGAAATAGGATCTGGCTTTGGCACGTACAAAGTTTCGATATTTTTGAATAAGATAGTCTAATGCATCACTTTCACCTTTATGCACTAGTTCCACTATTGCTTCATCTTCAAGGTCAACATATTTCTCAACAATTTCGTTACTTTTTGTCCCGTTGTCAGCACTCATTCAGATCCCCCCGACCGTGCATTCATGGATAAAACCATTATACAGTAGCGTAATTTTTAGCGTCAACTGCTCATTTCTCTCCACGGCGCCATTTTTCGAATATTTCTTCGATTTCTTTTGTCAATTGAATTTTGGTAACAGGCTTCTTTTCTTTTATTTTTTTTACTTTTTTTCCAATATTTCGCTCGATTCCATCCATTTCAATAAACAACTCTCGCGCCGATTTCCTTAAGGCTCCTTGGCCAAATATGGCCCACTGTTCTGTAAAATCAGATGTCGCTACATGAATTTGTGTTTTTCTATTGCTTAATTCTTTTGCCAGTTTTTCAATTCTTTCGTCTGCTGTTTCGTTTTCTCTTGTAAAAATTACGTCCACTTTATAATTTTTATATTTCTTTTCTGTTCCTCTTACGTAATAAGCATCAAAAACAATAATGACATGATACCCAGAGTAAGCTTGGTATTCTGCCATTTTTTCAACAAGCTTGTCTCTTGCTGCAGCTAAATCATTCGATTTAAGTTTATTTAAGTAAGGCCATGCACCAATAATGTTGTAACCATCGACAATTAGTATATCCATTTTTATCCCTCAATTGGATAGCGTTTACGATATACCTCATACATTAAAAGTGCAGCTGCTACAGACGCATTTAGAGATGTAACAGATCCAGCCATTGGTAAATGAATAAGAAAATCACATTTTTCCCGTATCAGTCTCCCTATTCCTTTACCTTCACTTCCGATTACTAAACCTAAAGGCATGGTTCCATCGAAATGTCGATAATCTTCACTTCCTTTTGCGTCTGTTCCTGCAATCCAAATTCCTCTCTCTTTTAATTCATCTATTGTTCTAGCCATATTCGTTACTCTAACAACTGGGACATGTTCAATAGCTCCTGTTGATGCTTTTGCAACGGTCGCTGTTAATCCAACCGCTCTTCTACGAGGGATGATGATTCCATGCGCTCCAACTGCATCCGCTGTACGCATAATGGACCCTAAATTATGGGGATCTTCTATCTCATCTAGCAGCAAAAAGAAAGGAACTTCCTTTTTCTTTTCTGCTAATGCAAATAAATCATCTATCTCACGGTATTGGTATGCTGCAACTTGTGCTACTACTCCTTGATGATTAGCGTCTATAAGACTGTCCAATTTCTTCTTTGGCACAAACTGGACAAGCACATTTGCTTGTTTAGCTAAGGCAATGACTGTTTGCATCTGTCCTTTTTGTGACCCTTCTGCAATAAGAATCTTATTTACATCACGTTCTGATTTTAATGCTTCAATAACCGCATTTTTTCCTACAATATAATCGCTGTTCACGTATTGTTCCTCCAACTATTTTCAATGATTGAAAAAGTAGCTTTAATTATTTCCTCCAACCGTTCTTCTCTACTTGCTAAATATAAATAACCTAGAACGGATTCAAACCCAGTACTATACCTATATGTTTGCACATCAGTATTTTTTGGAATAGATCCAGATTTTGCATTTCTGCCTCGTTTTAACACAGTAAGCTCCTCTTCGGTAAAAAAACTTTCCTCGAGAAGCTGATGCACTGCTTTTGCTTGTCCTTTAGCAGAAACATACTTTGTCGCTTCTCTGTGAAGATGGTTTGGTTTCACTTTTCCGATATAAAGCAAGTGTCTTCGAACATATATTTCAAGAACAGCATCACCCATATAGGCTAGGGCTAGGCTGTTCAACTGTTTTTCATCAATATTTTTATCATAGAGGAGCATGCTTTATCCTCTCTTCCATCGTATACCTTGTGCTGTATCTTCTAAAATGATATTCATTGATTTGAGCTGATCTCTAATTTCATCTGCTAATTGAAAATTTCGAGCTTTACGAGCTTGATTTCTTTTTTCAATTAACGCTTCAATATCTTTATCTAATAATTCCTGTTTAGCTAAGGACATTCCTAATACGCCAAACAGTTCTTCAAATTCGTTAATAAATGCATTGATAACAACGGCAGAAGTTGTTTTTTCTAATAAATAATAGTTAGCCTGTTTTGATAATTCGAATAATACAGAAATACCATTTGCCGTATTAAAATCGTCATCCATCTCTTTAACAAACTGTTCGTGCAAGTCGTTAATTTTCTCTAGCCAATCATTATTTGTATCTGTCAAATCTGTGCTTGCTGCTTTACGATGCTGTAAATTTTCATATGATGTTCGTAATCTATCTAAGCCGGCACGTGTATTCTCCAACACTTCTTCACTATAATTAATAGGATTTCGATAATGAACAGATAACATAAAAAATCTCAACACTTGAGGATCATGTATTTTAATAATATCATTCACCGTTACAAAATTTCCTAGTGATTTAGACATTTTCTCGTTATCAATATTAATATATCCGTTATGCATCCAGTATCGTGCAAATGTCTCTCCTGTTAAAGCTTCTGATTGAGCAATTTCGTTTTCATGATGCGGGAAAGTTAAATCTTGACCACCAGCATGTATATCAATCGTATTGCCCAAATACTTTTTAGCCATTGCGGAGCATTCTATATGCCACCCCGGACGACCTTGCCCCCACGGACTCTCCCATGCTATCTCGCCATCTTTCGCCTTTTTCCATAAAGCAAAATCCAACGAGTCTTGTTTCTTCTCGCCTACCGCTATTCTTTCACCTAAACGTAATTCATCAATTGATTGATGGGACAATTTCCCATATGCTTCAAAACTTCTAGTACGGTAATAAACATCCCCATCCGATTCATAAGCAAATCCTTTATCCACTAATACTGCAATAAAGTCGATAATGATATCCATGTTTTCTGTTACACGAGGGTGCGAATCCGCTTTTTTGCATCCTAGTGCAGTGACATCATCAAAATAAGCATTTATAAAACGTTCTGCAATGGTTGGCACATCTTCTCCCAACTCATTCGCGGCTTTAATTAATTTATCATCTACATCTGTAAAATTAGAAACATATTGAACATCGTACCCTCGATACTCTAAATAGCGTCTAACTGTATCAAATACAATAGCAGGTCTTGCATTTCCTATATGAATATAGTTGTAAACGGTAGGACCACATACATACATTTTAACCTTTCCATCTTCTAATGGAATAAACTCTTCCTTTATTCTAGTTAACGTATTATAAATTTGAATGGCCATTATTTATAACTCCTTTCTTCTTGCATTTCCCGTAATTGTCGTTTTAATTGCAAAATTTCTGTTTCCATTTCTTTTAATCGCTCCGCAAATGGATCCGGCAAATCGCAGTGATTTAAATCTTTATTTATTTTCCTTCCATCTTGAACCTTCACTCTTCCTGGAATGCCAACAACGGTCGAATTGGAAGGTACATCTCTTAACACGACAGATCCTGCACCTATTTTAGCATTTTCGCCAATTATAATAGATCCTAATACTTTAGCACCTGTTGCAATTAATGCATTATCTTTAACTGTCGGGTGTCGTTTCCCCTTTTCTTTCCCAGTCCCACCTAGCGTTACACCTTGATATATCGTGACATTATCTCCTATTTCACAAGTCTCCCCAATAACTACTCCCATGCCATGATCAATAAATAATCGTTTTCCGATTGTTGCTCCAGGGTGAATTTCAATGCCTGTCATAAACCGGCTGAATTGTGAAATGACTCGTGCTAAGAAAAAAAAGTTGCGTTTATAGAAACAGTGTGCTATTCGGTGATACCAAATAGCATGCAAACCGGAATACGTTAAGATAACTTCTAAATAACTTCTTGCCGCTGGATCTTGTTCAAATACTACTGTAATATCCTCTTTTATACGCTGAAACATTTTATCCCTCCCAACCAAAAACAACATTTACTTTTTTAATGCTTTATAAGAAAACCGTTGTTTTGTTCATGAATTAATATTTATTTAAAATAAAGATTATAAAAAGTCCAATTTCCACATTTAGGAGAAAAAAAACTGACTTTTTCTATTAAAAAAAGCGCCTCTGTCAAAAAGACAGAGACGCTTTTTTGCGCGGTTCCACTCTGTTTAGATTAATGCCAAAGCAATAATCTCCACTCCTCCTTGTTAACGGACAGGTTCCGCCTCTATCTACTAAGAAAAGCGCATGCGCCTTGTCAGCCCCGAAGAAAAATGTTCTCTTGTCTCAAAAAGTGTTTTTTACTTTTAGAGACAAGAGGTTATCTTTCACAGGGACTAGGCGCTCGAGCTAGACAATGAAAAGCACATGCGCCTTTAAAGAAAACTGTTCGATATAGGACTCTGAGGGGCACTTCAAAAAAGGATTTGCATAAATCACTTTCAGCCAATGGTGATTCTCTCTTGAAAGCTTCCTTTTTTTACTCTTCCTCATCTACGTTTTACATTCATTCTTTTTCTTTTACTATATTACATTTTGCATAATATGTTAACTATTTAATGACAATAATCGCTTTTCAATTTTTGCCTGTCCTAATAATGCAATTGCTTTTGGCAAGTCTGGACCATGCGTTTGTCCTGTTGCCGCAACACGGATAGGCATAAATAAATTTTTCCCTTTTTGACCAGTAGCCTTTTGAACACTTTTAACAGCTGCTTTAATGTTTTCAGGACTCCATTCACTCATATTGTTTAATTCTTCTCTAAAAGAATTTAACACAACAGGGACTTGTTCTCCTGCCAACACTTCTTTTGCTTCTTCATCATAGCTAATTTCATCACTGAAAAACAAAGAGGAAAGTTCCACAATTTCTGCTCCAAAACTCATTTGGTCTTGATAAAGATGAATTAAATTTTGAACCCAAGCCTCTTCCTCTTCTGAACGATTCTCGCCAATCAGGCCTGCTTTTATTAAGTGTGGAATTGCTAATTCTGCGACTTTACTTAATTCTGCCTTTTTAATATATTGGTTATTCATCCAAGCCAATTTTTGTTGATCAAATAACGCCGGTGATTTCGAAAGGCGAGCAGCGTCAAAAATTTGGATAAATTCTTCTTTTGAAAAAAGTTCCTCTTCTCCCTCTGGTGACCATCCTAATAAAGCAATAAAGTTAAATAACGCAGTTGGTAAATAACCTAAATCTTCATATTGTTCAATAAACTGTATGATAGACTCGTCTCTTTTGCTCAATTTCTTTCTGCTTTCGTTTACAATCAATGTCATATGACCAAAAATCGGTCTTTCCCAGCCTAATGCATCGTATACCATTAATTGTTTAGGAGTATTAGTAATATGATCATCGCCTCTTAATACATGGGTGATTTCCATTAAATGATCATCGATTGCTACTGCGAAATTGTAAGTAGGAGTCCCGTCTTTTTTAACTATAACATAGTCGCCAATTGCTTCCGATTCAAATGAAACTTGTCCCTTTACCATATCTTCAAATTCATAAACGACATTTTCAGGAACACGAATGCGGATACTTGGCTGTCTGCCTTCTGCTTCCAGCTTTGCTTGTTCTTCCTGTGTTAAGTGACGGCATTTCCCAGAATATTTTGGTGTTTCATTATTTTTTAACTGCTCTTCACGTTCTGCTTCAATTTCTTCTTCCGTGCAATAGCATTTATATGCTAATCCTTTTTCTAGCAGTTCTGTATAGTATTTTTCATAAATATCGTTTCTTTCCGATTGACGGTACGGACCATAAACACCGCCTACATCGATGCTTTCATCCCAATCGATTCCTAGCCATTTCAAGTACTTTAACTGGCTTTGCTCTCCGCCTTCTATATTTCTCTTTTTATCTGTATCTTCAATACGGATAATAAATTTCCCGCCTGTATTTCTTGCAAATAAATAATTAAATAATGCAGTACGTGCATTCCCTATATGTAAATGTCCTGTTGGACTAGGGGCATAACGAACACGGATTTCGTTAGTCATACTGTTGCCTCCTTGATTGTCATTCATTGAATTTTTCTTATTTATTCTATCATTTCATTTTTTTCTTTAAAAGAGCGATCATTACTTTCTTTTCAAGAGAACTACTACTTGAGAAGCAACTCCTTCTCCCCTGCCTGTAAAACCTAACTTTTCTGTTGTTGTTGCCTTTACATTTATATTGCTTACTTCCGTTTCTACCAAACTTGCTATTCTTTCCTGCATGGCAAGGATATAAGGTGCCATCTTCGGCTTTTGGGCAATAATGGTACAATCTGCATTAACCAGCTCATATCCTTTTGACTTTACAATCTCCCAAACATATTGAAGAAGCTTAGCAGAATCTGCGTCTTTAAACGCTTCATCTGTGTCTGGAAAATGTTTGCCGATATCCCCTTCACCTACTGCGCCAAGACAAGCATCTGCTATCGTATGTAAAAGCACATCTGCATCTGAATGACCTAACAATCCTTTTTCATATGGTATTGTAATTCCTCCAATGATAAGAGGCCTTCCCTCTACAAGTTGGTGTACATCAAATCCTTGACCTATTCGAAACATCTATTTGGCTCCTTTTCCCTATTAGATTTTATTTTCTTTATGATCGCTTCTGCAAAATATAAATCTTCTGGGGTTGTCAATTTTATATTGTCATAATTACCCCGAACAATTTTCACTTCTTTCCCGATACGCTCTACTAAACTTGCATCGTCTGTCCCTAAAAAGTCGTCTTGCAACGCTTTTTCATAAGCTTCCTTTAGTAAAGAAATACGAAAAGCTTGTGGGGTTTGAATAGCCCACAAGCTAGAACGCTCGACTGTTTCTGTCACTACATCACCATTCACTTTCTTAATGGTGTCTTTAATAGGGACTGCTAAAACAGCTGCACCGCTTTCTTTTGCAACTTCTGTCAACTTCTTTATTTGACTCCTATTAATAAAAGGTCTTGCAGCATCATGGACAAGTATAACGCTATCATTAATTAAATCTTTTACTGCGTTATAAATGCTGTACTGCCTTTCTTTTCCACCGTCAATAAAAGCAGAAACTTTTGTTATGTTATTTTTTTTTATTAATTCCTTCATCTCTGTTTTATCTTGAGGATTTGTTACTAGCCGTATTCCTTTACAGTCAGCATCCTTTTCAAAAACGTTTAATGTATGGATAAATATCGGTTTACCATCCACTTCAAGAAACAGTTTATTTTTTCCTGCTCCCATTCTTTTTCCTTGTCCAGCTGCTGGTATAATGACTTCATAAGTCATAAAAAAACTCCTATTCTATTACAGTGCTTTTTCTAATAACTTCGGTTTTGCAAATATCATTCTGCCTGCAGAGGTTTGCAATACACTGGTAACCAACACATCGATATGTTTCCCAATGTAGTTTCGCCCCTCTTCTACTACTATCATCGTTCCATCATCTAAATAGGCAATACCTTGATTGTGCTCTTTTCCATCTTTAATGATTTGGATTTTCATTTCTTCTCCCGGAAGTACTACCGGTTTAACAGCGTTTGCTAAATCATTAATGTTTAATACGGAGACTTTTTGCAACTCACAAACTTTATTTAAATTAAAATCGTTTGTCACCACAACACCATTTGTTAATTTAGCAAGTTTAACAAGCTTACTATCGACTTCTACAATTTCTTCAAAATCACCTTCATATATTTCTACTTTAATTGCTAATTCCTTTTGAATTCTATTAAGTATGTCGAGGCCTCTTCTTCCTCTGTTTCGTTTTAAAGCATCGGAGGAATCAGCAATATGCTGTAATTCTCCTAAAACAAATTGAGGTATTACAATCGTACCTTCTAAGAAGCCTGTTTGGCATATATCAGCTATTCTTCCATCAATAATAACACTTGTATCAAGTATTTTCAGATTGCCTTTTTCCTGATTAACAACTTCCTCTTCACTTGCCTTTTTCCTTTTAGCAGTAAACAGAGTCAATAATTCATCTCGCTTTTTAAAACCGACTTGAAATCCTAAATATCCAAAAAGTAATGTTAAGAGTATAGGAGCTATCGTATTAATAATTGGTACCTTTATCGCTGTTAATGCATAGCCTATTAAAAAAGCTAATGTTAAACCAAAGGCTAATCCTACACTTCCAAATATAATATCTGTGATTGGAGCCTTTACAAGAGCTTCCTCCACTATTTTTACAAAATTAATTACATAATCAACCGCCCAAAAAGTAATAAAATAAAAAATAATGGCACCAAGTATTGCAGAAACATACGGATTATTTATTAAATGAGAATCAATGGTCATTACATCTAATAAGTCTGGAATAAAAATGATTCCAAGCGTCCCTCCAATAATTAAGAAACAAGCTTGTATAATGCGCTTTAACAATACTTTCACCTCCTCCTTCACATTATAAACAAATTCTCAGATTTAAAACCTTAAATTACTGAGAATTTCTTATTTGTAATGAAAAAGTTATATTCTTGAATTTTTACCCTATTCTTCTTAAAGAATATGTTAAGAGTAGCACTAATAGTTATAAAATGTCAAATAATTAAACAGTACATTTTATCACACCATTCCCTTAACATCAATTGATTTTTTTGGAAATCCACCTTTTGATGTTTATAGACTGTTTTCTCAAAGTTAGTTGTTTTATACGTAAAAAAATGGGAGAAGAAGTACTGAGCAGACTGAATACACGTAGACTCCTGTGGGAATGCGAGAAAGACTCTGGCGCCACAGGAGCGTATGCGACGAGGAGGCTCGACGCTCGCTAAACGGACGAAGTGTATTCTGGCTGCGAGTTTAAAAGCAACATTCTATACGAATACAGTCTTTTTATAAAACTGTATGAATGTATTTTTAGAAAAATAGTGAAAAACACCTTATTTTTAGTCTAATGCAGCTTTTAATGCTTCACTGACAGAAGCTACTCCTATTATTTCTACGCCTCTAGGAGCCTTTAACCCACTTACATTATTAGCCGGAAGAATTACCCGCTCGAACCCTAATTTAGCTGCTTCTTGTACCCTTTGTTCAATTCTTGACACTCTTCTAACTTCCCCTGTTAAGCCAACTTCACCAATAATACAATCCGTAGCCCTTGTAGGTTTATCTCTAAAACTCGAAGCGATGCTTACCGCAATAGCTAAGTCAATTGCCGGCTCATCTAATTTCACCCCTCCTGCTACTTTTAAATAAGCATCTTGGTTCTGCAATAGCATGCCGACTCTTTTTTCTAAAACAGCCATTAATAGTGGTACCCTATTATGATCAATCCCTGTGGCCATTCTCCGAGGATTTCCAAAGCTAGTTGGCGAGATTAGCGCTTGTATCTCCACTAAAACAGGGCGAGTACCTTCCATCGATGCAACTACTGTTGAGCCAGCTGCACCTTGTGAACGCTCTTCCAAAAATATTTCCGAAGGATTTTCCACTTCTTCTAATCCGAATTCCTTCATTTCAAAGATTCCCATTTCATTCGTAGAACCAAAACGGTTTTTAACTGCCCGCAGAATTCGGTAAGTATGATGTCGTTCTCCCTCAAAGTATAAAACTGTATCTACCATATGTTCTAACAGTCTTGGCCCTGCAATAGACCCTTCTTTTGTAACATGTCCAACGATAAAGATAGCAATCCCCTTTGTTTTTCCGATTCGCATTAGTTCTGCAGTACATTCCCTTACTTGTGATACACTGCCAGGGGCCGATGTTACTTCTGGGTGGTAAATGGTTTGAATGGAGTCAATAACAACAAATTGAACATTTGAATTTTCTATCGTTCTGCTTATCTCCTCCAGATTTGTCTCCGAATATACAAGGAGGTGCTCTGTTGTTACTCCTAACCTATCTGCCCTTAATTTAGTCTGTTTTTGAGATTCCTCTCCTGACACATATAATACGTTATGTTTATTTTTTGCTAGTTGAGATGACACTTGTAAAAGAAGGGTGGATTTCCCTATACCAGGGTCGCCTCCAATAAGCACAAGAGAACCCTGTACTATACCTCCACCTAATACACGGTTGAGCTCTGCCAAATCAGTTAATGTTCTTGGTTCATTAACTGTTTCAATATTTGTAATCGGAATGGGCTTTGCCGCTAGCGTACTCCCTTGTGAATGAGCAAAAGCTCCTTTTCGTTGAGGAGTGCTTTTTTCTACTTCTTCCACCATTGTATTCCAATTTCCACAACCTGGACATCTCCCCATCCATTTCGCAGATTCATATCCACATTCCTGGCAAAGAAATTTTGTTTTACGTTTTGCCATACTTCATTTCCTCCCTACCTTAAGCGTTCATTATTGCACGTTAATATATGTTTTATTTCTATCTTATCATGTTATTTTTTTCTTTGTTTCTCATACAAACCTACAAGAAGACTCACCCCTCGTTTCCACCATCAAAAAAACAGAAAAATAGCACACGCATTTAAAAATATACGTGTGCCGCTTAGTCTAACATACAACTACTTTTGTAAATTTGGAGTTGAGTTTGTTTCTTTTACTTTTACGGTAAATTCACCATTTTGTACATCCAAATCAATATGTTGACCTGTTAAAACTGTTCCTTTTAACAATTCTTCTGATAAGCGGTCTTCAATATGTTTTTGGATTGCTCGACGCAGTGGTCTAGCGCCGTACTCAGGATCGTAGCCTTCATCTGCAATTTTTTCTTTTGCTGCCTCTGTTATCGTTAAATATATATCTTGTTCTTGTAATCTTTTTACTAATTGGTCTGCCATTAAAGACACTATTTCTTGTAAATGTTTTTTCTCAAGTGAATGGAATACAATAATTTCATCAATGCGGTTTAAAAATTCCGGACGAAATGCTCTTTTCAGCTCATCCATTACTTTGCCTTTCATATCTTTATAATCTTGATCTCCATCTTGAATATTAAATCCAACATATTTATTGCGTTTTAGAGCAGATGCTCCAACATTGGATGTCATAATTAAAACAGTATTGCGGAAGTCAACGGTTCTTCCTTTAGAATCTGTTAATCGACCATCCTCTAAAACTTGTAATAAAATATTAAAAACATCAGGATGCGCTTTTTCAATTTCATCTAATAATACAACCGAATATGGTTTTCTTCTAACTTTCTCAGTAAGCTGACCGCCTTCCTCATAGCCTACATATCCCGGAGGAGAACCAACAAGTCGAGAAGTTGAATGCTTCTCCATATACTCGGACATATCAATACGAATCATTGCATCTTCATCGCCGAACATCGACTCAGCTAGGGCACGAGCAAGCTCTGTTTTACCTACCCCTGTAGGACCTAAGAAAATAAAGGAGCCAATTGGTCGTTTCGGATCTTTTAAACCTGCTCTCGCACGTCTAACTGCTTTTGAAATAGCTTTTACTGCTTCTTCCTGCCCAATTACTCGATTATGAAGGATACCTTCCATATTAAGCAATTTATCTGTTTCTGTTTGAGCTAATTTAGAAACAGGGATTCCTGTCCAGCTAGATACAACACTTGCAATATCTTCAACTGTTACTTCTGTATTTTCTTGGCCTTGCTTTTCTTTCCAATTCTTCTTCGTTTCTTCTAATTGTTCTCGTAATCTTTGCTCTGTATCACGTAATGATGCTGCCTTTTCAAATTCTTGACTTTGCACAGAGGCATCTTTTTCTTTCCGAACTCCTTCCAGCTTCACTTCTAATTCTTTTAAGTTTGGCGGAGTAGTATATGATCGTAAACGTACTTTTGAACCAGCTTCATCAATTAAATCAATTGCTTTATCTGGTAAAAATCGATCAGATATATAACGATCGGATAATTTTACTGCTGCATCTATTGCTTCATCTGTAATCGATACACGGTGATGTGCTTCATATCGATCCCGCAGCCCTTTTAATATTTGAACTGATTCATCAGCAGTTGGTTCATCTACTGTAATTGGCTGAAAACGTCTTTCCAACGCAGCATCTTTTTCAATATATTTACGATACTCATCCAAAGTTGTCGCTCCAATACATTGAAGTTCTCCTCTTGCTAGAGATGGTTTTAATATATTAGAAGCATCAATTGCTCCTTCAGCACCACCTGCACCAATTAAAGTATGCAGCTCATCAATAAACAGAATAATGTTGCCAGCTTGGCGAATTTCATCCATTACTTTTTTCAGACGATCTTCAAATTCACCTCGATATTTTGTTCCTGCAACAACCGTTCCCATATCCAGTGTCATTACTCTTTTATCTCGTAAGATTTCAGGTACTTCATTTTGAACAATTTGTTGAGCTAACCCCTCTGCAATAGCTGTTTTACCAACACCAGGCTCCCCAATTAAGACAGGGTTATTTTTTGTTCGTCTGCTTAAAACTTCAATGACACGTTGGATTTCTTTGCTTCTGCCAATCACTGGATCAAGACTTCCTTCTCTAGCAATTGCGGTTAAATCTCTTGCTAAACTATCTAATGTTGGCGTGTTTGCACTTGCTGCAGAACCACCTTGATGATTGCTGGATTCACTGCTTCCTAAAAGCTGTAATACTTGTTGACGGGCTTTGTTAAGGCTGACACCAAGATTGTTTAATACCCTTGCTGCTACGCCTTCTCCTTCTCGGATAAGGCCTAATAATATATGTTCTGTCCCTACGTATGAATGTCCTAACTTTCTAGCTTCGTCCATCGATAATTCAATTACTTTTTTTGCTCGTGGTGTATAGTGAATAGTTTGAGAAGCATCCTGTCCACGACCTATCAGATTTTCTACTTCTTCTTGTATTTTTTCTGGTCCTAACCCTAATGCCTGTAGGGCTTTTGCTGCTATTCCTTCACCTTCACGTACTAATCCAAGTAGAATATGTTCTGTTCCAATATTATTATGACCTAAACGAATTGCCTCTTCTTGTGAAAGTGCTAATACCTTTTGGGCTCTTTCAGTAAAACGTCCAAACATCATGCTTTCATCCTCCCTATACTCATTATTTTGATTCCATCATTAGTCTTTCCCTTATTAAAGATGCGCGACGAATGTCACGATCATTAGGATTCATTTGACCACCAGCATATAACTGTAAAAATCCAGGTTGTGTTAATATTAAAAGCTCATTTAAAATATTTTTAGAAATATTCTTTATATAGCCCATATCTATTCCTAAACGAACATCGGATAGACATTTTGCAGCTTCTTTTGTCTCGATGATTCGACTATGACAAAGTGTTCCATATGATCGATATACTCTGTCTTCTAATTGTATGTTGGAAGTTTCAGCTAATGCCTCTCTTGCTTGCTTTTCCTGTTCAATCAGCTGATGCACAACACTTTTTAATTCTTCCACAATATCTTTTTCTGATTTTCCTAATGTAACTTGATTCGAAATTTGAAAGATATTTCCTTGTGCTTCGCTGCCTTCCCCATAAATTCCTCTCACTACTAAACCTAAATGATTAATAGCAGGAATAATACGTTTCATTTGCTGAGTTAGTACCATTCCTGGCAGATGTAACATAACAGAAGCTCTTAACCCTGTTCCTATATTCGTAGGACAACTTGTTAAATAACCCATTTCTAGATGATAGGCATAATCAATTTGTTGTTCTAACCAATCATCAATCTTATCTGCCATTGCTAATGCTTCAAACAGCTGTAATCCTGGCTTGATGCACTGAATGCGAATATGATCTTCTTCATTTAGCATAATACTTATTTCTTCGTTATCTGAAAGTACACATGCACCATGTGCTGCTTCTTCTGCAAGCTGGGGACTGATCAAATGCTTTTCAACCAGCACCCTTTTCTCCAGAGCTTGAAGATCATCCATGGGAAGTAATTCTAAATCACCTATACATAATGATTCCTGATCATGTAATTGCGTCCTTATTGTCTGGATGACTTCAGCAGCTTCCTCATTAGAAAACAATATTGGAAATTTTATTTTTTTTATATTTCTAGCTAAACGAATACGAGAGGTTAATACAATGTCAGAATCAGGACCTTCTGAACACATCCAGGATGTTCTTGCCTTATTGATAAATTTCTCCAAAGACATCCCTATTCTCCTCCCTCATTAAACGCCGATAATTGTTCTTTTTTATATCTAATTTCATCACGTATTTCTGCTGCCTTTTCAAACTCTTCCTTATCAATCAATTCTTGCAGCTCTTCTTTTAATTTTCCAATGTCTTTTTTTATTAAAATATGGCCGCCTATTCTTTCAGGTACTTTCCCTTTATGTTCAATATTTCCACCATGCAGTCTTTTTAAAACAGGCTGCAATTGCTCTTTAAATGTTTCATAACAATTCGGGCAGCCGAATCTGCCTATTTTTATAAACTGAGGAAATGTCATCGAACATCTTTGACATTGTAATACTTCCTCCTTTTTATAAGGATTTTGTCTAATTTGCTGAAAGCTAGGTTCAATATTTAATAAATTGGATAATAAGCTATTAATCGATAAACCTGATGAACCATTAATCATAAATAATTCACCTTTTTCAGATGCACACTGCTCACAAAGATGTGATTCTGTTTTTGTTCCATTAATGCTTTTGGAAAAATGAAGTGTTGCAGGTCTTTTATTACACTCTGAACAAATCATATTTTCACCTCACACTACTGAGTTTTATTTATATTTTAATGTAGTTATCATTGCTTTTAATATTCTTGCACGTAATTCGTCTCTATATGGCAATTCAAGATACAAAACAGATCGGTCAATTACACTAAGCATAATTTTAGCTTCTCTATTGTTAATAACTTTTTCTTCCACAAGACGATAAATAACATCCTCTGCACTACTTTGAGGTATACGACTTTGTATAAGGGATAGTAATTGGTCAATTAAATGAGCGTAATCATAGGATTGAACTTTCATTATTCGAATAAAACCGCCGCCGCCTCGTTTGCTTTCTACAATATAACCTTTTTCTATTGTAAACCTCGTATTAATGACATAATTAATTTGTGAGGGAACACAAGCAAACTTATCAGCTACTTCACTTCTTTTTATTTCGACTAATGACTTCTCGCTCATTTCTAGTACTTCTTTTAAGTAGTTTTCAATTATATCCGAAATATTTCTCACCAAGCCTCCCCCTTCTGACTTTGACTATATTTGACTATAATTATACATGAAACTACTTATTAACCGCAACGTTGACGTTTTATTAATTTTCCCATATTAATTATATCCCAAACCTCTATCCTAATTTTCTTCACTTTCAGGGGGATTTTTAAGATAAAGTTACCTTTAATATAGTCTGATTTTTCTATATTTTCAAGTAAGATGAATATCATATTCTTTCTTTATTTCTTTTTCTCTAAAAAATACAAAGAATGGAGCATTATATTCTTATGAAAAATACTTTGTTTATCCGTATTCAAATCACTTTTTATTTTATTATGGCTATTTTGTGACAAGGAAGGTTATTTACGAGAGGATTATAAAAATTTTATCTATTAGGAAAGATGAAGGAACAAAAGCGGAAGTGCCTTGATCAGCCCTGAAGAAAAATGTTCATTTGACTCAAAAAGTGCTTTTTACTTTTAGAGGCAAGGGTTATTTTTCACAAGGGCTAGGCAATGAAGCTAGATGCAGACCAAATTGCTTTAGCTATCCTCTGGCTCCGTTTCGTTTATAATTTCCTAGAGAAACAAAAAAGATACTCAAATGAGTATCTTTTTTA
>NZ_JBQRKO010000025.1:0-64020 GCF_052318935.1 Niallia sp. 01092 | reverse complement strand
GTTGCTTGTTTCGTTTATAACGAGGGTTATAAACGCTTATTGTTGACGTTTTGTTTGTTCAGTTTTCAAAGAGCAATTTATCCGTTCGCTTCAGAAGCGACTCTATTAGATTAACATCTGTTAACATCATTGTCAACATGTTTTTCTAAAAAAAATTTCCGTCGTTGTTTCAACATTTCGTGTTGTTTTGGCGACGGATATAAATATAACAAGTTTTTTAATAACGGTCAATACTTTTTTATAAATTTTATTTATTTTTTTCTGGAACTTTATAATAACGATGAAAAACACCTGGGCTTTTCGTTTCTACATTCACTATCTCTACCTTATTTTTATCAATAAGATATTCAAATAACATCCCTAAATCTACTGAGTAAATGGACAGCTCTTCGTTTTCAATTAAATCATTAAACGACCAGTACTCTTTCTGCAGCAAAACATCTGTTATATGCTGAATGCTTTTCTGTGTTCTAGAATGGATTAAAAACTCGCTTGCCAAAAATAAAAGTTCCAGCCTTTTTTCAATTGTCTCTTCACTATTAACTAATTCAACATAAAGTTTATAAATTTCCGGTTCTATTTGCTTTACTTGACTCCACACGGTAACTTCCGGATGAAAACCATTTTCTATCACAGCAAGTCTCGCTAAATGATGCAAGGAATGAACAATATCATTATATGCATCTAAATAATGTTTATTTTCAAAAAATGCTTTTCCATCCATATACCTTCTTATCAATTTTGCAAATTCCACGCCCATCTTCAACTTTCTCTGAGCAATCGGAAACTCTTTTAATTCCATTTTTAATTTGTCGACATATTCATTGCGATCAAATAAAACGCGGCCATTATATATCCATTCGAATATTTTTTTATTGCTTCCCAGCAGTATCCATTGTTTTAATTGACTTTCTGTCACAATATGTAAAGCTGCTTTTTTTCCCGAATAAGTATAATGTTTAACAAAAACAGGCTGCTTTGCTTGTTGTACTATAATAAGCAAAACACTGTCAAAAGTGTCGGTGACTGTCATTTCTTTTTGCTTTTTTTCTATCATTAAAACTCCCAAGGTATTAGCTTGGCTCGCTCTTTCTTGATATATAGGACGAAGGATATCTTCCATCATTATTCCTCCCTCTTCGTAATTATTCATATCGTAACTAATTCGACAAAATGGAGCAAAATCCTTCATATCGATTATTAACTTTCTATAAAGAATATAAAAATGTTATTAAGCGTAAATAAAATGCCTTCTTCCAACTAATTAAATTGTGTATACAAACAACGTAAATAAACATTATAACGTTCTACCTATTATTAGATATTTTTCAAGTCTCTACTCGTTCCTTGCTTATTTCAAACTATCTAAAAAGCAAAAACAAATAATCAATTAGTAGACACAAAAAAAGAGGCTCCCCTGTACCATCAGTTATTTATCCGCTGTGTCGGAAAATAACTAATCGGGTAGTCTCTTTCAACAATTAGTGCGCTTCTTTTTTAGCACAATCAGGACATACGCCATAAATCTCCAAACGATGATGACTAATCTTAAATCCTGATACATGGCTGGCAAACTGTTCAATTTCATCAAGTCCTGGATAATGGAAATCCACTATCTTTTCACATTCTTGACAGATAATGTGGTAATGATGTGAAGTAATAAAATCGAATCGACTGGAAGAATCACCATAAGTCAATTCTTTCACTAAATTCACTTCACGAAAAACCCTTAAATTATTATAAACAGTTGCCACACTCATATTTGGAAATTTACCTTCCAATGCTTTATAAATCTCATCGGCAGTCGGATGTGACATTGAGCTTATTAAATATTCAAGTATCGCATGACGCTGCGGGGTAATGCGCACTCCTGTTTCTTTTAATTTATCAAGAGCCTCTTTTAACTCATTATGTTCCACAGACATGCACCCCATTTCTAAAAAATATTCTTATTTTATAATCTTTATAAATAGTGTACTAACATTATATTACTTTTGTCAATATAATTGCAATTTTATCACGTTTTAGTCACTTTTTTGACACAAAGTGCTGTTGTTATGTTTATCCTATTCCATTTTCATAATAATATGATATTTTTTTCATGAATTAATACTCTTTATTTTTACAAAAATAAGCAGCCTATTATTATCATTACATTCAAAATAGCCGCTTACCCCTTTTCCCCAAATAAAAAATCAGATCAATACTAAGTATTGATCTGCAACATGTTACATATGAGGAGGTATGCCCTAATATAATGTATTCACAACTTGTTTATCGGAATGGACAAAAGCCTTTTTCCCATTAAATTGGGCCGCCCTTTAAAGAAGTCACCAAACTAAAGCTTCTAATCTCTTCGTTGGCTTGCTTCTAATTTGTTACCTTTTTGAAACACTTAAAATTTAATTTATCGTCTTTAAAACCTCTTCCACATGACCAGCTACTCTTACTTTGCGCCACTCTTTTACTAATATTCCATCTTTATCAATTAGGAAAGTTGATCTTTCAATTCCCATATATTCTTTGCCAAAGTTCTTCTTTAATTTCCATACATCGTAAAGCTCTGCCACTTTATGTTCCTCGTCTGCTAAAAGTAAAAAAGGCAAGCCATGCTTTTCAATAAACTTTTTATGCTTTTCTACAGGATCTGGACTGATTCCGATAATTACTACATCTAAATTTTCAAATTCTCCATGAGTATCGCGGAAATCACAAGCCTCTGTTGTACATCCTGGCGTCATATCTTTCGGATAAAAATAAAGAACCACATGCTTCCCTGTAAAATCGGATAACTTAACACTTTCTCCTGTATTTGCGTTCAGCTCAAAATCTGGAGCTTTTTCTCCTATTATTATTGTCATTTCTGATTCAATCCTTTCTTTTTCGTTTCCTCGTTACTACAAGACTAACGAATCAAAAAGAGATTTTCAACAATGATGATTTCTATGCAACATTAATTTTCCATATCCAACACAGCTCTTGCTACAAAAGCAGCTGGAATCGTATAGCCGATTAACGCCTCTATCACGACAATTAATCTCCCTAAACCAACAGGCATTAAATCACCGAATCCAACAGAGAAAAGGGTAACTCCGCTAAAATAAACGCCTGTTTGTAATGTATGAAAAAAAGTAAGCGAAGAAGCAACTGTGCTTCTATCACTATATACTTGCATTCCATTTAATTGGAATAACGTATAAATCAATCCAAAGCCAATCATGATGGTTATATATACAAAAAAAAGATACATAAAATTCTCAAAGGAAACCCATTTTTCTTTTAAACGATAAGGGACAAATAACGTACGCAAGCTCATCATAATAAAAAATATAATCAAAGCTAACAAAAAATAAAAAAACACGTCTCTCCCCCCTCTATTCATGAATGTATTAATATGTATGCTTGTCTTCTGCAATTATGAATGTATTTTCTCTTTAAACAGATATGCAAATTTTGAACAAAAAGAGACAAATAAAAGAGAGGCTGTTTTCTCAAAGTTTGTTGTTTTTCACGTAAAAAAATGGGAGAAGTAGTACTCAGCAGACTGAATACACGTAGACTCCTGTGGGTATGCGAGAAAGACGAGACCCCACAGGAGCGTATGCGACGAGGAGGCTCGACGCTCGCCCACGGAAAGCGAAGTGTATTCAGGCTGCGAGTTTAAAAGTAACATTCTATATGAAAACAGCCAAAGAGAAAGAGAAATTTCGTTTACCTTCTACTAAAAAGTGCTAAAATTATTAAAGATGTCTTTTGAATATATACGTTTTAGGAGGAATATGATGCAGCATACTAATTCAGAAAGATTGCATGAAGAAGCAGAAAATATTATTGTCGGAGGGGTTAACAGTCCTTCTCGCTCTTATAAAGCAGTTGGCGGTGGTGCACCGGTTATAATGGAAAGAGGTCAAGGAGCGTATTTCTTTGATGTGGATGGAAATCAGTATATCGATTATTTAGCAGCATTCGGACCAGTAATTACTGGACATGCTCATCCACACATTACAAAAGCAATTACAAGAGCTGCTGAAACTGGTCTATTGCTTGGAACATCAACACCTCATGAAGTAAAATTTGCAAAAATGCTTCAAGAAGCGATTCCTTCTTTAGAGAAAATACGCTTTATGAATTCAGGAACGGAAGCAGTTATGACAACCATTCGTGTTGCCCGAGCATATACAGGCAGAAATAAAGTTATCAAATTTGCCGGCTGCTACCACGGTCACTCCGATCCTGTATTAGTGGCAGCAGGTTCTGGACCTTCTACACTAGGGACGCCAGATTCCGCTGGAGTTCCAGCAGTGATCGCAGAGGATGTTATTACGGTTCCATTTAATAATATAGAAGCATATAAAGATGCTTTGGAAAAATGGGGAGATCAGGTTGCAGCTGTGTTAGTAGAACCTATCGTTGGAAACTTTGGTATTGTAGAGCCTGTTGAAGGTTTTTTGCAAAGTGTCAATGAACTCACTCATAAAGCAGGGGCACTTGTTATTTATGATGAAGTGATAACCGCATTTCGTTTTACATATGGCGGCGCTCAAGATCTTCTAGGAGTAAAACCTGACTTAACTGCTCTCGGAAAAATTATTGGCGGCGGCCTGCCAATTGGAGCATATGGTGGCAAAAAAGAAATTATGGATAAAGTGGCGCCAATCGGCCCTGCTTATCAAGCTGGGACTCATGCTGGAAACCCTGCTTCTATATTATGTGGAATTGCCTGTTTAGAAGTGTTAAAACAAGATGGCGTTTATGATCATCTTGATAAATTAGGCGCTTTATTAGAAAAAGGAATTTTGGAAGCTGCAAGCAAACATAATTTTCCTATCACACTAAACCGATTAAAAGGAGCACTGACAGTATACTTCACGAAAGAGAAAGTTTTAAATTACGAACAAGCAGAAAATACAGATGGCGAAATGTTCGGAAGATTTTTCAAGAAATTAGTAAAACAAGGGGTTATGTTGGCTCCTTCTAAATATGAAGCTTGGTTTATCACCATTGCACATACAGAAGAAGATATTGAGGCAACCATCCATGCAGTGGATCAAGCATTCGCTGAGTTAGCAGAAGAGCAAAACTAAGAAAAGCGCAGGCGCCGGCCGGCTAAATGCGCACAGAGGAAAATCGACTAAGTACGCCACGTCCTGTGGCAACGTCGATTGACTCGCATCCTGCGAGCCTGTGGCAACGCCGGCACTTGTACATCCTGTACGTCGGAGCTAGACACTATACTAGGTTCGAAATTTTACACTTTCTTATCTTTTAAATAAAAACAATACAAAAAAGGACTTCTGTCTTTCGGCTTAGCCAATGGATAGAAGTCCTTTTTCTGTAGCCCTCTAGTTGCCTTGCAAATTCCTATCTTTATTTGCCGACATCAATTTTTCAGGCAAAATAATGGTCATTTCTGTACCTTTTTGAGGTTGACTAACAAGCTTAATTTCTCCATGATGGAGGTCAATAATTTTTTGTACAATGGAAAGTCCTAATCCACTGCCCCCATTTCCACGATTTCTGGACGGATCTACTTTATAGAATCGTTCAAAGATATGCATTTGAACATCTTCAGGAATTCCTATGCCAGTATCTTTGATGGTTACGGCTATTTTTCCATCCTTTTCATTTAATAAAATTGTGATTTCCCCAGCCATTGGAGTGAATTTGATACTGTTATGGATAATATTCACCCAAACTTGATCCATTAACTCTTCATCTGCTTGTATCGTCATTTGTTTCAATGAAATATCCATTTCCAAGTTTTTCTCTGTCCATAGTGGTTCACAAGATAAGACTACTCTTCGCAATTGCTGATCCAGTCGATATGCTTTCGGTTCAAAAGGAGGATTTTCCGATTCTAAAGAGGTAAGCTTTAATAAATTATCACTCAACTTTGATAGCCTTACACTTTCGGTTTCAATAATTTGCAAATAATGAAATCTGTCTTCAGCGGAAATTTCATTGTTTTGCAAAGCATTCGCAAAACCTCTAATAGATGTTAAAGGAGATTGGATTTCATGGGAAACATTTGAGATGAATTCTTGGCGCAGCTGTTCCATTTCCCCTAGTTTTTCAGCAGTATTTTCAATGCTTTTTACCACTTGATAAAGGACATGATTTTTCGATTGAGCTAAATCCTTATAAGAAGATAGATCAATATTAAATTTCCCCTGCGCCATTTTGTCCATCGCTTTTATGAGGGGAATAAAGAATTTTTCTCTGCCCCCTTTCTTATGTGCAACGAAAGACATGATGACCATAATGCAGCCAAAAAGGAAAAAACCTAAAAAAGAATTGATTATTTGTTTAGTATAGAGCGATAACGTTATCGTCACTCTTCCAAAAAACCAAGATGTCATATGAAAGGCAGCTGACCAGCATAAAAATAATACAGTTATCACAATGGCAATACCAAGGATTTTTTTCCCTATTTCTTTTATTCTCATACTTTCCCCTCTAATCGATAACCGAGTCCACGGATTGTGGTGATTTTAAACGGATAATCTTCTTCTGGAAACCGTTCACGCAGTCTCTTAATATGCACATCCACCGTTCTTTCATCTCCGTTATAATCATACCCCCATATATCTTCAATCAACTGCTCTCTCGTAAAAGTTTTTCCCGGATGGGCGATAAATTTAAATAGCAGTTCAAACAGCTTAAGAGGCAGGGTAATTTCCTCCCTGTCATCAAAAACTTGAAAAGTAGAACGATCCAGCATAAAATTACCGATGTTTACTTTATTAGATGCTAATATTTGATAACGTTTGAGCAGCGCTTTTACTCGTGCAATAAGTTCAGCAGGTTCAAAGGGTTTAACCAAATAATCATCCGTTCCAAGCTGAAATCCTTTTACTTTTTGCGCCGTTTCCCCTTTGGCAGTTAACATTAATATAGGAAGTGCTGGAGAATAATAAGCTCTTATTTCACGGCAAAGCTCCCAGCCATCCATATTAGGCATCATAATATCCATTACAATAAGATCTACTTTTTCCGACTTTAAAAGCTCTAAGGCGGATAGACCATCTGAAGCTACTAATATCGAAAACCCTTCTTTTAAGAGAAGCATTTTTATCAATTCTCGAATATACGGGTCATCATCGACAATTAAGATTTTTGCCATATACAAGACACCCTTTCATTACGAATACTTACCATTATATACAAAGGTCTTTTTAGAAGGCCGTTTTCTCAAAATTTGTTGCTTTTTTACATAAAAAATTAGAGATGAAGAACTAGCAGACGGAATACACGTAGACTCCTGCGGAAAAAGCGAGAAAGGCGAGACCCCACAGGAGCATAGCGACGAGGAGGCTCGGCACTCGTCCGCGGAAAGCGAAGTGTATTCAGGCTGAGAGTTTAAAAGCAATAAACTTTACGAAAACAGCCTTTTAGAACAAGCAAAAGCCGTCTGCCTGCTATCGCAGCTATTGCTTTTTGCTTAACTCTAATAATTTATTCCATCTCCCTTTCTGCAACTGTTTGAACTCATCATAAAACTTCTTTATGAACTGAATATGAACTTCTTATAAAAGGCGATAAGTTACTAACAAAATTCTAGTCCTAGAGAGCGCCTCAACCGTAGTCGAAAATTCTTTAGAACACAATGAAAATAGATGATAAAGGAGAAATAGGAACCTTATAAAAAAGCATTAAAAATCATCCAGAAAAGAAATGGAAATTTAGATAAATTTTTTAAAATTGTCTATTGAAGTTAACAACTAATCACTGTATAGTACATTATTGGTTGTTTAGATTTTCTATTTTCGTTTAAAGTAAAGATAAACGAAAGTACAAATAATATTGAAATTGAGAATAGAAAGGAATTATATATATATGACTTTAGGGGCGCGCGTTCTTAAGACAGGAATCGCCATTGTCTTAGCCTTATTATTGGCACAATTATTACAGGCTCCTTCCCCTGTATTTGCAGGAATTGCTGCAATATTTGCGATACAGCCGACTATTTATCGATCTTATTTATCGATCATTGAACAAATACAAGGGAATATTATTGGAGCAATTATTGCCGTCATCTTTGTTTTAAGCTTCGGAAACAATGTTTTTATTATCGGATTAGCAGCTATCATTGTTATTACGATTAATTTAAAACTTAAATTGGAAAAAACCATTATTTTATCGCTTGTAACTTTAATAGCCCTTACTGAAACGCCGACAGATGACTTTGTATCCTTTGCCATCATTCGTTTTTCCACGATTATGGTTGGAATAGGTTCCGCTTTTGTTGTTAACCTTGTATTCTTGCCGCCAAAGTATGAAAACAAGCTGTACAATGGCATCTCAGACATAAGTGCAGAAATTACAAAGTGGATTCGATTAACGATACGCCATGCATCTGAACATCATTTATTAAAAAACGATATTGACAGATTATCCGATCGCATCATAAAAATAGATCAACTTTATCTAATGTACAAGGAAGAACGAAATTATTTTAAAAAGACCACTTTATTAAAAGCAAGAAAGCTCGTCATTTATCGGCAAATGATCAATACATTAAAACGCTCCTATTATACATTAAAGAAGCTGCATCGATTTGAAAATGAACTGCTGTCTTTGCCAGAAGAATTTCAAAATATTATTCAACAGCAGCTAGATTGTTTAATTCATCATCATGAACATGTGATGTTGAAATTTATCGGCAAAGTAAAACCAAATGTGACCTTTGAAGAAGGAGATATTTCTGTCAATCGAAAAGAGCTCTTTATGCAGTTGCTTAATCATTATAGAACAGAAAATTTGGAGGAAGAAGAAAATATTCAATACCACACTATGCAAATTATCTCTGCGTTAATTGAATACGACGAGTACGTGGATCATCTTGATACACTTATCACCTCGATACAGATTCATCACAAACATGAAGTTGAAGTGAAATTAGAAGAGTAGCCCCGTAATAAAATAAGGGAAGCTAAAAGGTTGTTGACCTATTTAGCTTCCCTTATTTATTATCTATCGCAATTCTTTATTCATATCTTAAAGCATCTACTGCATTTAATTTAGCTGCTCTTCTTGCTGGAATAAATCCGGCAATCATGCTTATGCATGTGCTAAAAATAATACAGAACGCCGCTAAATAGCCTGGAACAACAAATGCTTTGAAGGCATTTTCTTTTAATACAGCTTCTAGAATAGCATTTCCTGCAAGGCCGAGTAAATAGCCGCCAATGACACCAAATAATCCACCTAGAATTCCGATAACGGCCGCCTCTGATAGAAAAATTCTTCTAATATCTTTTCCACGTGCTCCAAGTGCTTTCATTGTTCCAATTTCTCTTGTTCTTTCTAATACACTTACATACATAACGATTGCAATCATAATAGCTGAAACAATAAGAGAAATACCAGCAAATGCACCAAGCGCTGCTTGAATCATCACAAAATAAGAATTTATTTGATCTAACTGGTCGCTGCTCGTTTTAGCAACTAAACCTTCTTTTTCAGCAGCAGTTTTTACTTTATCCACGACTTGTGTATTTTTAGCAATTATATTTGCTTGCAGCATTCCTTTTTCGCCTGTTGAATCTTTATATAGCTGCTCTGCAAAGTCATATGGAATATAGCAAATGGAAAAACCGAATGATCCATTTTTCACAACCCCCATGACCGGCATACTAACATCAACCGTTTTAAACATGCGCTGTACGCCATCCAGCTGCGTAGAAACCGTCATTTTAATTTCCTTGCCAATGATGTCTTTATTCTTTGCGTCCTTTCCAAATAAGTTGTCTACATCCTTTTCCGTAATAAATATTCCCTTATCGCCATCTTTCGGGTAAGACCCTTCTAAAATATTATTTTTTTCAAAATCTCCTTTTTGTGCAGATGGATTTAAGCCAGAAAGAATGAGATTTACAGGACCCTTATCAGGATCTGCATTGGTTACACCACCATAAAAAGCATATACCCCTGTAACATCAGATATATTAGGATTGTCTTTTAAGTGTTGAATCTTTTCTTCTGAAATAACTTTCGGATTTTTTTGATCTGTTTGAATCGCTACAGTTTTTTGATCAGTCAGCTTTTCGAGCTCACTGTTTACTTTGTTTTGTGCACCAATTCCAAGTCCCACCATTAAAGCGATGCCACCAATACCAATTGATGCCCCAAGTGCTGTTAAAAGCGTCCTCCACTTTTTCTGTTTTAAGTTCTGTGCCGCAAGCTTCATACTAGATAAGAGACTCAGCTTTCCGCCTTTTTTCGTATCACTTCTTCTTTCCTGCTCTTTCACTTCTTGCTTTACTTCATTAGATAAAACTTCTCCATCCTTTAAACGAACAATTCGATTTCCCCATTCAGCCAGCTCTAAAGAGTGAGTAACTAAAATAATTAACTTCCCTTGCTCTGCCAACCCTTTTAGTATTTCCATAATTTGAACCGCCGTTTGTGAATCAAGTGCCCCAGTCGGTTCATCTGCTACGATAATATCCGGATCATTCGCTAAAGCTCTCGCAATAGCAACACGCTGCTTTTGTCCCCCACTTAATCGGTTCGGTTCATAATTTAATTTATCCCCTAATCCAACCATTTCAAGCAGTTCTTTTGCTCGCTGCTGTCGCTGCTGTTTAGACTGACCATCTAACGTCATAACAAGCGCCACATTTTCTTGCACCGTTAAATGCGGAACAAGATTAAAGCTTTGAAATATGTACCCAATATTATTTTTTCGGTATTGAGCCCATTCATTTTGATTAAACTTTGTGATGTTTTGATCATAAAAATAAATTTCTCCAGCTGTCGTTACATCAAGTCCGGTAATAATATTTAAGAGAGTAGACTTCCCACACCCCGATTCACCCAACAGGGAAACGAGCTCTCCTTTTTGAAACTCCAAATTAATTCCTTTTAAAACAGGAATCGGTTCCTTATCAACAAAATACGATTTCTGAATATTTACTAATTTAAGCATTTTTACCTCCTTAGTATTTTCTTTTAGACATAATCATCCATATTTTTCTAAGTCATATGTAAATACGTGTTGATTATTCATAAGTTTCATTTTTTTTAGAAAAAAGCAAAAAAAGTGATTCAAAAACCGTTGAACGATTTTTGAATCACTTTTTTCATTTTTGAAATCATTGTGTCAATTTTTCAATTTAAATTACTATAGCTGAACAAGGAGCTTCCGCTTTTCTAAAAAGATAAGAAAAGTATAAAATTTTCAATTTAGTTTAGTGTCTAGCTCCAGCGCCCTATCGACTTCAACGCTTCCCTTACCTCGTCTACGATAAGTCAACATCGAATCGCTAACGCTCTTCGTGTTTCCTTTATCTACTGTAAGGTACACAATCTAAAACCGCCACGTCCAGTGGCAACGATTGTGTGATCCACATCCTGTGGAACTCACCTTTTTCTGTCGATGAGCAAGGGCGCTTCCGCTTTTCTAATTATCCAGCTGCTGGATTTGAAATAAATTAAAATACTGTCCTCGTTTTTCCATCAATTCTTCATGTGTGCCATCTTCGATAATTCTGCCATGTTCCATTAATACAATGCGGTCTGAGTGGGTGATCGTCGATAAGCGATGTGCTACGATTAAGGTTGTTCGGTCCTTTGCCAGCTTTTCAATCGCTTCTTGTATCGATTGTTCACTCTCTAAGTCTAGTGCAGAGGTTGCTTCGTCTAAAATTAAGATCGGCGGATTTTTTAGAAATACTCGTGCAATCGCTACCCGCTGCTTTTGGCCGCCACTTAACTTCACTCCTCTTTCCCCTACTTTTGTATCATAGCCTTCTGGTAATTCCATAATAAATTCATGTGCATTTGCAGCTTTAGCAGCGGCCACCACTTGTTCATCTGTCGCATGAGGATTCCCAATCATAATATTTTCCTTCACGCTGTCACTGAAAAGAAGATTTTCTTGTAATACCATGCCTATGTTATCTCGCAATGTCCGAACTTTAAAAGAACGAACATCTTGATGATCCAATTCGATGCTTCCGTTTACTACATCATAAAAGCGCGGAATAAGACTGATGAGCGATGATTTCCCCCCGCCACTCATTCCTACAAATGCAACCGTTTCCCCTTGGTTAATTTTTAAAGAGACATCCTTTAAAATAAGTGCTTCATCTGGAGAATAGGAGAAATCAACTTGTTTAAATACTATTTCTCCTTTTACATCCACACACGGAACTGCATCCCTTCTATCTTGAATATCGTATTTTTCATCAATTAATTCAAATACTCGATCCATGGAGGCAATTGATTGCGTTATCGTTGTTGAAGAATTAACCATTCTTCTTAAAGGATTGTATAACCTTTCAATATAAGCAAAAAACGCAATCATCTCACCTAATGATAAATCCCCAGTAATCACTTGATATCCAGAGTATGCAATCACAATGAGCGGAGCAATATCTGTTATTGTATTTACGACAGCAAATGCTTTTGCATTCCACTTTGTATGATTAATCGCTTTATCTAAAAAACGATTATTATATTTACTAAATATTTGCTGCTCATGTTCTTCTCTTGCAAAACTTTTAATAACAGCGATCCCTTGTACTCTTTCATGCAAAAAACTTTGAACACCAGCTAAAGCTTGCGATCTTTCTCTTGTTAACGCCCGTAAATTCCCAAAAAAATACTTTACCGAAAGCGCATAAAATGGGAGCAAGATAATCGAAATAATTGTAAGCTTAATATTCAACGTAAACATAATAGCAATAGCAATTACAATGGTTGCCCCATCTAACCATAAATTCATTAACCCTGTTAAAATAAAGGTTTTTGTTTGCTCTACATCATTAATAACACGAGATATAACTTCCCCTGCTCTTGCATTGGAATAATATTTAAGACTTAATTTTTGCAAATGGGAAAATAGCTGATCACGAATATCATATAGTATCTTATTAGAAACCCACTGGGCAAAATATTGGCGATAATACTCAATAGGTGGTCTCAATACTAAAAAGATAACGGTCATAATCCCCATAGTTATCAATAAACGATTGATCTTTTCATCACTGCTGATCCCGTTATTATTAATAATATCGTCTACTACATACTTCAATAACAGCGGGATGAGAAGCGGAATGGCAAATTTTATTATTCCAATAATAATTGTTCCAATAATTTGCATTCGATACGGCTTAACAAAATGCAAATACCTCTTTATACTATTCAATAACAATTCCCCTTTTTTAAAAGTAATTCAGTTTATTATATCCAAGAAACGTTTAGTCATTTTTCACGATACGATTGTAAACAATGAGTTATTTTATTAGACTGTTTTCGTATAGATTGTTGCTTTTAAATGCGCAGCCTGAATACACTTCGCTTTCCGTGGGCGAGCGTCGAGCCTCCTCGTCGCATACGCTTCTGTGGGGTCTCGTCTTTCTCGCATTCCCACAGGAGTCTACGTGTATTCAGGCTGCTGAGTACTTCTTCTCTCATTTTTTTACATAAAAAACAACAAACTTTGAGAAAACAGCCTTTTATTATTATTACCTAATTACCTATCATACAAAATGAAAAAGCTTGTCCAATCATCAACAAGCTTTTTTCAAAATAATATCAACCTCTGTACGTTAAGAATCTTTCATACCATAAATCAATAAAATCTGGTGCAAAGGGACCCTTTCGCTGGTGAATCCAATCAATCAATTGATTAACATGTGACTTTAATATGTTGTCAATTACACTGGGATAGTTCATTTCGACACGATGACGTTCATATTCATCCTCATCTAACAAATTAAAAGTCATATCTGGAAAAATCTTAATGTCTAAATCATAATCAATGTATTTTATTGCTTCACCATCATAAATAAAAGGAGAACTTAGGTTACAGTAATAATGAATCCCGTCTTCTCTAATCATGCCGATTACATTAAACCAATGCTGCGAATGAAAATAACAAATTGCTGGTTCACGAGTTACCCATGTTCTTCCATCGGCTTCTGTAACAATAGTTCGATCATTACCACCAATTATTAAGTTTTGCGTCCCTTTAAGTATCATTGTTTCGTCCCAGATTCGATGGATGTGCCCATTATGTTTGTAGCTATGAATTTGAATTGGTTCACCCTCGATAGGTACGACCATATTTCTCCCCTACTTTCATTAGCGGACGCTTTGTAACCTGCTACACGTAAAAACATTATTATCCCGACAAAGGCAACAAAGAACAATTCCTCTTTTTTCTATTTATATTATAACGGTTAAGAAGAAAATTTAAAACAAAAGAACCATTGAAATTATACAATGGCCTACGAAATAAAGATTAACTAGACGATAAGTGTTTAAAAAAGAAAGCTGTTTTCGTATAGATTGTTGCTTTTAAAAGCGCAGCCTGAATACACTTCGTCCGTTTAGCGAGCGTCGAGCCTCCTCGTCGCATACGCTCCTGTGGGGTCTCGTCTTTCTCGCATTCCCACAGGAGTCTACGTGTATTCCGTCTATTCCGTCTGCTGAGTACTTCTTCTCCCATTTTTTTACGTAAATAACAACAAAATTTGAGAAAACAGCCAAAAAGAAAGATTAAGAATTATTAACAAGCCTCTAACTAGACGATAATTTCATCTGTTTTTCTTGATACACCTTAATTACCTGTTCTGTCTGTGATTCAAATATTTGATGAATGTCTTTTAATTCTTTTTTCATTTTCTGAATAACTGATTGAACCTCTTTTAATTCGGTTTCCTTTTGCAATAATTGAAGTTCTATTTCTAATGCTTCACATCGTTCCAACTCACCTTGTAAATATAAAAGTTTATCCATCGTTTTCATTTGTTCCCCAACTAACCCATTAAATAAGTCCATAAAAAAACACATCCTAATTTATATTTTTTAAATGGATTTCTATATTAGTATTTCGTTCTCCCTTATCCTATTCCTTTGACAAGTTATGTAGACTGAAAAGAAGTTTTGTCGAATATGAAATGTTATAAATGCCGTTCGTATTAAAACATGAAATGAATTCCATAAAAAGGAACATAATAGACATTTCTTACTTATTTTACTTTAGTTTTGTCCTTTATAAGCCGTATCAAGGACATTTTTAGCTGCTTTTCCTTAGTTTTGTCCTTCATAAGCAGTTTCAAGGACATTTCGGGCTGCTTTTCGTTGATTTTGTCCTTCATAAGCCCTCTCAAGGACATTTCGGACTACTTTTCCCTTGATTTTGTCCTTCATAAAAAAACAAAAGGCACTTCTCTCGAAAAGAAAGTGCCTTTTGCTTTAGTTGTTCAGCAATTATTTGCTAGAGTTTTGTGCTTTTTTAGCTTCTGCTTGTTGATTTAATTTTTTCACTTCTGCAGCGTTTGTTTCGCCAGCAAATTCAGTACCAAATTGACCTGCAGCTCCAGCAGCTCCAGCAGTACCTGCAGATTGTGCGTTTTTTTGTTTAACTTCTTGGATGTTAGTTCCTGTTTGTGTTGCACCAGCTTTTTTAGCCATTACTATCACCTCCACGAATATTAATTTGTCCCAGAATTTAAGGTTCTATTCGCACGATTTAATTTCCAATATAATCCACAAAACAGATAATTTCGAATGTTTTTTATCGACAATATATTAGCAAAAATTAGATAAAAATGAACATAAAAAAAGAGAGAATTTCTCCTCCCTTTTTCATACTTATACCAACAATGAAATACCGCCATCTACTATAATCGTTTGCCCTCTTATCATACTACTGTCATCACTTATTAAAAACATAGCTGTATTTACTATGTCATCAATTTCGACAATCCTGCCTGCTGGTGTTTTTTCTGCTGCATCATTTAATAACTCTTCTCTATTCGGAAAATGCTTTAAAGCATCTGTATCAATTGCTCCGCCTGAAACAGCATTTACAACGATATTTTTCTGAGCAAGCTCAACAGCTAAATAGCGTGTTAATGCTTCTACCGCTGCTTTACTAACACCGACTGTTGTATAGTTTTTTAAGTAGCGGATTGCCCCTAACGAGCTAATGCTGACGATTTTTCCGCCGCTATCCATTAACTTTGCTGCTTCTTGTGCACAAAACAATAATGCTTTACTATTTATATTCATTGTCCAATTCCAATGTGATTCTTCTAAATCCATTATTGGTCTTAATACACCCGATGCCGCGTTGTTTACAAAGACATCTAGCCTGCCAAATTCTTGTTTTATTTCTGCAAACATCTCTTTAATTTTATCAACATCACCGACATTTGCTCTTACCAAAAGCACTTTTCTTCCTAATGCTTTAATTTCATTTGCTGTTTCTTCAGCGGCTTTTTTACTTCTTGCATAATTTATTACAATATCATAGCCATCCTTCGCTAAGCGGAGAGCTATTGCCTTTCCTATCCCTCTGCTGCTTCCTGTTACCAATGCTACTTTTTGTGTCATTTTTTTATTCCTTTCCCATCTATTTATGTTCATTTTACCTCTTTCCATGCATAGTTCGCAATCTACATAAACACAATACATATAGTGCATGTATAGAAATTTTAGCTAAAGAAAGGGTGCTTTTTGTAATGTATGAAGTCAGAGATATGACGGAATTATCCATGTTGGAAAAATCAAAGTGGAAAAATAGTGAATTAGCTTATTTTCATCATTCCTTACAGCAGATGACACCATATTTAAATATAGAAGGACTAACCATTCATCAAGAAATTATGAAAGAAATCGAAAATCGCGGCGGTTTGCAACGAAACGAAGCAGACTACACCCACGATATAAAATAAAATATGATTAACTTTGAGAGAAGGTGCAAAATTTTTAAGCATCTTCTCTTCTATTTAATGTTTCAGGCAAGTATTTTAACATTTTCTGATGGGACACCGGAAAAGGATAACGTTCTATTTCCATTTGTGTCACCTTTTTCAAACGATCCGATTCCGCATCCAATTCCACTAACTCACCGAAATAAACATTGATATTCCAAATTAAATGAGTAAAAACATGCTCAATTCTTGTTATTAAGTCACCAACTTCTATTTTTGCACCATATTTAGAAAGCACTTCATCTTTTAGCTGTTCTTTTTCACTTTGAATCGTTTGCACAATTTCCATGTTAGGAAATTCCCATAAGTTTGCTAATAAACCAGTCTCCGCTCTTTTATGAATAAGCGTTCTTCCATCTTTGTCTTTTAAAATAACAGCAGCAAGATTTAACGATTTTTGCTTTTTCTTTTTTGTTTTGACAGGCAATTCTGTTTGTGTACCATTATAAAATGCTTGGCAATGGTCGCGAACAGGACATATTAGGCAAGATGGAGAGGTTGGTGTACAAATTAAAGCCCCTAATTCCATTAACGCCTGATTAAAATAAGAAGGGTTCTCATGACAAATAAGCCCCCTTACCGCTTCCTCAAACACTTTGCGTGATTTGGGTTTTGCAATATCCTCCCAAATAGAGAGGATTCTTGAGAGCACTCTCATTACATTTCCATCTACTGCCGGCTCTGGCACGCCATATGCAATACTTAAAATAGCGCCAGCTGTATATGGTCCTACTCCTCTAAGTGTCGCGATTTCATCTGGCGTGTTTGGCACAACTCCTCCATACTTTTCTTTTACTTCCTTTACCGCTGTATGTAAGTTTCTCGCTCTTGAATAATATCCAAGCCCTTCCCATGCCTTTAACACCTTTTCTTCTTCTGCTTCTGAGAGTGCATCTATTGAAGGAAACTGTTCGATAAAACGGTTAAAATAAGGGATAACCGTATCTACCTTTGTTTGCTGCAGCATGATTTCTGATACCCAAACCTTATATGGATCTTGGTCCTGTCGCCATGGCAAACTTCGTTGTTCTGCTGTAAACCAATGTAAGAGATCGTCCCTAAATCCTTGAATATTTATATTTTTTAGCGTTTCATTTAAACCGTCCACATTCACCCTCCAATAATATTAATTTTATTAAAATTGGGGAATAACAAAGTATGTATTAAAACTAACTTTTTTTGTCACTCTTCTAAAAATGACCTTTATTTATGTTTGGCCAATTTAATAAAATAAAGGTATATCCATCTCGACTGTCTAACTTAAAAAGTGTATCTTTTGTTTTAGAAAAAAGAAAGTAATTTTTCCTAGAAATTTTAGAATGATTATCCAATCGACTGACTAACTTTAGGGAGGTTTGTTATTTTGGACACTGGTACACATGTAGTCATGGGATTAGCATTGGGCGGTCTTGCAACACTTGACCCCGTTGTTGCAGAAAGTCAGGCAACAACAATTAGTGTGATGATCGCTACATTAGCTGGATCACAGGCTCCCGATATTGATACCGTATTAAAATTAAGAAATAATGCTGTCTATATTAGAAATCACCGAGGGATTACCCATAGCATTCCAGCCGTAATTTTGTGGCCATTAGTTATCATTGCTGTGATCTATCCTTTTTTTCCGGTGGCCAATCTCCTACATTTATGGTTGTGGACATTTTTAGCCGTTTTTTTACATGTTTTTGTCGATATTTTTAATGCTTATGGAACACAAGCCTTACGTCCATTTTCTTCCAAATGGATTGCGTTAGGATTCATCAATACGTTTGATCCAATTATATTTACTGTTCATGTAATTGGTTTGTTTTTATGGGCTTTCGGTTCAGATCCAGGTTATACGTTTTCCACTATTTACATTTTGTTAGTTTGTTATTATTTTCTCCGCTATTTTGCACAGCGAAAAGTTAAAAATAAAGTCAAAGAGCTCGTTCCAAACGCTGCTTCCATTATCTTATCTCCTACCATGAGGTATAACCATTGGCGAGTTGCTGTAATGACAGATGAATTCTTTTATGTAGGCAAAGCACATAACTACCAGATTAAAATTTATGACAAATATGAGCGTGTTCCTATTCCAATAACACCAGCATTAACTGCTGCTCAAAAAGATAAAAACCTTTCTGCCTTTTTATCTTTTTCACCTGTTTATCGGTGGGAAGTGCAAGAGACCGACAATCAATTCCAAGTTCGTTTTATTGACCTGCGCTATCGAAGCAACGGACATTATCCTTTTGTAGCCGTTGTTCACTTAGATCAACATTATGATATCATTTCGTCCTACACCGGCTGGATTTTCAGCGAAGAAAAACTAAGAAAAAAACTTGATATTTTAACCAATTAATGCATTTAATCCATTAGTTTCCTTGAAAAGAAGTTCCGCAGCGTGAATACACTACGCTTTCCGCGGGCGAACGCCGAAGCTTGCCAGTTCGTCCGCGGAAAGCGAGTGAATTTCCTGACCATTCTAAATCAGCACTGAAAATAAACAGAGCCCATCCATAAAAAACAGGTCTCCTTTTTTATGTTAGGGGACCCGTCATTCATTAGTGCAGCTTCTTTTTATCTTCTAAAAAAAACTCTTTGTATTTTGGATTTTGAGCAACAAATTCATGCAGCTTTTCACCGTGATTTTCGATCCATTGACTAACGACTTTTTCCGTTATTTCCATTCCTTGATATTCTCTTCCTGCTTTTGCATAGGTGCTTTCAAAATCTTCCCATAATAACTCGATCCATGTCTGTGCTTGTGTAACGGAAATCGATTGGTTAATTTCCAGCAATCTCTCTACTAACCTTTTTTGATAATCATGCATCATGTTTTATCCTTCTTTCACTAATATTTTGTTTTGTTCCAACCAATACTAATCTTGTGATAAACAACCGTTTACGTTTATTACAACTACCATTGATAAAAAATCGGAGGGGTTCTTTTATGGGAAAAAATGTACACAATATAGACCAAAATAAATTTGAAGGCGAACCTCGTGCGAAGCCAGAATTTGCATCAAAGCGTGCAGATGGGAAAACAAATACACATCCACAAGAAAGAATGAATGCGTCATCTCACCGTGATACGAACCAATAACTTTTTAGAGTGGGACAGGAAGGACAAAAAACTTTCTGCTATCCCTCTCTCCTTTTTGAACACGTGATACAAGTCAATTCGATAACTCATCTAGATATAGTTCGATCTGTTCCATCGCAAATCCTTTTCTGTATAAATATTGTTTCATTTTTTGTTTAAATTCATATCCGGTATACTTGGAAAATTTTCTTTGTGCCTTATCCCCTTGTACTCGGAGCATGTCCATTTCATCACTCGTTTCTTCCATTAAAGAAGGTTCATTTTTTACTTCTTGAATGATGTCGGCAGTATGCCCTTTTCTCATTAACGTCTGCTCCACCTTTTGCAAAAGTATTCGATTAGACTCCTTTTTATTGCTTCCAATCACTTTTTTGGCTATTTTTGCTGCTGCTGATAATTGATCATCATAAGATATTTCTTTTAGCGCTGCTTCGATGAAATGAGCGGCTATTCCCTTTTCCTTTAATTCTCTTTTAATAACTTGTAGACCTTTATCTGTCGTATTTTTTTGCGTTCTAACATAAGAAAAAGCATAATCTTCGTCATCAAGAAATTTCATTTCTATCAGCTTTGTTATTACCTCGGAAACAATAAAGTCCCCTTCTACCTTTGTTTGTAAATAAGTTCTAACCTCTGCTTCTGTTCGTTTTACTTTTGCTAAATACTTCACAGCAAGATGGTACCCTTTCCTTATTTCATCATTAAATTGAATTTCACTTAATAATAAGGAATCTAATTCCAACCCTTTTCGAAGTTGATATTGAATTAATATCGCCTCATCTACACTAAATGCATATTGCTCATTTCCATTTTTCACCGTAAAAATATTATAGCGATCCTCAATCTGTTTCTGTCTAGTAATTTTAGAAATAATCAAGCTTTATCCCCCCTTATGATTTAATGATTTGCTTTCGGGAATATATAAATAAAGGGCGTTGACAAAAGTAATCAGCATAAATGTTGATAAATTGTACTTTGCTTATACATTTATCATACTACAAAAAATAACGTTTTTTCACTCTATTACAAGCGAATGATATAACCTTATGTATTTTGGTGAGGCTGTTTTCTCAAAGTTTGTTGTTTTTCATGTAAAAAAATAGGAGAAGAAGTACTCAGCAGACTGAATACACGTAGACTCCTGTGGGAATGCGAGAAAGGCGAGACCCCACAGGAGCGTATGCGACGAGGAGGCTCGACGCTCGCTAAACGGACGAAGTGTATTCAGGCTGCGAGTTTAAAAGCGACATTCTATACGAAAACAGCCTTTGGTAAAGAAGAAGACTTGCCGACATTGTATTAAGTATCTTTTCTTGCTTATTAGGGAAAACTATTAAAAAAGAAAGGATGTTTAACATGGAAAAAAAGAAACAACCTAAATCGAAACATACTTTATCTAGTATGCAAGAAGTATTATATACACACGAATTTAAAAAAGCGGACACGGCAGCAGCAAAACCTAGTAAAAATAAAAGAAATTAATTTTTAACAGACTAGAAGGAGATTATTCAGCCTTCTAGTCTTAAACTTGCCTACATATAAAACCAAGTAGTTATCCACAAAAAATGAATTACCCCCCTACCATCCTGTGGATAATGTGAATAAACCTGTGGAATACTTATATAACAATGATTATCTTGTTAATAATACGTGAATAAACCAGCCAACTTTTCCACATTCCATATTATCACAATATATTACTACGTAATCACTCATTTTTAGCACATGAACTTCAAGATTTCTGCGCCTTGACCTTCTCCACTCTAATTATTCTCCCACCCTTATATTATTTAATTGTTCAAATTTTTTGATATAATGAACTTAATTATGTTTAAAGGAGATTTGCACATGACAAATTCAAAGAAATTTATCGGTTATGTTGGTACTTATACAAAATCGACAAGCAAAGGAATTTATTCCTTTATACTGGATACAACAGAAAAAAAAATAGCGAATATTGAATTAGTCGCTGAAATTGATAACCCTACCTATTTAACTGTAAGTAAAGACAATAAACATCTTTATGCAGTAGGAAAAGATGGTTCGCTTGGAGGTGTTTCTGCCTATACAATCGATCCTGCATCCGGCAAACTTCAAATGCTTAATAGCCAATATACAGAAGGTGCTTCACCATGTCATGTAAGCGTTGATGAAAACAAAAAAACTGTATTATCCGGAAACTATCATAAAGGAACTGCAGAAGCATATCCTATTGATCAAGAAAGCAATGCTCTTCAAGCTGTTTCTTCTGTTATTGAGCACACTGGCACTGGTCCTAATAAGGCACGTCAAGAAAAACCACATATGCATTTTGTCGGGTTTACTCCTGATGAAAAATATGTTGTATCTGTTGATTTAGGAATTGATAAATTAGATACATACAAGCTGACAAATGGCGTGTTAGAGGAAGTAAGCAGTTTATCCACAAAACCTGGCAGCGGTCCAAGACATATCGCTTTCCATCCTAACGGTAAATTTGCTTATATTATGACGGAATTAAGCTCAGAAGTAATTGCTTTATCGTATGATGCAGAATCCGGAAGCTTTAAAGAACTTCAATACATTTCCACCTTGCCAACTGATTTTACGGAAAATAATCAAGGCAGTGCGATCCATCTTTCATCTGACGGCAATTTTGTTTATGCTGGTAACCGTGGACATAATTCTATTGCTATTTTTAGTGTGAACAAAGAAACAGGTGAGTTGCAATATGTAGACCGTACATCTACAGAAGGAAACTGGCCTCGCGATTTTGTTTTAGATCCAACAGAACAGTTTCTTGTTGCATCAAATGAACAATCAGATACATTGACGTTATTTGCAAGAGATCAAGCAACAGGCAAACTAACATTACTTCAATCAGAAATTCAAGCACCTGAACCAGTTTGTATAAAATTTTTAAATTATTAAAAGAAAAGCGCAGGCGCCTGAGTTAGACACTCATCTAAGTTAAAAATTTTTTATCTTTCTTATCTTTTAAAAAAGCTGACCTTCAATCAATGAAAGTCAGCTTTTTTAGCATTTATGCTAAGTACGCTTCTTGTACTTGTTTATTTGTAATTAATTCTGCTCCTGATCCTTCTAGAACAATTTCACCCGTTTGAATAACATACCCTCTATTGGCAATTTGCAGTGCTTGGAAAGCATTTTGCTCTACTAGTAGAATCGTCATTCCCTCTTTATTCAACTCTTTAATAATCTCAAATATTTGTTCCACAATAATTGGCGCCAAACCCATGGAAGGTTCATCAAGCATTAATACTTCCGGCTGCATCATAAGAGCACGGCCAATAGCAAGCATTTGCTGCTCCCCACCGCTCATCGTCCCGCCTTTTTGTTCTATCCGCTCTTTTAATCTAGGAAAATATCCAAACACCTTTTTCATTCTTGTTTCAATTAATTGTTTATCTTTTACAGCAAAAGCACCAATTAATAAGTTTTCTCGTACAGAAAGCTTAGGAAAAATCCGTCTTCCTTCTGGTACTTGTGAAATACCTAATACAGCTGTTTTATGGGCAGCAATATTGGTGATTTCATTCCCTTTGTAAAAAATAGATCCTTTTTTGGCAGGGACTTGTCCACTTACCGCTTTTAAAGTAGTGGATTTTCCTGCCCCATTACTTCCGATAAGCGTAACAATTTCTCCTTTATCTACATGCAGGCTGATTCCCTTTAAAGCCTGGATGCCTCCATATGATGCCTCGATACTATTAAGTTCCAGTATTTTCTCCATGCTGTTACCCCCTTTAAGCGAGCGCTACCGCTCCTTTGCCTAAATATGCTTCGATTACCTTTGGATTGGAACGAATGTCTTCCGGTCCGCCTTCAGCAATCTTCTCTCCGTGGTCAAGGACAATAATATGATTAGAAATTTCCATCACTAGCTTCATATCATGTTCTATTAAGATAATCGTCAAATCCAATTTTTTACACATATCTTGTATTAAGTCTGTTAATAAACTCGTTTCTTTCGGGTTCATACCAGCAGCAGGCTCATCTAATAATAAAATACGAGGTTTTGTTGCTAGGGCACGGGCAATTTCCAATCTTCGCTGGGCACCATAAGATAAATTTCCCGCTGCTTCATTTAACAAATCTGCAAGACCAACATATTCTAATAAGCGATAAGCCTCTTTTTTTGCTTCCTCTTCCTCATGTCTTGATTTTGGAAGCTGGAGTAGTGTTCCTAATATATTCCCTTTTATATGATTATGCATCCCAATCAATACATTTTCTAAAACCGTAATCTCATCGAATAAACGAATATTTTGGAAAGTACGGGAGATTCCATTTTTTGCAACAACATGAGGTTTTAAACCTGCTATCGACTTGCCTTCTAAAAGAATTTTTCCTGATGTTGGTTTATATACTCCTGTAATCATATTAAAAAATGTCGTTTTCCCTGCTCCATTTGGTCCAATAACAGCTGTTATGGAGTTTTTTTCAACATACATATCAATATCCGAATTTGCGACAAGTCCGCCAAAAGATTTGGTTAATCCTTTAATTTCGAGTATATTCACTTGATGCTCCTCCTTTTACATTTGCTCCGGTCCCTTGTTTTAATTTCTTTGCATTAAATTTTATATTTTTCACCGGTATCAAACCTTGTGGACGATACAATGTCATGACAATTAATAATGCTCCAAAAATAAATCTTTGCATTTTTGCCGGAGATAACGCATCAGGAATAGCCGTTACTGTACTAAGCCAAGATGTAATCTCTGCTAAAACTTGTAAATTCAAAATGGTAATAACAGAAGCACCTAAAATAACACCAGGAACACTTCCCATACCTCCCAAAATTACCATAACAAGAATAGTAGTAGATTCTAAGTAAGTGAAACTTGTTGGATCAATAAAGGTTTGTTTTGCTGCAAATACAACCCCCATCATTCCTGAAAAAGAAGCTCCGATTGCAAAAGCTGTTAATTTTGTTTTTACTAGTGGGATTCCCATTGCTTGTGCAGCAATTTCATTTTCTCTAACTGCTTTCCAAGAACGCCCCAATTTTGTATGTTCTAATTTTGTAACCGTATAAATTACGATAACAAAAACAACTAATACAACATAATAAAATTGGTTTGGGAATATTAATTGAATGCCAAAGATTTCAGGAGGACTAATACTCGCAAGCCCCATCGCACCGTTTGTAATATTGACTGGTTTATCTAAATTATTAAATACAATGCGAATAATCTCCCCGAATCCTAATGTAACAATGGCCAAATAATCTCCTTTAACACGAAGAACAGGAATTCCCAGCAGAACTCCAAATAACGCTGCTACAAAAAGACCAATGATAATAAAGATCCAAAAGCTGTTTCCTGATAATGGGTACTGGCCAAAAGGCATAAAGTTGGAAGCTTGCGCTGTCGCAAAAATACCATATGTGTAAGCACCTACTGCAAAAAATGCTACAAATCCTAAATCAAGCAATCCTGCTAATCCAACCACAATATTTAATCCCAACGCCATACAAACATAAATTCCCACCATCGTGGCAACTTCCATATACGATTGATAAGCAGGTCCGTGGCTTGCTGAAAATGGAAGAACAAACCCTAAAATGATAATCCCCAATGCCCATTTTATTTTATTTCCTAACTTTAAGAAGTACAAAATTAAGAGGGAAAATAATAGTAGTAAAAATGCCACAACTGATTGTTGTGCAAGATATAAACTAGCACTTGTTACTAATACGTATACTAAAAATAGTATTGCTTGTGCCATTTTATTGTTCTGTAGTGTATTCATTAAGTTTGTCATTGTTCCCACCTACACTTTCTCTGCTACGGCTTTCCCAAATAAGCCTTCTGGTTTAAAGATTAGGACAATAATTAAAATAGCAAAAGCAACAACATCTTTATATTCGGCCCCTAAAAGACCACCTGTAAGAACAGATAAATTTGCAGCTGTAAACATTTCGATAAGACCAATAATCAAACCGCCTACCATTGCTCCGCGAATATTTCCAATTCCACCAAGCACGGCAGCTGTAAATGCCTTTAAGCCAAGAATAAATCCAATATATGGATCAATTGTTCCATATTGGATGGCAAATAAAACACCTGTCGCTCCACCAAGGGCAGAACCAACAAAAAATGTAACAGAAATCACTTTATTAACGTTAATGGACATAAGAGATGCAGTTTCTCTATCCTGTGCTACTGCTCTCATTGCCATGCCCCATTTTGTTCTATTAACAAACAAATCAAGAGCAATCATTAGTATGATGGCAACAATAATAACTACTAAAAAGGAACTTTTAAAATGAGGATTCTGAATTCCTGGGATAATAGAATCTAAATGTACTTTTATTTGTCCTTCGAAAAAATTTGGAGAAGTTAAAATATAATTTCCTTTATATAATTCTGTAATAAAACGGACAATATCTTGCAGCAGGAAAGAAATCCCGATAGCTGAAATAAGCGCAATTAATTTCGGTGCTTTTCGCAACGGACGATATGCGACTCTTTCAATCCCCATTCCCATTAGCCCTGTGATTAAACTAGATATCACAAGCATGATAATTAAAGAAAGTACAGCTGGTAACATCGCTGTCCAGCCAAGACTTGTTAAAACAATTAAAACAGCTGTTCCAATAAACGCACCTGTCATGAAGATTTCTCCATGGGCAAAATTTATCAGCTCCAATATTCCATAAACCATTGTGTATCCAAGTGCAATAACAGCATAAACAGCACCAAGAGTTAGTCCATCTATCAAAACTTGCGGTAATGTTTGTAATATTTCTGTCAGCATTTTCTTCCCCACACTTTTGTTTATAATTTTTTGTTTTTAAGAGGGTGTTCAAAAAATCACCAAATTAAAGCCTCTCATTTGTTTCCTTTTTGAACTCACAATTTAAGGATAGTTCTTTTTTACGTTGGCTAAAGTCTTTTCACTTACTTGCTTGTCCTAACTTGCTAACCTACTGACTAATCATAAATACTATCCCGTTATATTTACTATAATCCAATTGAAAAAGGGTACGGGATATCCATACCCTTCTTATTTGATTATTCTTTTTCAATTTCTCCATCTAATGTAGCTGGATATTTTGCTTCGTCAAATTTATAGATAAAGATTTTTGCATATGTGTTATCACCTTTATCATCGAAACCAACTTGAGTTACAACCCCTTTGTAATCCTTAATACCACGTACTGCTGTCATTACTTGTTCACGAGTTGGCATTTTACCGTCATTGTCTTTAATCGCTTGTTCAATACCAGCTAATAATACACCTGCACTGTCATAAGCATATCCTGAATAAGATTCAATAGGTTTGTTAAATTTCGCTTTATAATCATCAGCAAATTTTTTACCTTCTGGTGTTTTTGTCGTATCACCTGCAACAGAAGTTAAGAATGTATTTTTCACTGCATCGCCGGCAATTTCAACAAATGTAGAAGAATCTAAGCCATCTCCACCCATAAATGGAACATCGATTCCTTTATCACGAGCTTGTTTAACTAAAAGGCCGCCTTCAGCATATAAACCGCCATAATAAATTAAATCCGGCTTTTTAGATGATACTTGGTTTAATACACCGTTAAAGTCTTTTTCCCCAACAGTGATACCTTCATATCCAATAATCTCAGCGCCCATTTTTTCAGCAGCATCTCTAAATGCACCTGCTAAACCTGAACCGTAAGCTGTTTTATCTTGAATAACGAAGATTTTTTTCGCTTTTAATGTTTCAACAGCATATTTAGCGCCAGCGGGACCTTGGAAATCGTCGCGTGCAACTACACGGCTTACTGATTTAAGATTACGGTCTGTAAAATCAGTTGCTGTACTTGCTGGTGATATGCTGACAATTTTATTTTTTTCATATACTTGAGATGCAGGAATGGAAACACCTGAATTTAAGTGGCCAACAACTCCTAATACGGATTGGTCAGCAGCAATTAAATTAGCGTTTGCTACCCCTTTTTTCGGATCTCCTTGGTCGTCTTGCGCTTCCAATTTAAGTTCAAAACCTAAATCAGCAAACTTATCTTTTTGCTCATCTACTGCTAATTGAGCTCCTAGTTTAATTGCTTCGCCTAAAGTTGCACTTCCACCCGATAATGGAGATTGTGTAGAGATTTTTATCACTTTCTTCCCGTCAGCGCCGCTATCTTTGTCCTTATTATTGGATGAGGCACACCCGCTCATGAAACCTAGTGCTAAAGTTGCTGTCATCGCTAATGATAGTACTTTTTTCGAAATCATAATTAGCCCCCTATTTCTCTTTTTCTTTAGGAATGCTGGTAATAACATCCTAATTACCTAGGAATATTATCCCAATAATAGAACTCCTTGTATGGATTATAATCCTGTATTAGACAGGTGTCTTTATTTTTGTAAGATTATCTAACGTTATTTTTTAAAAAATTAAATAAATTCTGACACTTATGTAATGATATATCTAAATTAAATCTCAACAAACAGCTACTATAAAATAATTTTAAGGAACAAAAGCGCAAGCGCCTTGAACAGCTCTGAAGAAAAATGTTCACATGACTCAAAAAGTGCTTTTTACTTTTAGAGGCATGGGGTTATTTTTCACAAGAGCTAGGCGCTGGAGCTAGATGTGGACACAACCGGCAAGTTATCCACAATCCCATTTCGTTTATAATTTCCTGGTGTATGACGACAAAAAAAGAGCCGACAAATAAGTTTGACCTTTTTTGCCAGCTCCTAACCTATATTACATCCATGGAATATCTGTGTTTACAACGGTTGCAAATGCTTTACTATGTTCCCTTCTATCTTTTCTGATCTTTACCCTCTTTTCTGCTGTATTATAAAGCATTAATTCTTCTGGAGATTGAGGAACTACTTTTGGAACTTGTTTTGGTTTTCCATTATCATTTAATGCTACGAAGGTTAAAAAAGACGTCGCTGCTAATTTGCGTTCCCCTGTTTTTAAATTTTCCGCGATCACTTTCACAAAAACTTCCATCGACGATCTGCCCGTATGTGAAACAAATGATTGCAAACAAACCGAATCTGTTGGTTTAATGGGAAATAAAAAGTCGACAGAGTCAGTAGAAGCTGTTACCACGTCACTTCTCGAATGCCTTGAGGCAGAAATGGATGCCACATCATCAATATAACTCATTAGTTTTCCGCCAAATAAAGAATTATGATTATTTGTATCAATGGGAAATATTCTACTCGTTTTTACCACTAAAGATTCTCTACAAAATTTCTCTTCTCGTACATCCATTTAACTAAAACCCCCTTAAAGTATTTGTATACACATTAATGAAATGCTGATACCTTATCCTTTCACTCCTCGGTATACAAAAGTACTTTCATTAAAAATATTGTAGAGGAACGATCTGATTTTTGTAAAGATAAATATCCTCCTTGCGCTGCCGTCACTACCTCTTTTCTCGCTGTAACACCTATTTTTCCGTATTAAAAAAAAGTGAAGAAATAATATCCTTCACTTTTAAACCAGCCACTTATTTATTTAATAGTGCTTCTGTTTCGTCTTTGACACCGACTAGTCCTAAAATGGTTAAAAATAGATTTTGTGGACCGAAGTAGGCATCTGTTGGATCAAAATATTCCTCTAACGTATGAACCCCTCCATAATCACCGCCACCGCCTAAAGTTACTGCGGGAATTCCTAAACTAATAGGAACATTAGAATCCGTGCTGCTTGCAGAAGAGAGTTCTGGGTGCAACCCTAAACATTGTGCTGCTGCTAAAGAGGTTTGTACAATAGCATCCTCACTATTCTGAGTTCCAGCTGGCCTGTCTCCTACTAACTTTATCTTTACTTCTATCGCTGTTGTTTCACTTTGCCAACGGTTATTTTCTTCCTCTGCCGCCTCTTTTAATAATTTCATCACTTTCGTTTCCAACAGCAGCAGTTCTTCCTGTGAATTGGAACGCAAATCAAGCATCATGCTTGCTTCTTCCGCTATTGTATTAACAGATGTTCCACCAATAATCGTTCCTACTGTAAAGGTTGTTTTCGGGTCTTTAGGTGTTTGAATGTCTGCAATTTTGTTTATTGCTCTTCCTAATGCATGGACAGCACTAGGAATGCCAAAATCTCCAAAGCTATGTCCACCAGACCCTTTATAAGTCACTTCATATCTGTGACTTCCAGTTCCAAGAAAAACGATTCGTTCAGGACTTCCAGGTTCGATTGAAATAAAACCATCAATATCCTTTCTATCCTGAAATAATCCTTTTACTCCCCTTAAGTCACCTAACCCTTCCTCTCCAACTGTGGCACCAAAAATGATATCGCCTTTTGTTTGGATATTCGTTTCATTAAATGCTCTAACAACAGATAAAACTGCCGCTAGTCCTCTGCCATCATCAGAAATTCCTGGTGCGTATACTTTTCCATCCTTCTTTTTTACTGTAACGGCTGTTCCCTCGGGAAATACAGTGTCTAAGTGAGCACAAACAAACAGCCTTGGACCGCTGCCTGTACCATAACGAATACCAAAAACATTTCCATGCTTGTCTTCCTCTATCTGCGAAAGTCCCAATAACTCCAGTTTTGCTTTGTATACTTTTCCTCTTTCTTGTTCTAAAAAGCTTGGAGCAGGAATACAAGTGAGTTCTATTTGTTCCTCTAGTGTCTTTTCGGCATCTTCCTTTAAAAAAATCAACCCTTTTTTTACAAGGGAATTTGCTGTTAACTGTTTCATAGTAGCTTCCATAGAATTCATGATAAACTTTTCTGTCATATGTATCCCTTCTTCCTTTTATTTCGTGAATCTAAGTATTATTCATATTATATTCTAAATTTTTAATTAATACTATAAGAAAAGCGGAAGCGCCTTGACCAGCCCCGAAGAAAAATGTTCTCTTGGCTCAAAAAGTGTTTTTTACTTTTAGAGCCAAGAGGTTATCTTTCACAGGGGCTAGGCGCTGGCCGGCTAAAAACGCCACGTCCTGTGGCAACGCCGGCACTTGTACGTCCTGTACGTCGGAGCCAGACAATTATCTAACTTAAAAATATAAATTCTATTAATAAAAAAACTGTAATAAAAAACATTGACGAACATAGCTTGCATACTATACCATTATTTTTTGTGTTGAAAGACGTGGTTCGAGACCATCCCACGTAAAAAAACTAAGGGAGAGAAAAAAATGAACATAAAAACACTTGCAGTAAATGGTATGATTGCTGCCCTTTATATTGCTGTATCAGGCATTATTGCACCATTTGGTTTTACGAATATTCAATTCCGAGTTTCAGAAATGTTTAATCATTTAGTTGTTTTTAATAAAAAATATATGTATGGAATTGTTATTGGAGTATTTTTTGCAAATTTATTCTTTTCACCATTGAAGGCATACGATCTTGTTTTTGGAGTGGCTCAATCAATCATTGCTTTGCTTATTACGATTTGTGTAGGACGATATGTAAAAAACATTGTAAAACGAATGATTATTAACACACTCGTCTTTACATTTACGATGTTTATCATTGCATTGGAACTTTATTTAGCGTTCAACTTGCCGTTTTTATATACATGGTATACAACTGCTGTTGGCGAATTTGCGGTGATGGCAATAGGTATTCCGATTATTTATATCGTGAATAAGCGCGTTCGTTTTGGTAAATTAATAGGGGAAAACAAGGCATAGAAGAGGTTAACAAGTGAGAGGCAAAACAGAAAATAATAGGGTAAATACTTTTTTTCATCTATCGCATCAGAGGTACATTCAACCTAGTATTTGTCCTTTAGAGGGATTGGAATGAAGGACATTTTTCTTCATTTTCAAACCGGTTTTGTCCTTCATAACCCAGATGAAGGACATTTTTCTTCATTTTCAAACCAGTTTTGTCCTTCATAACTCAGATGAAGGACATTTTTCTTCATTTTCAAATCAGTTTTGTCTTTCATTTGTTTTCATCTCCAAAACTGCTGTTTTTAATGTATGTTCCATAGACACAAAATCTTGTTCTGCTTGTACCCTTTTTTTACGAGCATCTTCTTGAATTTTCCATGTTTCTTCTAGAGTTGAAATTAAGTCTAACTGCGTTTTCTTTAATTTGTTAATATCTGTAAAACTGCCATCTATCGTATTGCTTTTTACCAACCTTGCATTTTTTTGGATCATTTCGTTTGTTGCTTTGTTCACCTTTTTTTGTGTTTCTAATGCGTGACGCTGTCTTAGCAGCGTTAATGCAATTGCTACTTGATTTCTCCAAAGTGGAATAGTGGTCAAAATCGAGGATTGAATTTTGTCAATGACAGTTTTATTCGTGTTTTGGATTAAACGTATTTGCGGCGCTGTTTGGAGCGTAATTTGCCTGCTTATCTTCAAATCATAAATTCGCCTCTCTAAACGTTCAGCAAACTCCGCCATATCTTGTACTTCTTGCAGCTTCATCTCATCTTTTTGTGCTTCCGCTGCTGTTTTCATTTCTGGAATAATGTTAGTATGTAATTCCTCCAGCTTCCATTCTGCAGCAGCAATATACATATTAAGAGAATAAAAATACTCTTTATTGTTTTCAAATAGTTTTTCTAATAAATGAATATCTGATAATAATATATTTTTGCTGCGCTCTAACTTGACACTAATTCGGTCGATTTGAGCACCTGTTTTTTGATATTTCGATAAAACTTCTTGCACAGAACTAGAAAACCTGCCAAAAATCCTTGCAAAAAATGATTTATTTTCCATCTTCAATTCATCTGGATTTATTTCATTCAGCTTCTCCATTAGTTCACCAATAATATCGCCTACTTCTCCAACATCCTTTTTTTGGACATGCTCTAACATAGAATGAGAAAAGGAGAGTAAATTCTTTTGAGCTTTTACACCAAAAAAAATGATTTCCCGATGATTAGTTGGATCAAGGTTTTCCGCTAATTTATATACTTTTTGTTTTTCTTCTTCTGAAAGAACGTCAAGAAGGCGAATCGATTTCTCCTTCTCTCTACTTGCTCCTATTTGGTCTGTCTCCTTAAGTGACAGAGAAAATAATTCGTCCAATCCATTATCTTTTTTAGAAAGTGAGTACAGATCGTCACTCATTTTAACCTCCTACTTTCATCAAACAAGTTATCATCTTTTTTCTTAAAAGTAGTATGTCTTATTACATCTAATTCAAAATGAAGGTCGTCAATATCGTCTGTAAGAAGGATATGAAGATCATCTTCAATCGATTTTGCTAGTTGTTCCAACGTTTTTCTTGTCTCACGAAGCGTGATTTGCAGATCATGACTTTTTTTAGGCTGTGCTGATAACAGTGCATATTTCTCTGAAATTTCAACAACAGAATCTAGATGAGAGTAATAAAACTTCTCCGCGCGGTAAAATCTTTTCGGTGTTTGTTTTGTTAAATGATATATTTTTCTTGTAACACGAATAAGATCAATTCGCTGTTTAATGGAAGAAAAATGACGAATAGAAAGCACCGCTTTATTTAAACGAGTAATTTTTGTTTTTGCTTCTTTTAATTGCTTATAAATAAACTTATATTCTTTTCTAGTTAAGTGATGTTTTTTTAAAAACCGATGCTGAATTACACCATTTGTTAACAAATAAGCACCAGTTCCAGCGATCATTGCGTATACAACGGAAGGAAAGAATGTTTGATCAAAAAAGATGATGCTGCTTAACCAAGTTATCATACCAATTGGGATGGTGATCCCTGACCGGACAAGAAAAAGTAAAAATGGATTCAAAATCATCGACTCCTGACGTTATATTCCTTATTTATTACGATTTTTTCCGTAAATAGTTTCAATTTAGAAATTTTCTTACTATATAGAATATCGAAAAAAAAGAGGAATTGCCATAGACTTAAAATGGAATCTACCCTAAGACTATAGACGTATTTAGCCTATTTTTCCTATCATACGCCTAACCGATGATGGATATTAATCCCATTTTAACAAAAAACTTAAGATCCCTCACTTATTTATATGCTTATTTACTAAATATCATATCTATTATAGGATCATGACTGTAAACAGCATAAAAAATTCTTTTATCTTCTTTTTTACCGGATTTATCTTCGTTTTTTTTTCCGTTTTATCGATTTTTTGACAAAATCCGCTAAGATTCGACTTAATCAGAACAAATATCCACAGTTCTAATTTCCTAAACGATAAAAAAGAGCTCTCCATCAGGAAAGCCCTTCTTCATTTTCATATATCATCCTAGTCTTGTATGTGGTTTCATGCTGGGAACATTTTGTTTATTTTTTGTTATTCCTTTTCCTTTATAAGGAGGTTTTATTGTTAATGCAATAATAAGCGAGATAATACATAATATCGCGATAACGGTGAATGTTGGAACAAATCCACCTAGTGCTGCTGCGATAAATGAACCAGACAATGCCCCAATTCCAAACCCTTGATAAATAATACCGTAGTTTTTACTTTGATTTTTCAGTCCAAAGAAATCTGCTGTGATGGCTGGGAAGACGGTGATGTTTCCGCCAAAACAGAAGGCGATTCCTGCAACGCAAGCAAAGAACAACGGGAAATTAAGAGGGACAAAACTTAATACGGACACTGCTATTGCAGTCACAACTAATGTTCCTGCGACAACTTTTAATCGGCCTACTTTATCAGATAAGGCACCTAATATAATGCGGCCAATTGTATTAAAAATCGCGACTAACGCCACTGCATTTGCTGCTGTTTCCATATCAAGTCCTGCTAAACTTACACCGATATCTTTGACAATGCCAATTAAATACAAACCACTCATACATGCTGTGAAAAAAATCACAAAAAGAAGGTATGCTTGCTTTGTTTTTAACATTTCTTTTACTGTATAATCTTTTTGCTGAACTTGTGATGCTTGGCTTTGACTTGTTACTTTTGCTTCTTTTAATAAAAAAGATCCGCCTACTACCATTACTAGTGCAATTATTCCCCAAAACATAAATGCTTTTGAGACACCAAATGTTGCAATAAAGGAACCGTTAATAAACTTAAATAATAAACTTCCTGTTCCATATGCTCCTACAGAGATTCCGGAGATTAATCCTTTTTTCTCTGGAAACCATTTAATTAAGTTGGACAATGATGTAATATAAGCCGTTCCGTCTGCAAATCCTACCACAACACCTGCTAAAATATATAGCATCCATAAAGATGATATTTGTGAGCTAAGAATCAAGCCAATCCCGAGCATGATTCCTGCACCCCCAATGAGACGGCGAATTCCCCATTTATCCTGCAGTTTGCCAGCAAATAAGGTAGAAAATGCTAAGGCGAAGCTTGTGATAGAGAAGGTAGTTGCAACCGAGCTTAACTCCCATCCGAATGTATCTACTAAAGGTTGATTAAATAAACTCCATGTGTAAATCGTTCCTAAACCCATTTGAACAATAATCGTACCAATCACTATTTGCCACCGTTTTTCCGTAGTCGTTCTCACTTTAATCTCCTCGTTCCTTATTGGTTATCATTTCTAAATATTATAATTTTTGTATGTTATCCCTTACATCAAAAATTATATCACCAGAAAAACGAGTAAAAGCGTTATCAGAATGAAATGCATAAAATTCGGAATAAACGGTTATTACAAATGCATAATTTGTCGGAATTCTTTTCCCTTGCTTCTACTCACCGGAACCTCCGCTTTTATATCCTTTAATCTCAATAAATAAGTATGATTAAACCAAGGAACAATTTCATGAATTTTTGATAAGTTCACTGTATAGGAGCGATGACATTTAAAGAAGATGTCTTGAGGCAATTTAGCATGAAACTCAGAAATGCTCATTGGCATCATATATTCTTCCGCTTTCGTATAGACTAGCGTTACCTTTTCACTAGCTGCCGCATAATAAATTTCATTTACGTCTGTCACGATGATATGATCATTTTTTCGTAAATTTATCCGCCCTTGTGCTTTAGCATTTCCATCTTGTCCTTTTGCCTCTTCTTCATTGGTTGATTTATAATGATCTCGATTAAATGCTCCTTCTAATTTTTTCAACATAGCAGCAATTCTTTTTTCATCATATGGTTTTAAAATATAATCAAATGCTTCTAGTTCAAATGCTTGTACAGCGTGCTCTTTATAGGCAGTAGTAAAAATAATATACGGTTTTTTCGCAAATTTGCTAATATTGCTTGCAAGAAACATTCCGTCTAAAGAAGGAATATTAATATCAAGAAAAATAGCATCTATTTCTGTCTCCTGTAAAAACTTTAAAACATCTAATCCGTCATCAAACGATGCTACCACTTCAATATTGCTATGTGTTTGTATTAAATACTCCATTTCTTCTCTCGCCGGAATTTCATCTTCAACAATAATCGCTTTCATTGTTTTACTCCTTTGCCACCTCAAAATATACTTCCGTTCCTAGGTTCAAACGTTTAATGACAAGCCCTGTTCCATACATTAATTTTAAGCGCTGATGTACATTTGATAATCCAATTTGTTTTGACGGAACTTTATCGTGGTATAGGTTATCAATCACTTCTTGCTTGATTCCAGCTCCGGTATCTTTTACACTAACCCTTATTTTCTCTCCCTTATCTTTTACAGAAATAATGATTAAACCAGGACCTTTTCTTTTTAATATCCCGTGAACGACAGCATTCTCAACAAGCGGCTGAATGAGCAAGCTTGGCAGGTTTACATGAATGTCTTCCACCTCATATTCCACTTGGAGCTTGCTTCCAAATCGCGCCTGCTCTATTTCAATATAATCACGAACTTGCTGAAGTGCTATTTGAATATCCATTAATTCTTCTCCCACTTCTAAGTTAAAACGCATATATCCAGAAAGATTATGAATTAGCTCTCTTGCTTTCTCAGGATTTTTTCTTGTTGTAGAAGCAATGGCGTTTAAGGCATTAAATAAAAAATGCGGATTAATTTTTGTTTGCAGCGCTTTTAATTCAGCTTTATTTGCAGCTTCCTTTATTTGCTCTATTCTTGATACTTCCATTAAAGTAGAAATAATTTGTGCGAGACCGATGGCCATTGTTTGCAGTGTATATGTAATCGTATTAGCTTTTTGATAATAAATTTTTAACGTTCCTGTAATGATGTCTCTTTCCTCTAACGGAATAATAAGAAGGCAATGAATTTGCGATGTATGATGGTCAGCAATATTATTTCGAATCGTAATTTTTCCGCTTCTAATCGTTTCTTTCGTTAGATCACTAATAATTTCATGACTGCCTTTGTATTTTTCTTCACCGAATCCAACATACGCAAGTACATCTTTTGTGTCCGTAATAGCAACTGCATCCGCATTTATATCATTTTTAATAATCGTACAAATGGTATACAAGGATTCCGCATTAATAGAACGAAAGTACGGCAATGTTTTATTCGCAATATCAAGGGCTAGCTTTGCCTGGCTTGCTGCAATTCTTTCTTTCTCTCCTTCTATATTTGCAATCATTAATACGATTAAGCCGATGCTCACTTGGCCTACAATCATCGGAATTCCTATTTTCGAGACAATATCTACTCCTAATTGAAATGGTTCTGCCATAACTAAAATAAACACCATGGTTAAAGTTTCACAAAACATCCCGGCAATAATCCCCATTATCCAGCGATTTGCTTTTTTCACACGAAAATGAATATAACCGGAAACGATGCCAGCTAATATACTCGTAATAAGGCAAGGAATAGAAGTTGCTCCTCCGATATCAATTACATAACGATGGACTCCCGAAACAATGCCTGTTACCACACCTACCCACGGTCCAAATAATATCCCGCCTGACATAATAGCAATTGTTCTTATATTAACAAGTGATCCTTCCACTTCAATTCCAGAATAAGTGCCAAATATAGCAAATAGGCAAAAAATAATCGTTATCAACGTTAATTCTGTTAGTGTATGCCTTTCCTTTTGCAAAGTTTCTTTAAACTTTGGCACACGGGTCATAAAAAACAACGAAATCAGCAATAATGCCGCTCTTTCAAATAATTGAATCAACATCTCCAATTCAGCGGAATAATTCAATAGAAATTCCTCCTCGAAGCCACATTCTTTCCTATTTATATTAGCAACATTTAAAGGAAGCTTCATTAATATTTGTAATTTATAACATTTTGTACAAATATTTATAGAATGTGATGAAAGTAAATAAAATAGAATTTGTATTTTTTTAAAGGCTGTTTTCGTATAGATTGTTGCTTTTAAAATCGCAGCCTGAATACACTTCGTCCGTTTAGCGAGCGTCGAGCCTCCTCGTCGCATACGCTCCTGTGGGGTCTCGTCTTTCTCGCATTCCCACAGGAGTCTACGTGTATTCAGGCTGCAAAGAAACGCTTTTCCAAATGTATTAATGTTAAAAACAACAAACTTTGAGAAAACAGCCTTTTTAAAAGATAGAAAGGTAGAAAAAGAAAGCATATGTCGACAGATAAAAACCTGCTAGTTACTTTAGCAGGTTTTGTAGGTTATCTTCTATTACTTTTCGGATCCAATGCATCACGAAGACCATCTCCAATGAAGTTAATACATAATACTGTAATAAAAATCGCAAGACCTGGTGGCACCCATGCTTCTGGGCTATTTCTTAAGATACGAATACTTTGTGCTTCGGAAAGCATATTTCCCCATGTTGCAGTTGGCTGTGGAATACCAAAGCCGATAAAACTCATTGCAGATTCAATAATAATGTATGTCGCCATCATTAAAGAGGCGTTTACGATAATCGGACCAATCGCATTCGGAATAAAATACTTAAAAATAATCCTAAAATCACTGGCGCCAATTGCTTTTGCACCTTGCACAAATTCTTGTTCCCGTAAGGAAAGATAAGTTCCCCGAATGACCCTCGTTAAATTAGGCCAGGATGTTATCGCAATGATCGCAACAAAACTGCCAATGGTTACTTTCGGCATAATGGAAACAACTGTTAAAGCGATTACGATAAATGGAAGCATTAAAATTAAATCAGCTATACGCATGATAATCGTATCTACAATTCCCCCGTAATAGCCTGCAATAGAACCTAAAACAACACCGATTACTAATGTACATACCATTGCACTAAATCCTACAATGAGAGATATCCGGCCACCATATAATAAACGGGATAAGTTATCTCTTCCTGAGCCATCATTCCCCAGTGGATGACCTTCACTTGGTGGATGTTCTACTCTCAAAAGATCAGATTTTGTTGGACTTTGATCTGTTAATAAAGGGGCAAATATTACTGCCATTACAATCAAAAACAAAATAACAACACTTGCAACAGCTAGCTTATTTTTCATAAACCTCTCAAAAGCAATTTGGGTAGGACTTTTACTTTTTTTCATATTAGGATTAATAGAAAATTCCGGTTGTGTCTCAACAGATGATTGTTGATTAAGCTGCATATTTTTTCACCTCATTCGTAACGGATTCTTGGATCAACAAGACTGTAGCCGATATCCGCTAATAAATTTCCTAATAGAGTAAAGAAGCCTATCATTAATGCAATGGTCATAATTACAGGATAATCTTTACTTGATATCGAGTTGATAAATAATGTTCCGAGTCCTGGATACTGATACACACTTTCTGTTATAATAGCCCCAGCTAAAATGGTACCAACTTCAAATCCTAATAATGTAACGATAGGAATTAACGCATTACGCAAAGTATGCTTATAAAGAACCGTATTTTCTGTCATCCCTTTTGCTCTTGCTGTTCGAATATAATCCCCGGATAATACATCAAGCACTTCTGACCGCATATAACGAGTATATGTTGCCATTCCGGCTAATCCTAATGTCAATCCTGGCAAGATTAAATGATGAAGTTTATCTACAAACAATTCAAATCCTTCTAAACCAGGCTTTGAAACCGTTCCTTGAGAAGGAAACCATCCTAATTGAACCGAAAAGAAATAGATTGCCACTAACCCAAAGAAAAAGCTTGGAATAGCAAGTCCAAAAAAACTAAACGTTGTTACACTGTAATCTAATACAGAATAAGGTTTTCTTGCCGAGTAAATCCCAATTGGAATCGAAAACAGGATGGTAATAATTAATGAGAAAACCCCTAAAGTAAGTGTATTCTCAACGCGTGCACCTACTAAATCAGTAACCTGCCTCCCCTTATAAACAATCGATTCACCAAAATCTCCTTGAATCATATCTCCAACCCAATGAAAATATTGAATATATAGCGGATCATTTAATCCTAACGCTTCTTTTTGTTTTTCATATACAGCAGGGTCCACATTCGGATCTAGTTTTCCAGTAAAAGGATCACCAGGAGCTGCTTGCATTAGTCCAAAAACAATGACTGTTAAAGCAAACAACATTGGAATAAACACAAGAACACGACGAATGATATATTTGTACAAAGGTCCTCCTCCATTCTCATTGATGTTAAATAGATAATTTCCATCTTCTATTAACTTTTAGGCTCTGTTAAACTTGCCTGTTGATTTCCGTTCCAGGCGTTCGCTTTCCGCGGGCGGTCCGGGAGCCTCCTCGGCGCTATGCGCCTGTGGGATCTCCCTCTGACTCGCTTTTCCCGCAGGAGTCTCACACCTTCCACTCCAATCAACATCGTGCCAAAATCAACAATGAGCTTTAACATAGCCAACTTTTAAAAAGAAAAGAGCAACAGAAATGTTCCGTAAGCTCTTTCCTCTTGTTTCTTGCTCTTTTTATTCAGTTACATTCCACAAATGGGTTTTATTTAAGAAAGTGTATGGTAATACATCTACACCTTGAAGACGTTTGTTATATGTCCATAAGCTATTTTGAGCGTATAGAATAAACGCTGGAAGGTCTTCTCCAAATTTAACTTGCCATTTGCTGTACACTTCACTACGGTAATCTTGCTTAAACGCATCTGGAGGAGTAAATGCATCTTTTAACAACTGATCTGCTTCTGGATCATTCCAACGAGAATAGTTGTAAGCAGCTGTTGATGACCATAATCCGCTTGGATCTGGATCTGTGCTATCTAAGTTCCAGCCAATTAAGTATAAATCCCAATCTTGAGCATTATATTCAAGATCATCAAAGTATGCTGCCGCTTGTTTTGGTTGACGTAAATCAATTTTAATGCCTACATCTTGAAGAAACTCTTGGATGATTGGTGCAGATTTTTCACGAATTTGGTTTCCTATTGGATAGTTTAGATTTAAAACCCATTCTTTTCCGTTTGGATCTTCACGGAAGCCATCACCATTTTTATCTTTATAGCCAGCTTCATCTAATAAAGCTTTTGCTTTTTCTTTATTAAACGCATATTGTTCCGGTGTTTTATCATCATATGCCGAGAATTGTGTGGCCATTGGAGAATTTTGAACTACTCCTTTTCCATTCAACAATCCTTTAATCAAATAATTACGGTCGATGGCATATGCAATTGCTTGACGAACTTTTGGATTGGATAATTTTTTGTTTTCAATCCATTTAGATGGATCTAGTGTTTTATCGCCTTTTGCACGATGATTATGCATCATACCCATTACTTGGTAACCGAAATCTGGTTGCTCTATAATTTTCAAGTTGTCATTAGCATCAACTGTTTCATAGTCAGCCGCTTGAATTCCTGTTGGGTCCGCTACAAAATCAACTTCTCCACTTTCTAATAAACCAAGAATAACGGATTGGTCGACTACTTTCCATACAATGCTATCAAGGTATGGTTTGCCTTGCCAGTAATCATCGTTTCTTTCAAGAACATATTGTTCTCCTTCAATGATTTCTTTTAATTTGAATGGACCTGTACCGATTACTTCTTTTGTTGAAGCAGCAACTTTTGGCATATCAGCAATTGCTACATCTTTAAAAACATGTTCAGGAATAATAAAGAAGCTCGCATCAGCAAGCGCTAAAACGTTAGGCTTGGCATACTTAAATTTTACTGTATGGTCATCTACCGCTACAACGCCTTCAAAATCTTTCGTTTTTCCAGTAGAGAATTCCTGATAACCTACTAGTCTTTCCACATATTGTGTACGGACACCGCCTGCTTCTACATATCCAGGACTAGCAATTGTTTTGTATGTAAATACAACATCATCGGCAGTAAATGGCTCGCCATCATGCCATTTAACATTTTCTTGCAGATGGAATGTTGCCTCTGTATGGTCGTCATTAAATTCCCAGCTTTTTGCTAAGTTTGGTTTAAACTCTAAGTTTTTATCTTGTGTTAATAATTGTTCATGTGTTAATAATAAAATATTATTTTCGTATTGATCTTGATAAAAAACCGGGTTAAAGATGCCTGCTGGAGCTGTATCCATTGCACCAGTCACTGTTCCTCCAGCTTTTGGTTTAGCATCTCCACTTGGCTTTGCATCCGTGTCTTTGCTGCCACTGTTACATGCAGCCAGCACTCCCATTACTAGGATAAAGCATAAAACAAGCAACCAACTTTTCTTCTTCACAACGTTTCCCCCTTTTAAAATTTTTTCATTATATAGTGAACACAAGAATAGTAACGCACCACCTCCTTATAGACAAAAAATGATTAATCTTCTTTGTTGTATAAGTGGCATGCAACAAAATGTCCTTCTTCAACTTCCATTAACTCAGGACGAACCATTGCACAACGTTCATGTGCCTTTGGACAGCGTGTTCTAAATGAACATCCCGATGGAGGATTGGACGGACTTGGCAAATCCCCTTGTAAAATAATTTTTTCTTTTTTCTTATGTATGTTCGTTGTTGGAACTGCAGACAACAGCGCCTGTGTATATGGATGAAGCGGAGTATCATAAAGATTTTTTTTCGGTGCTATTTCGGCAATTCTTCCTAAATACATGACTGCTACACGATCACTTATATGTTTAACCACACTTAAATCATGAGCAATAAATAGATAGGTTAAGTTAAATTCATCCTGCAAATCTGCCATTAGATTTAGAACTTGTGCCTGTATGGATACATCAAGTGCCGATACTGGTTCATCACAAACAATAAACTTAGGGTTTAGTGCTAATGCACGTGCAATACTAATCCGTTGTCTTTGCCCACCTGAGAACTCATGTGGATACTTTACACGATCAGCTGCCCGCAAACCTACTTTTTCTAATAGATTAATAGCTTTTTCTTGTCTTTCATGTCTTGATAGGTTCGTTTGGACAAGAAGGGGCTCTTCTATTAATTCTTGTACACTCATTTTTCCGTTTAGCGAAGCAAAAGGATCTTGAAACACGATCTGCATATCTTTTCGTATTGGACGCATCTTTCTGTTGCTAATAGTAGAAATATCTTGATCTTCAAATACAATTTTTCCTTCTGTAGGATCTAACAAGCGCAAAATGATTCTACCTAGTGTAGATTTCCCAGAACCTGACTCACCAACTAGACCTAATGTCTCTCCTCTAATTACATTTAGGGATATACCATCTACTGCTTTTACATGGCCGACTGTTCTTTTTAATACTCCCCCTTTAATAGGAAAATATTTCTTAATGTTCTCTGCTTGCAGTATGTAGTCTTTCTCTGTTTTTTTGACTAAATCTTGCTCTAATAATGACATGAATTCTAACTCCCCCTATTCGTACAGATAGCATCGAACCTTATGGTTATGCTCTTTTTCTAGAAGTTGTGGGTTGCTTTCCCTACATCTATCCATTACAAATTTGCAGCGATCAGAGAATCGGCAGCCTACAGGAAAATCATATGCAGGAGGAACAGTTCCTTGAATCACGCCAAGTCTATCCACATCATCATCAAGGTTTGGCAGACTTTCTAATAAACCGCTTGTATAAGGATGCTTTGGCTCTGTAAATAATTCCTTCACATCGGCTTGCTCTACAATTTGACCGCCATACATAACCATTACACGATCAGCATATTCCGCAACTACTCCAAGGTCATGTGTAATAAGTAAAACTGCCATATTAAATTTCTTTTTCATTTCATCTAATAAATCAAGAATTTGCGCCTGTATTGTTACATCCAGTGCTGTTGTAGGTTCGTCTGCAATAAGAAGTTTCGGCTCACATGAAATGGCGATCGCTATCATAGCCCGCTGACGCATGCCGCCCGATAATTGATGGGGGTACTCTTTCATTGTTTCTTCTGCTCTAGGAAATCCAACTGTCTTTAAAATCTCTACAGCTTTTTGATGTGCTTGTTCTTTCGAAAGCTTATTATGCTTTTTTATTGTCTCTATAAGTTGATTTCCAATGGTAAATACAGGGTTTAATGCTGTCATCGGCTCCTGAAATACCATTGCCATCTCACTGCCGCGAAGCTTTGCCATCTGCTTGTCTGTATAAGGAACGATATCCTTTCCATCAAATCGGATTTGGCCTTCTCTAATTTTCCCAGGTTTTCCAACAAGCTTCATTATAGAGAGCGATGTAATACTTTTACCACTGCCAGACTCTCCTACCAGTGCCACCGTTTCACCTGGATTAATGGAAAAATTAACTCCATCAACCGCTTTAGCAACCCTTTGCTTATCTACTTGAAAATAAGTTTTTAAACCTTCCACTTCTAACAACGCATGTTTAACCATTCACTCACCTCAACAAAAATCCTAGTTACATTTATTCATTTTTAAAAACTTCTTATAATTATATCCAACTCTAAAAAACATTTTTTTAAAATATAAACATTATTCTGAAAATACAATAGTTTTGTTTATTAATATAATACTGTGCTCAAATATTGTAAAGACAATTTTTTCGTAAAATGGCTTATATTATAAAAAAATTGCAACTTTTTGAATTTTTTTTGTCAAAAAATCGTAAGTTCACCCATAAAAAATCACTTTCCATTAAACAAAATTAACACAATTATAGTATTTCAAAATAATTTAAAATACTATATTGTAGTTTGATCACGTTTACTATTCCTTTACATTCACTTGATATTTATTTACTTTATATAAATCAACTAATTTTTATATACTCTATTAAGCATCCTTTAAATTATTTTTATATATCTTTTTGTTAGTAAAACTTTTTACATCCACCTAATTTTTTCATTTATTATTAATTAAAAATAAAATTCATTCTTTTTATTATTTTTTTCGATTAACTAAAGAAATTTTATTATTCTTATGTAGATGGTAGAAAAATAATAATAGTAACATTTTAAAGAGAGAATAATATTATCACCTCTAAAATCAGTTTCTCTTTCTAAAAGAAGATAAATAGACAGAATATTCAGTGGATAACACCATATGTTATCCCTCATTTGATGTCAAACAATAAATTGGAAAAAATACTTGATTTTAAAATTTCTATATAATACCATAGTTTTATGAATATAAAACAATTAGATGATGAAATAAGAGTACAAATTTTTAAAGCTTTATCAGATGAATCAAGAATTGCGATTGTTCGCACGCTTTATTTAAGTGGCAAAGAGTTAAGCTGTGGAGAAATTGGTGAAAGGTGTGATATTTTAAAAACAACTGCCTCTTATCATTTTAAAACGTTAAGAGAAGCAAAGTTAACAATTGTCCGTAAAGATTCTCGAACAAAATATGTACAACTAAACTTAGAAACGTTTGAAAAGTATTTACCCAATTTTTTAGAAACTCTTTAATAGGTTGTTCAAAAAGGCATCAAATGAAAGGCGGCTAATCTCTTCGTTGTTGGCTGGCTTCTAATTTGTGCCCTTTCTAGGCTGTTTTCTTAAAGTTTGTTGTTTTTTACATAAAAAATTGGAGATGAAGTACTCTGCAGACGGAATACACGTAGAATCCTGTGGGAATGCGAGAAAGACGAGACCCCACAGGAGCGTACGCGACGAGGAGGCTCGACACTCGTCCACGGAAAGCGAAGTGTATTCCGTCTGCGAATTTAAAAGCAACAACTATACGAAAAAAGCCTTTATCTAACAATTCGTTCAATAGTTTCAAAGTTTTAAAACTATTTAAAGGAGATTTTCCCATGAATAAAATAATTGCTTTATTTTTCTTTGTTATGTTTGTAATAGGAACAGATACATTTTTACTCTCGCCTTTATTGCCTATACTTTCAGATCTTTATGATGTACCAACAAATATCTCAGGTTGGATGGTCAGCTCATATGCGTTAGGATATGCTGCTTTTGCTTTGATAGCCGGTCCAATTTCCGATAACCTTAACCGAAAAAAAGTAATGATATACGGAATGATTAGTTTTGCAATCGCTACTTTATTATGTGGATTCGCATCGAGTTTTTGGCTAATGTGTTCGATGAGATTTATCGCAGGAGTAAGTGCAGCATTTGTTTCTCCTCAAATTTGGGCTACTATTCCATTATTAGTTGCTCCCGAAAAAATAATAAAAAGCATGGGAATCGCAACTGCAGGATTAGCAATCTCCCAAGTAATTGGATTGCCTATTGGCAGCTATCTTGCTTCTTTTTCATGGAATATGCCGTTTTTTATTTTATCTGGATGCTCCTTTATCCTTCTTTTATTCCTAGTGTTCACCATGCCTTCCATGGAACCTAATAAGAATATCGAAAATAGAGAATCTATTATTCAACGATACAGATCTTTATTTTCCCATCCGAAAGCAGCAACATTATTTTTTGCCTATTTTCTTTTTCAAACAGGGAATTTTGGTGCGTTTGGCTTTTTAGGAACATGGCTGAGTGATGCTTATCATTTTAATGTCAGTCAAATAGGCAGCGCTATGTTTATATTAGGGTTAGGCAATTTTTGTGGAAGCTTTTTCGGAAGCAGATATATTAATAAAATTGGCATGTCTACTTCCCTTTTAGGCGGAGTTTTCCTGATGGGCATTTTATATTTTTGTCTACCTTTTTATCATCATATTTTTCTTGTTGAACTTTCTTTTTTCTGTTTATTCTTTTTAGCAGGCATCTTATTTCCTCTTATGATGAGTTTACTGCAATCTTTATCTGCTACTGCAAGAGGAACGATTGCTTCATTATCTAATTCACTTATGTACATAGGCACCACGATAGGTATAATGATTGCCGGTCAACTATATCATCACTTTAACTATTTTCTTGCCGTCACTGCATTTACAGCTATAACGTTTATTTTTTCTATCATATTTTTTCGTGCAGGCAGTGTGGTAAAAGCAGAAGCAAAATTAGAAGCAAAAGCCTAACTAAAAAAGGTGAGTTTCTACTATATAATAGAAGACTCACCTTTTTATTATTTTTTAAAAATGCCAAATGACTTTCCAAGCGGCAGGACAACTTGTCCAAAATGTGTGTTTAACACAATAGCTGCACTACCATAAAAAGATAATAGGGCGATGCACAATTCTGCTATGCCAGCAATCATATGAGTTACTTCATACATAATGCCAAAGGAACTTAAAGATAATCCAATAAATAACAAATCAATAAAAACGAAAATAACAAATAATACTTTATTTGTTTCTAAAGCCCCTACTGTCATAAACAAACTGAAAATCAAATAGCCAATAAAAGCAAAACCAAGTTGTTTCATATCTACATTTGCAGCAAGCTTTTCGCCAAAAACTCCTAGTTGAAGCAACCAAGTAGTTCCTACTCCAAACCAAAACAGACCGAAAGCTCCAAATGCTGTTGTTCCAAAAATATTATTGTGTTTTGCATCAAGTAATGCTGCAATCAGCTGTGCTATTCCACCTAAAAAAATAGCCCATGGCAATACTAACGAAACACCTTCCGTTATGCCTAATTTTTGTGATGATGCTACAAGTGTTACCATCGCAAGACCGAACAATCCTAATGCGGATGGATCTGCTGTTATAATTTTAACCTGCGTGTGATTCTGCGTTCCCATATTTTCCTCCTTATACTGTGTGTTCAAAAGAAGACAATCAAAGCGGAGAAGGTCGAGACGAGGAAGTCACGAAGTCCATACGTGAGGATTGCAGTGACGACTACAAAGAGATTCGACCGCTATGGTTCCCGAACTTTTTGAACAAACTTTAAAAACATACTCATGTAATTTATAAGATTATAGAAGAAGTGTCAATACAGATTTTGTCGAATTAACATTATTCATATTTATTCCCTGATTCAGTTCCTAAAATACGGAAATACTCCCCCTAAATATTGAAGAATTCGTACCCTGCCGACTCAACTAAATAACAATGACAAAAGAATATTCATCCTGTTTTGTGAAATACTATTAATGCTTGTAATAAAAACCAACGAGGTCAAATAATAATGATTGAAAAAGGAAAAATTTCTTCATTTCAAATGGCAATTATCGTCGTAATGTTAATCATATCCACTGCTTTGCTCACTGTTCCAGCAGTTACAGAAAAACATGCAAATCGTGATATGTGGATGTCACCAATATGGGCATCACTTAATGGGGTATTAACAGCTGCTATTGTCTATCAGTTAAATAAAATTCATCCCAAAAAAACGATTATTCAGTACACTCCTCAAATTACGGGAACAATTATTGGAAAGGCGATTGGGTTTATCTTTTTATTTTATTTTTTACATGCATCTGGCTTGATTTCTATCGAATACGCAAATGTCATTAATAGTCTCTTTCTTGTTGAAACACCTTCCATTATCATTATGGGAAGCATGATTCTTGTTTGTGCATTTGCTGTACGAGGGGGAGTAGAGATTGTCGGGAGAGCTGCAGGGGTATTCGCACCCATTTATTTATTTCCATTATCTTTATTCATACTACTACTGCCCAGTTTAAAATTTAATAACCTACTTCCAATAATGGAAAATGGGATACTTCCATCTATTAAAGGTGCTCTAATACCTCAAGTATGGTTCAGTGAAGTTTTTCTAGTTTCCATGCTACTTCCTTATATTACAGATAATAAAAAAGGGGTAAAACCAGTTTTATTCGCAGTTTTATTTGCGATGATAACGATGGTTTACATCAACTTAGTCACCTTATTTTTATTTGGAGATTCTTTAGCCACGTATTCTTATCCAGTATTTTCTGTTTTCAAATACGTGGAGATTCCTCCCTTTTTTGAACATATTGAATCCGTTGTAATTGTCATATGGGTAACGGGGGTATTTATTAAGCTCTCCCTCTTTTTTTATGCACTTGTATTAGGAACGGCTCAATGGATCGGGCTAAATAACTATCGTTCACTCGTCTTCCCACTCAGTTTTATTGTCCTTTTATTTGGTAAATGGGTATCTCCAAATTTACAGGAACTGAATAAATTTCTAGAAACCATCAGTCCATACTATACAACATCCATTTTCACCGTCATTCCTATGTTTTTATTGCTTGTTTCTATTATAAGGAGGAAAATATTCAAAAAGGAGTAATCACCTTTTAATGGTAGGCTGTTTTCTTATAGATTGTTGCTTTTAAACGCGCAGCCTGCATACACTTCGCTTTCCTTGGGCGAGCGTCGAGCCTCCTCGTCGCATACGCTCCTGCGGGGTCTCGTCTTTCTCGCATTCCCACAGGAGTCTACGTGTATGCAGGCTGCTAAGAAACACTTTTCCAAATGTTTTATGTAAAATACAACAAACTTTGAGAAAATAGCCTAATGGTAAATACTCCTGCTTTTAATATAAGATCACTATTCCATCTATTCTTGATTAAATTTCTTTTTAGAAATCCATCTATTCGCTACTATAATTGTTAGCGCCACCCATACAAGTACCACTAATACATTTCCTATCACTTCTATATTAACTGTTCCTAAAATTAATACTTTCATAGCAAGTTTACTCATACATGCTGGATTCACATAATCTATAACAGGACTTATTCCAACTACAATTCTACAGCCAAGTAGAAATACAATAGATATTAATGCAATAATACCTTGGCTATTAAAAATAGTACTAACCATTGTCGTGAAGGAAACGATAAACAAAACCCATACTAAATAAAACATAAAAGCCAAAATAAAATCTGAAAAGTTCACATTGGAATATAACAAATTAACATACAGATAGGAAACGGTATACCCTAACGCTGCACTACAGGCAATAAACAGATAATTAGAAATGACTTTTCCACTTATATATTCCATAACATTTACAGGTCTTGTAAAAATAAAAGATAGCATACCGTTTGCTTTATCTGACTGTACCACTCCCATCATAGAAACAATAATAATGATAATGCCTAATTGATCAAACTGGGAACCTAATGTACTAGCAAGTACTTCCCCACCCTTTTGAGCAGCGATACTTGGATCAATGGTGATACCTTGGCTACCGCCTATTGCTTTTAATATAGAAGGTAAATAGTAACTTACAACTGGTTGCGTTATCCCTAAAAAAATAAATACTAGAGGCAGCCAAATAACTTTAAATTCCCGTACTATCTGAACAAATTCCTTTTTCGCTAATACAGTAAAACTATTCATTTTTCCACCACCAATTTTAAGAATATCTCTTCTAATGTATCGTTATCTATTTCAAATCTTATTAAATCAACCTTATACTCCAGTGCACTAGCGAGCAGCATGTTTTTATTCTGGTCTATATTTTCGACCTCTATTTTTACTTTATTACCTAATACTTCAATACTTTTTACATAGTTTAAGTTCTTCACTATTTCCATCCATTTTTGACTTTTTTCCGTCATTTCCATATTAATTTTCTGATCGCTGTTCCTATTTAATAATGCAGTTAATGTTGTATCTTCTATCTTTCTACCATTTTTCATCATGACAAATCTTTCACATATTTCTTCTGCATCACTTAAAATATGAGTGGACAATAATATTGTTGTCTCCTTCTTCATTTCTTGAATAATATTCAGTACTTCTCTTCTTCCAATGGGATCTAATGCAGATACTGGTTCGTCCATTACAATCAAAGATGGTTTATGCAACAACGCCTGTGCAATTCCCAGCCTTTGTTTCATTCCGCCTGAAAAAGTTCCAACCTTTGAATTCAATTCCCCGCTTAGCCCTACTTTCGACATTAATTCTGGAATAGCCCTGGTTACTTCTTCTTTTTTTATTCCAGAAAGCTGCCCCATAAAAACTAAAGTTTCTTGAGCAGTCATCCATGGAAAAAAATTTGGATACTGCGGCAAGTAGCCGATTTGCTTTTTCATTTTTGAAATTTTCTTTCCATCAAGTAAAACTTCACCTTCATTGGGATCAATAATATCTAACATAGCTTTTATTAGTGTCGATTTGCCAGCACCATTTGGTCCTATCAATCCGACACATTCTCCTGAATGCAATTCCATCGAAAAATTATTTACTGCCGTTTTTTCTTTAAATTTTTTCGTAACATGTTTAATTTCTAATTTCATATTCTGCCACTATCCTTTCTGCCAATAACGAAATACAGAATTGAACCAAGCATATTAACAAAAATAATAATAAACGCCCACAATAAAACATTTTTTCTCGTTTTACGATGCCTGTATAAATCAATTAAAGCGATTAAAATTAATACTATTCCAATTGCAAGCACCGGTAAAACAATCGGTAGAAATGACAAAAAATCAACACCGTTCAATCCGTAATGCACTTCCATATCTTTCACTCCTTCATTCAATTATATTATCATTATTGATAATAATAATATAATTGTCAAACCATTCCTCCTTGTTACTTATAATATTGTGTTAATTCCCTCTGTTATTTATAATGATAATATTATCATTAATGGCATATTCACTTTATTGTAAGGAGAAAAATCATGAATAAAGCGGAAGTTTTAATGCACCCAGTTAGGATAAAGATTTCTCAAGCTTTAATGAGAAACAAAGAAAATGGGCTAACTCCTCTAGAAATGGTAAAAATTATTAAAGATGTACCTCAAGCAACACTTTATAGACATATACAAGTTTTACTTGATTCTGGAGTTATTCGTATTATTAAAGAAAAAAAAGTCAGATCCGTTTCAGAAAAATACTATTCTTTAAATGAGGAAGAGGCAAAGATAAGCAAAGAGGAATGGAAAAAATTATCCACCGAAAAAAAATTAGACTATTTTTCTTATTATCAATTATCACTGATGAATCAATATCAAAACTATCTTTCTTCACTAGAAGAAAAAGGTTCGACAGAAGATGGGTCAACCTTTTCCCTTTTAGAATTAAAGCTTGATGATGAAAGCTTTAACAACTTTCAAAATGAATTAAACGATCTGGTGGTTAAATACTTTAAAAACAATAAACAAGATGCACCAATTCGAACAGTTGGCGTTGCCATTATTCCCGAATCTTAAAATAGGAAGGGCTTTTAGCCTCTTCCCTCTCACCTAAGGATCTCCATCTAAGTCCCAAAACATTCTAAAATCAGGCTCTGTTTTATATACCCTTTTTTTTCAGCTCTATGACTTTTGTTCTTAACATTAGAGATGTAATGTCTCTAATGCCATCAAATTAAGCGTTTTAATAAGTTCATGAAATTTTAGAATATAACGGGAGTTCTTTTCTAGTTCACGGTGTTATCCATTTTTTGTTTACTGACAGGCACTCCCCTTCCAACATTTCCTTTTTTTAGTTAAAATACTATTAGGAAAAATCGATTGAAAAAGGATGGTGTTATACTTTGGACAAACCTACACTAGAAGTGTATTGTCTTAAACAAACTGGGGCTAGTCATGACTATCAAGTAGATTGGAAAGCAGATCGTTACCATGTTGGTGGGAAAATGTTTGCGATGATAGGTGGTGACTCTCAAGGAAAACCTATTATCACATTAAAATGCGACCCTGCACGTGCCGAGGAATTGAGAGAAATTTATGAAGGGATTATTCCAGGTTATTATATGAATAAAACCCACTGGAATTCTATTTATCTTGATTCGACTATTCCAGATGAATTATGGGAACTGTTAATTGCTCATTCCTATACATTAGTATTTGAAAAGTTACCAAAAAAACTACAGCGAGAAATCAACATGACAGTGTTTGTCGATAATAAAAATAGATAACAATATTTATAATTTGACCAAAAAAAAGAGGCAATCGGCTGCTCTCTTTTTTTTGTGAGCATAATTTTAGCATTTCCATCTAATTCTTGAGTGAAAAAAGACACTCTAGCTCATTTTTTTGTATGCTAAAAGTACTGATTTTCACTATATTTCAACCTAGATCTTTTATACTGCGTTTTATAACGGAATTATTACAAGAAAAAATAAGTTAATAAGAGATTGAAAGTTAAACTTTTAATTTCAATATGAATAGTAAGTTAATTAACATATGTGCATAACCCCTATTTTTTCCATAATAAAACGAAGGATATGGATGAAATAGGAAAACATAAATATAAAAAAAGGATAAGTACCTACGTTTAGAAAATATACCCACCCTATTATTCTATTAAAAAAAGGATAAATTTAACTTTTAAATACACAAATAAATAAATCTTTAATAGCCAAAAGCAGCTATAATCTTTGCTCGCTAATCATTTTTACAAAATTAATATGGCTGTTATAAAAGTAATAGAATGAATTCTATTCGTCCTAGTTATATTTTAGGGTAAAGAAGAAAAAGTCGAAATTTGTTACATTTGGTCGAATTGACGATGTTTCATTATCAACGTAATCTTGAGTTGTAACAGCAGCTTGTCAGTTTGTTTAGGATTATTGTCAAACTTCAACATGCTTAAATGAATAGATTCATATATAGAGTGACACATTGTGCATCGAACCATCAGGAGCTAGATTTTCATTACACATCATAATAATAGAAGTCAATGTTCCATAGTGACACTTTATTTCAATTTAAAAAGATGAATCTTCTTCATTTAGCAATATATATCCTACCTAAATAAATGACACAGATGCAGTTTCTTGGTCTAAAAAGCAACTAACTTTTTAGATACACTTTTTGGGAAAAGGAGAAATGTATGAACATCCAAAAGATTTTCAAACAAGCAACAGCAGTAACCTTTGCATCAGCCTTACTAGTAGGAGGTGGATCTTTAGCTTCTGCGAAAGAAAAAGACAGTATGGATTTCAAAGAAAGTTACGGCATTTCCCATATTGAACGAAGTGATATGCTAAAAATGTCTATACAACAAAAGCTGGAAAAATTTAAAGTGCCGACATTTGATGCATCAACGATAAAAAATATCCCTTCAGCAAAAGGCTTTGATAATAATGGCAACCCAATAGATTTAGATGTATGGGATACTTGGCCATTACAAAACGCTGATGGAACAGTAGCAGAATATAATGGATATGAAATCGTTTTTGGTTTAGCAGGAGATCCTAAAAACCCAAATGACACGTTTATTTACATGTTCTATAAAAAAGTAGGCGATAATTCTATTAAAAATTGGAAAAACGCTGGTAAAGTATTTAAAGCTACTGATAAATTAGGTCCAAATGATCCTATTCTAAACAAACAATCAGAAGAGTGGTCAGGTTCTGCAACTTTAACTTCTGATGGAAAAGTTCGCTTATTCTATACAAATCGTCATGAATTCAAACCAGAAAATGGGGATTTTGGAAAACAAACATTAACAACGGCGCAAGTCAACGTATCTCAACCAGATTCTGACACGCTTAAGATTAATGGCGTAGAAGATTTCAAATCGATCTTTGATGGAGACGGCAAATACTACCAAACAGTTGACCAAGCATTCGGCGGTGGAGACTTCTCTGATAATCATACATTAAGAGATCCTCACTACGTTGAAGAAAACGGTAAAAAATACCTTGTGTTTGAAGCAAATACAGGAACAGAAGTTGGCTACCAAGGAGCAGAATCTCTGTATAATAAAGCTTACTATGGAAAAAGTGAAGCCTTCTTCCAATTAGAGAAAAATAAATTAATGCAAAATCCTAAAAAGAAGGATGCTGAAATTGCTAACGGTGCACTAGGAATCATTGAACTAAATGATGACTATACGATGAAAAAAGTAATGAAGCCGTTGCTTGCATCTAATACAGTTACGGATGAAATTGAACGTGCGAACGTATTTGAAATGAACGGAAAATGGTACTTATTCACAAGTACTAGAGGATCTAAAATGATCGTTGATGGAATTGGTTCCAAAGATATTTATATGTTAGGTTATGTGGCAGATTCCTTAACTGGAGAATATAAACCTTTAAATGGAACTGGACTTGTATTACATCATGCTCTTGATCCTAATGATGTTACATTTAACTACGCTCACTTTGTAACACCAAACAAGAATAAAGATAATAATCTAGTAGTAACAAGCTACATGACAAATAGAGGTTACTTTAAAGATCAACATTCTACTTTTGCTCCAAGTTTCTTACTGAACATTAATGGATCAAAAACTGAAGTTGTAAAAGATAGCATCTTAGAACAAGGGCAATTAACAGTTGAAGAAAACGATAAGAAGTAATAGCAACAAATGAGTTAAATATATAAAAAGAAAATGCCAACCGTATATTGGCATTTTCTTTTTATAAGATGAATGAAAACAAAGTTCCAAGTACCTTCATTAGATCGATACCTTTTTATTTTTTTCCTATATTCTAGGTAATTGGAGAGTATACCAGGTACTTTTGGGACCCTCATCTAATCGCAGCAAGATAAGGCAAAAAAACAAAGTGGTGAATCGAATTGAAAAAACGAGCATTTAAATTTAATAAGAAAGCATCTATTTGGGTAGCTATTTTTACCGTGTTTCTCGGTCTAGTAATTGTCATAGGATTAATGGCAAATCATAAAGATAATAAAAATACTAAAGATAATAAGCAAGTAAAACCAGTAACTCATGAAAAGCCGACCTATCGATCAACGTACCATTTTACAACACCGGATAAATGGAAGAACGATCCTCAGAAGCCGATTTATTTTGATGGAAAGTATCATTACTATTATCTTTATAATCGGGATTATCCGAAAGGGAACGGGACAGAATGGCGCCATGCAACATCAGAGGATTTGGTGCACTGGAAAGATGAAGGAGTGGCCATTCCTAAATATACAAATAAAAATGGTGATCCATGGTCAGGATCTGTCGTAGTGGACAAAAATAATACGGCAGGCTTCGGAAAAGGAGCACTTGTGGCCATCGTAACACAACCATCCGCTGATGGTGGAAAGCAAGAACAATATTTATGGTACAGTACAGACAAAGGAAAAACGTTTAAATCATACAGTGATCATCCGATTATGCCAAATCCAGGTACGAAGGATTTTAGAGATCCGAAAATCATTTGGGATCACCTAGCAGGCAAATGGGTGATGACAATGGCAGAAGGATCAAAAATAGGTTTTTATGAGTCTTATAATTTAAAAGAATGGCATTATACAAGTAGTTTCATGACAGAAAATATCGGAATTACAGAGTGTCCAGATCTATATATGATGCGTGCGAATGACGGTACCTTTAAATGGGTGCTTGGTGCAAGCGCAAATGGAAAATCGAGAGGAAAGCCAAATACGTACGCATATTGGACTGGAAACTTTGATGGAAAAGCATTTTTCCCGGACCATACAGAACCTCAATGGTTGGATTATGGTTTTGATTGGTATGGTGCTGTAACATTTGAAGAAGGAAAAGACAGTGATCCATCCAACCATCGTTATGCATTGGCATGGATGAATAATTGGGATTATCCGCATAATACGCCAACGCTAAAAGAAGGTTTTAACGGACTGGATTCGATTGTTCGTCAAATAAAATTAGTACAAGCAGACAACGGTGCATATACGTTGACGTCACAGCCTATTGAAGCATTGAATCAATTAACGAATTCAACGGATTCCTTCAAAGAAATTAAGGTGAATGGTTCAAAAACACTTGATGTAACAGGGGATGCGTATCAACTTGAAGCTGATATTTCTTGGGAAGATGCCAAGAACATAGGATTAAGGCTTCGAGAATCAGCTGACAAAAAACGTCATGTTGATGTTGGTATTTTTACAGAAGGGTCAAACTCTTATGTGAACAGAGGGCAAACTGGGCAGCCCGATCAAAGCAATAAAAATATTGAAAGCAGGGCACCATTTGATGCAAGCAAAAAGAACGTTCACTTAAAGATCCTCGTCGATAAAACGAGTATCGAAGTGTTTGTAGATGATGGGAAAGTTGCATACTCAAGTGAGATATTCCCGGAATTAAACGATAAAGGCATCAGCCTCTTTTCTGAAGGCGGCACAGCTACCTTTAAAAATATTAAAATCAAACACTTTCGTTCAATCAATTAAATAGCAATAGTTAGGGTGGCAGTCCTCCAGTGTGTAAAAGCATTTGGGACTGCCACCCTTATTAATTGTGATAAAATGTTTGTATAAATCTGATTAAAAAAGGAGCAATTATGAATAATGAACATATTCAAACAGCTATTGCATTTACAGAAGTAAAAAAGAATTATCTTGAAAATGATGAAGTTTATTCCGTCTTAAATGGAGTATCAGGCAAAGTTAAGCAAGGTTCTTTCGTTATGATTGTTGGTCCTTCAGGTTCGGGAAAAAGCACGCTTCTTTCGATGTGCAACTTGCTTCATACACCTGATGAAGGAGAAATTTACGTATTTGGAAAAGAGATCAGAAAGTGGGATGTTACGGAACTGCGAAAAAAAGTAGGAATTGCTTTTCAATCAGCTCCCATTCTTGACGGAACGGTTCGTGATAATATGTTAATTGTCCAAAAGCTGCATAATAAACAGCATCTTTCTCCTGAACAACTTTGTTCTTTAACAGGACTTCCACATAATTTATTAGACCGAGACGCCAAAGATTTATCAGGTGGACAAAAACAAAGACTTTCATTAGCTCGTACATTATCCAATCCTTCTGATATTCTGCTTTTAGATGAAATTACGTCTGCTTTAGACATTGCGGCTGCTCATGAAATCGAAGAACTTATTGTTCAGTTGAATAAAGAACAAAACAAAACGATTATTTGGGTCACTCATAATCTCGACCAAGCAAAACGGTTGGCAGATGAAGTATGGCTCATGATAGACGGTAAACTAATTGAAAGTGCCGACCCTACATTATTTTTTACAAATCCTAAGCACCCCGAAACACAGGCCTTTTTACAGGGGGCATCATTATGAGCAATCTATCTTTGTTATTTACGATTATTTTCGTGTTTATTGCGTTATTTTTATCGAAATCATTCCGCATCGGCCTTGAAAAAGATATAGTTGTCGCCAGCGTTCGTGCAGCGGTACAATTATTGGTCATTGGTTATGTGCTGTCGTTTATTTTTGACACAAACAGCCCTATTTTTATTATCTTAATACTTATTTGTATGTTAACTGTAGCATCACAAAATATTGTTAAGAAAAAGCAGCAAGGGTTTCAATTATTTTGGAGAGTGTTTATCACCCTGGCAATTGTAGAAGCCATTACACAAGGAATTATTTTAAGTATTCAAATCATTCCTCCAACAGCAAGATACATTATTCCTGTCAGCGGCATGATTATCGGAAATTCAATGGTTATTGCCAGCTTATTTTTAAACAGACTGCATGCTGAGGTAGATAGTCGCAGAGAAGAAATTCAATTAATTCTTGCACTTGGCGGTACATCCAAACAAGCCATTCATCATACTTTAAAGTCAGCCATCAAGACAAGTATGATTCCAACACTAGAAAGTCAAAAAACAATCGGCCTCGTTCAGCTTCCCGGCATGATGACTGGTCAAATTATTGGCGGTGCTAGTCCGATACAAGCAGTAAAATTCCAGCTGCTCATCATATTTGCCATAATGGCTTCTGCAACACTCACCTGTTTTATTTTAAGTCGACTTACATACCCTACTTTATTTAATTCATATCAACAGCTTGTTAAAAGATAAAGCTGTTTTCTCAAAGTTTGTTGTTTTTTACATAAAAAACATTTGGAAAAGTGTTTCTTAGCAGCCTGAATACACGTAGACTCCTGTGGGAATGCGAGAAAGGACGAGACCCCACAGGAGCGTATGCGACGAGAAGGAGAAGGCTCGACGCTCGCTAAACGGACGAAGTGTATTCAGGCTGCGGGTTTAAAAGCAACATTCCATACGAAAACAGTCAAAGAAAAAGAGCAAGGATTCTTACTAAACTAATGTTGTCCTTGCTGCTGATCTACTAAAGTTTTTGCTTGTTTATCAAGTTGACTGGCAGCTTTGCCAATACCAATAAATTCATGAACTGCTTGTTCGATACGAGAATGACTTTCAGAAATAGTCTTGTCTAAATGCTTGGTTCCTGTACTAATATTTTGCACTTGTTCCGTTATTTTCTCTACATTAGAATGTACCTCTTGAGTCGCTTCCTTAGCTTGATTCGCTAACTTTCGTACTTCGTTTGCAACAACGTTAAATCCACGTCCATAATCGCCAGCGTGAGCTGCTTGAATTGCCGCATTTAAAGCCATTAAGTTGGTGTGCGAGGAGATTTCACTGATGGTTTTCACTATACCTCGAATGGCTTCAGTTTGAATATTAAGAGATTGCAAAACCCTCATGTTTTCATTGGTTTGCTCCACCATTTGCATAATTGCAGAGGCGACTTTTTGACTGCGGGTAATGCCTTCTTCCGCACGTTCCTTTAGATTTTCCGCCATATGTTGTAATTCATATGTAACCTTTGAAGTTCCAACTTCACGAGCTGTAATATCCGTAGCGACTTTAATGACTGCTTAGATTGATCCTCTTTCATCAAAAACTGGTGTATAAGTTGCTTCAAGCCAGATAGTACTTCCTTGCTTAGTTACTCTTTGTATTTTTTGTTGAAAAGACTCTCCATTTCGGAAACTTTCCCAGAAAGCATCATATTCTGGACTTTGAGCGAATGCCGAAGTACAAAATTCACGATGATGCATATTAGGTAGTTCCTCAGCACTATAACCTATCGCATATGCAAAATTATGATTTGCCCAAAGCACCTTTCCATAAGGATCAAATTCAATCATTGCTAATGACTGTTCTAAAGCAGCAAGCACAGCATCTTGACCTAACACTTGGGTACTAGATGGGGTTATTTTGGAAAGATGGTCCATCGATATGTTAATCTCCTATTTTAAAATATTTTTCGATTCATTTTATAATGATTGTAATAGAGTACAAATCAGGATATCCTCTTTTGCAAGAATATAAGCCCGATTATAGAATAACATAAAGGCGTTTTTAAATAACTTTATTTGTATTTAAACGATAATAATATCAATTAACATTTGGAACAGCCTTATCAATTTGTTTAAGCGCCACCCCTTCACTTTTAGTTATCGTACACCCTCTATAACATAAAAAAAGCAGCATTCTATAAAGAAATTGCTACTACAGTTTGCTAATTATTTTATTTTATAGAGTATAGTTTTTTATCATTTAGATATGTAGTGGTAAACTCCTTAAGTCTTAAAGTGAGTCCACCGTGCCCAAATTTAATAAATTTCTGAGAGCTTGACTCACTGTTTTTGTCTTTCACAAAATCAAAAAAAGCTAACATATAGATTCTTCTATATACAATATTCATCACACCATAGTCATAAAACCAATTATCAATGGTGTTATAAACTCCTCGATTTATACGAAATTGTTGATTGCATTTGTTATAAAAGGATAAATCAGGAAGATTTAAATACTCGTTTTCTAGCAAAGTAGGTTTCCTTGTTTGTTGTGAGTAGTCCCTTAAGTTTAAAATGTTTCTTTGCATATATTACATCCTCCTTGATTTGTTGCTTTAATTGCTCTAATGAATCAAATTTTTTCTCTTCCCTTATGTGAAACAGCACGCTGCATTTTATTTTTTTCTCATATATATTTTCTTGAAAATCTATTAAGTGAATCTCTGTTGTCTTTTTTAAATTGGCATCAACGGTTGGCTTCACTCCAATATTCATCACACCTAAATAGGTTGAGCCATCTAGTGTCACAGCCACTCCATATACGCCATTATTCAACCAGTCTACATTTACGTCAATATTTGCTGTTGGAAAACCTATTTGTCTTCCGAGTTTTCTTCCAGATACAACTCTCCCATTAAAAAAAGGTTTTAATTCAAGATAAGATTTGTGAATATTCGTCAACACAATGACCCCTCCCATATTTAAATGCTATTTTTTTAAAAAAACCTATATATAAAGGCTCCCCGTTTAGATCAGGGAGCCTCTAGTTTTCTAGTCAGCTAAGCTATTAATATTTACTGGATTGTTTTTTTTGACGTTTCCTATCTTAAATATTGTATAAACAATTGCCACAATCCATAGAACAGCAATTCCTATATAAACGTATGGATAAACCGCTGCGTTCTCAATCCATGTCGTTACTAAAGTTCTTGCATTCACTAGAATAATAAACCCACCTACAAGAACACCCATTAGTTGTGCGTGAATTTTCCGAACTAGCCACGCAGCAATTGGAGCAGCGATAATTCCACCTATCATCAATGCACCAACCCACAGCCAGTTTACTTCTTCCCAACCTAAGGAAATAAAGAAACCAAGCGAAGCTGAAACTGCAATCGCAAATTCACTAGTATCAACAGTACCAACCACTTTTCGGGCACTCATTCCTTTACGAGACAGCAATATAGGAGTAGAAATTGGCCCCCATCCGCCGCCGCCTGTTGCATCAGCAAAACCAGCGATTAAACCTAATGGAATTGCTTGTTTTCGACTTAGCGTTATACCCTTTTTCTCTTCACTTGGGCGGAATTTAAATAAGAATCTGATAAGAACATAAGCCCCTAAAGCAAGCAGAAATAAAGATATATATGGTTTTGCCAAATCTCCTGGTAAATTACTCAGAAATGTAGCTCCTAAAAACGCTCCGATTGCCCCTGGAATAATCAGTCGATAAACCGTTTGCTTATCTACATTGCCAAACTTTATATGAGATGCTCCAGAAGCAGCTGTAGTTACCACTTCTGCTAAATGAACAGAAGCAGAAGCAACTGCCGGTGCGATGCTAAAAGCTAATAACAGAGAGGAAGACGTAACGCCATAAGCCATTCCCAATGCGCCGTCAATTAATTGTGCAAGCAAGCCAATAAAAGCAAAAATAATTAATTTTCTCATAACAAACACCTCGATAAATAATATGAAATATTAAGACAAAAGTGAAAATAATAACATGTTACTAAAAAGGCATAACCCTCCTAGATATTAAGGTTATGCCTTCGGTTTACCGATCAGCAATTTATTTTGTTTTCTAATTAAACAGAATTATATATCGTATTATTCCTACCTGTCAACTAGATATTAAAAAATAAATTAATTCCTATGCCCTTTACTTCATTTCATTAGCATACATTTTATCTATGAAACTTTTTATGAAAAAGGCTGTTTTCATATAGAATGTTGCTTTTAAACGCGCAGCCTGAATACACTTCGCTTTCCGTGGGCGAGCGTCGAGCCTCCTCGTCGCATACGCTCCTGCGGGGTCTCGTCTTTCTCGCATTCCCACAGGAGTCTACGTGTATTCAGGCTGCTGAGCACTTCTTCTCCAATTTTTCATGTGAAAAACAACAAGCTTTGAGAAAACAGCCATGAAAAAGACTGATCCAAAAGGTCGATAACAACGACTTTTTGGATAAAAAATCTAAATATTAAAATAATTTATTCATTTTTCATTCATTTCTCCTCTCTTTTCATTCTAAAATCAACTATAGCTTCATTCAAAAACTAATCACATCTTCCTTTCACAAAAGCTAGTAAAATCAATAAAAATCTGCTTCTTCATAAAAAAATTTAAATTTTTTTATCCCTGTCACAGCAATGGATACAGCCATTTTCACATTGAATATTTTTTGCATAATTAATCAATTAATGTTTAAATAGTTCGTAGCAAGAGAATAGACCTCTTGTTCAACAAAGATGGTTATCCAAGCACTATTAATGATTTATCACTAACTTTTTTCCTTATCTTATTTGAAGTGTTGTTTTAAATACAAAATTAAACACTTGGTTAGTTCACGCAAACCAAAAAAACCGATTTTCTGGTTTGCGTGAGTTAACTCGTCTGCTCATGCACAATCAATATATCTTACAGGATGCTCGAAAAAAGTGAATGTATCCCACAGTTCACTTGCTAATTGAAATCTCACTTTATCGTATATAAATCCCTAATATAGGAAAATGTATCATTATAGCATCGATAATCATCACTTGTTGAGTATACATTTTTATAAAGGTGGATTTGATGAAGAAAAAAAACAAGAAAATTACAATGGATGAATCACCCATAACAAAATTCCATGTTAAGACAGCTTCCTTAACATTTGGTGCACATTTTACAGATGGGTATGTCATCGGTATTATCAGTTTTGCATTGCTGTCATTAGCAGCACAATGGAACTTAAGTGCATTTGATTTAGGGCTGTTAGGAAGTTCTGTACTAATCGGTTTATTCTTTGGAAGCTTTTTATTAGGATGGGCTTCTGACTATATTGGCCGCCAAAAAATCTTTTTATTTAGTTTTATTTTAATTACATTAGCATCGTTCTTACAATTTATTGCTCCAAATGTATGGACACTGTTCTTCTTGCGCTTTGCGATTGGTTTTGGTTTAGGTGGAGATTACACGGTTGGGCAAGCCATGTTAGCCGAATTCTCTCCAAAACGTCATAGAGGAACATTACTCGGAACCTTTAACGTTTTCTTTACAATTGGTTATGTCTTTTCCAGCATCGTTGGAATGATTTTATTAGATGCAGATGTTTCATGGCGTTGGATGCTTGCTTCCTCTGGAATCCCAGCATTGCTCGTACTCTTTTTGCGTATCGGAACACCAGAGTCCCCAAAATATTTAGTCAGCAAAGGGCGAGTGGACGAAGCACAAGCAATTGTTGAAAAACATCTAGGTGAAAATGTCGTTCTAAAAACAGAAAAGGAAACAAAACAATTAAGCCTTGGTCATTTATTCAGCAAAAAATATATTCGATTAACAATGTTTAATGGCTTATTTTATGCTTGTATTGTACTGCCATACTTCTCTGTATTTACATTCCTGCCGACTATTTTGGATTATTTTAATATGAAAGAAGGACACACGGCTGACATCATCTTAAATATTTTCTTACTGCTTGGTGCATTTGTAGGAATGTATTTAACAGTGAAGCTTTCAAGAAGAGGCTTCTTAATCAGTTCGTTTATTATTTGTTTTGTATCTCTTGCATTACTTGGCATTATTCCACAAAGTATGAGCTTCCTGTTAATTGCAGCATTTGTTGTATATACACTATTCATCTCTGCAATCAACAATTTAGTTGGAATTTATCCAGCAGAAAGTTTCCCAACGGAATTGCGTGCTTCTGGTGTCGGTGTAGCGACAGCATGCAGCCGCATTGGTTCAGCACTTGGTACATTCCTGTTGCCTACATTAATTATTAAACTTGGTTTATCAAATACGATGCTCATTTTAGCTGCTGTATTATTACTTGGAACAATCGTCTCCATTGCATGGGCACCTGAAACAAAAGGGAAAGAACTTGCATAAATAAAACTGCAATCAGTTGGATATTACGCTTGATGCGGCGGAATAATAAAGTATAAAAGATTAATT
>NZ_JBQRKO010000024.1:0-64087 GCF_052318935.1 Niallia sp. 01092 | reverse complement strand
CGCACAGCGCTGAGGAGGCTCCCGGACCGCCCGCGGAAAGCGAACGCCTGAAGCGGAAATCAACAGGCAAGTTTAACAGAGTCTAAAAAAAGTAAAAATAAAAGGATCCGTTTCTTTAAATAAGCAACGGGTCTTTTTTTTGTAAACTTCTTAATATATTTGAAAAGAAAATTAAATATTTACATAAAGATTCTTTTTTTATAATGGTAGAAAGTGTTTTTGTAAAATCTTTCGATATTATTACTCATTCATATTAACCTTTTGTGAACAAAAATATGACAATAGTATGATATACGATGAAGATATTTGGTAATAGTATAGGTATTAATTAATGGTAAATTCATCGATTTTTTTATACATAAAATAGAATATAGTTTGATTAAGGGAGAGATAAAATTGAAAAAGGTCGTTATACCAGGAGTTTTCTTAACTGCATTATCTGCACCTTTTCTCGTTCATGAAGTGCATGCAGATTCAATAAAAGGCAAAGAAATAAAAAAATATGTAAATGTAGACAAAAACTCTACTCTTCATGTTAGAAAAGGACCTTCCACTTCTACAGAAATAATCACTAATTTGAAAAATGGAGACGAAGTATTCGTCACTACTGAAACAAACGGTTGGGCAAAGATTTCTATTAACGGAAAAACAGGATATGTTGCATCAAATTACTTACGTACAACAAGGAGTACTGAGAATCAACAAACAGCTAAAAGCGTTAAAACAGCACCGGTAAAGCCAAAAATCAAATACGTAAATGTCAACAAAGGATCTAGTTTAAATTTACGTACGAAACCATCTGAAAATTCATCAATTATTGTTAAACTCGCAAAAGGGGTTTCTGTTACTGTTTATTCGGAAGCAAATGGATGGGCAAAAGTAAAGGTTTATGGAAAAGAGGGCTATGTTTCATCTAACTATTTGGCAAACTCAAAAACATCCACAGCTGATTCAACACCAATTAAACAAAGTTCAAGCAATAAGACAGAAATAAAATATGTCAATGTAGTGGGGAAGTCTTCTTTAAATTTACGCAGCAGCGGGACAACTACAAGTGAAATTTTGGCAAAGCTAACAAGAGGAATGAAAGTGGAGGTTTATTCACAGTCAAATGGTTGGGCGAAAATAAAGGTAAATAATAGGGTCGGTTATGTAAGTGCGGATTTTCTAACAACTGCTAAGATAAATAATGATTCCTCCTCTAATGCAGGGAACGAAAACAGTTTAGAGGATAAAAAAGAAAAAAAAATTGCAACTAAATATGTGAATGTCAGCAAAAACTCATCATTAAATGTAAGAAAAGAGCCATCAACTAGTGCAGCTATTATGAAAAAGCTTTCTAATAAAACAAAAGTTGATGTACTATCTGAAGCAAATGGATGGACCAAAATTAACGTTGAAAATGCAATAGGATATGTTAGTACAAGCTTTCTAACTAATAAAAAAGCCAATTCTGATCTTAATAATAATACAAATATAAATCAGGCGGCTGAATCGAATAATAGTCAGAACACAGACGTAAATACAATTACAAAATATGTAAATATATATAAAGGATCTAGTTTGAATATGCGTGAAAAACCATCCACTTCTGGAAAAATTATAAACAAGCTGGAATCAGGTGTAGTTGTTATCGTTTATTCTGAAGAAGATGGCTGGGCAAAAGTTTCTGTAAATGGGAAATTGGGATATGTAAGTGCACAATACATATCAGAGGGATCAGAAAAAAATCCTGAACCAAGCAATAAAACAGTAAATACAATTTATCAACATTACGACATGACACTTGAGGATATGACAACCATTCAAATGGGAGTGAATCCTCAAACAGATAAAAAATATAATACGTACATAAGAGAAGATGGGCTTGTGTTTAAAACTGCTGATGCTACAAAAGGAACTGTAATCGGAAATGGATGGAGATTAAGAGGGGGAGCAGGGACAGAATACTGGGTGACCAATAATGTAAAAAGTGGCGATCAATTAAATGTTGTAGCAAAAGTAAAAGGATCAGACGGCTATTATTGGTATCAAGTTAAAAATAATCAATCATGGGTAAGTGCAAGTAAGGAAGATACAAGCTATTATATTAACCCACAAAATTTTGTGGCAAATAATATACATGCGATGCAGTTTCTGAAATTATCGGAAGCGGCAAAGATTCATGAGGAAGAGGTAAATGAAAATATACTAGCTGGTAAAGGAATTCTTTCTGGCAAAGCATCATCATTTGTGACAGCTGCAAATGCATACGGTATTAATGAAATATATCTTATTTCTCACGCTTTACTTGAAACAGGTAACGGGACCTCTACACTCGCTAGTGGTGTAAGCTATAATGGAAAAACCGTTTATAATATGTACGGAATCGGAGCTTATGATGGTAATGCTATAACAAGTGGAGCGGAATATGCCTATAATTCAGGATGGTTTACACCAGAAGCGGCCATTATTGGTGGGGCAAAATTTATTGCTCAAGGATATATCAATTCAGGTCAAGATACACTTTACAAAATGAGATGGAATCCCACTGCTGCAGTTAACAAAGGGGTGGCAACACATCAATATGCATCAGATATCGGTTGGGCTACGAAGCAAGTGAATCAAATATACAATTTATATAATTTATTAAACTCTTATACGATAAATGTTGAAGTACCAGTGTATAAATAGAAGTTATCATGTAATATGTTTTAAAAATTTTACTTATTGTTTTAAATAATAGCTTCTAATCAGTGCAATAGGACGGCTATTTTCATTGTAAAATAGTCGTTCATTTATCTATATTTCTTGTAATAACTTATTGCAAAACGTTATGATATAATATCTGGCGTTTATTATCATGATCAATCACCTTTTTTTATGTTGATGCTGATTAACTTCAAGAGATTGCAATAATCTTGCACGTAATCTTTTTTTATTTGTTAATCTTATTCTATTTTTTAATAAAATGCGTGTAAATAGCCATATAAGTACAATGACAACTACAGTTAGTACAAGTTTTATCATTAGACGTCCCTCTTCCTAGAAATAATTTCTCCCATGCACCTTTATCATACTATATCTGTACGGTTTGTGTTATTTTTCTTTTGCAATAAACACCAAATATGGAAATAAACTAGTTTAATAAAATAGAAAGGCTGTTTTCGTATAGATTGTTGCTTTTAAACTTGCAGCCTGAATACACTTCGTCCGTTTAGCGAGCGTCGAATCTCCTCGTCGCAGATGCTCCTGTGGGGTCCCGTCTTTCTCACATTCCCTCAGGAGTCTACGTGTATTCCGTCTGCTGAGCACTTCTTCACCCATTTTTTTACGTAAAAAAACAACAAACTTTGAGAAAACAGCCATAGAAAAAAAGAGCTGTGCAACAACCCATGAGAATAGACTAATGAGTTTTGCACAGGCTCGCAGGATGTGAGTCAATCGACGAAGACATAAGGCCGTGGCGTAGTTAGTAGATTTTTCCTCTTTTGCTCTTTTCTGATCGGTTATTTTTTTAAAATACAGTCGTCTACTGAATAATCGTCAAAGTTAATATCTGGTGTTATTTGTAATACATATTTAGCAAGCTGCTGGCCAATAAATGGCCCCATTGTTAATCCAGATGCCCCTAAACCGTTGGCAATAAGCATTCCTTCATAATCGTTTACTCTACCGAATACTGGCAGGAAATCAGCAGTAAATGGACGAAAGCCAACTTTTGCTTCCAGAAAAGTACTGTTTAATAAACCAGGTGCATACTGTAATGCTTTATCAAACACTTCCTTTATGCCGCCAACTGTTAATCGACAATCAAAATCGGTATTGTTTTCATGTGTTGCACCAATAACTAGACGGTTATTATCTAGTGAAAGTATATATTGATCATGGGGTGGCATTACTACCGGCCAGCTGCTACAGTCTGTGTCTGGTAATTGCAAATGGATAATTTGTCCTTTTTGTTCCTGTATTTGAAAGGAAAGCTGTAAAGGTTGTAATAATTCATTAGCCCAAGCCCCAGCAGTTATGATTGTTTCATCTGCTAATATCGTTTTTTCCTCTGTTTGAACACCTATAATTTTTTTTCCTTCGAAAAGTAGTGAAGCGTTTGCTTTCAAAAATGTCGCACCTAGTTTTTCACAGGTGCGAATAAGCGCGTTGCGAAGGGCCAATCCGTCTACTCTAGCTGCACCGCTGACATAAACGGCTCCATAGCCATCTGCAAGTGGGGGGAATAAGTTTTGTACTTCATTCGGAGATAATATGTTAACATCACCGATTTCAGGTGCTGTTTCTTTTCTTTTTATCGTCCGATCCAGCATCGCTTCTAATTTATGGTGATCAGAATGAAGGCTTAATGCGCCAACTTTTGCATATCCTGTTGAGAATTCTCCATACTCTGCTAAATCCTCTATTAATCTAGGATAATACTTCGCACCTTCACTTGCTAATAAATACCATCTTTTATTTCTACGCTGTGATATCCAAGGGCAAATAATTCCTGCAGCAGCAGCTGTTGCTCTTCCAGCATCTTCTCTGTCTATAATGGTTACATCTGCTCCATTTTTAGCTAATTCATATGCGGTGGAAGCACCTAATATACCACCACCGACTACAATTATTTTTTTCATTATTTTATACATCCTAACATAAGTAATCGTTTTTTTTATTAGTCCTAAATAAGTCAATGGAGTTCTATTATATCTTAAATACAAATTTCTACAAAATGTCGAATAATGCAGAAAAAAGTATATTACGGTTTGTAGTAAAATAGCTTTGTAATAATTATATTTTATCCGCTGATGTTTGTTTATAACAAAGGTTACAACAAATTAATACGGGGTAAATGGTAAATAAAACGCTTTCCAACTTATGAAAAGGCTATCAATAGGGATTTGAACAAATTGTGAATAGTTAACGAAAATAACAATTTGAAATATAACTGTAATATTCTTATTACTTAAATGACAAATTATGATGTTATACTTCTATTTGTGACAAAAGTTGATAGTTACAAAGCATCATTTGAAAAGATGAATTGGTCCTATTAATAAAATATGTTATAGTATATAAAGTCTTTTCACTACATAATTACTACATAATAATTTACATATACATATATAAAGTGATCGATAGATAAAGAGATATTTAGAAGGTTCAGGAGGAAATGAAATGTTGAAAAAGAAGTTAATAGTATTAAACACCACTATTTTGCTTGGACTTGGCAGCAGCTTTGTCTTCCCGGCAAATAATGCGAGTGCATCGAAACAATCAGATATTTCACAACAACGGACAGCATTACAATCACAAATATCTGATGCGGAAATTAAAATAGTCGAAGCACAGGAAAAATTAACAGCATTAAATGAACAAATTAAACGAGTGGATAAAGCAGTAGAAGAAAACACGCAGCTTATTAATGAAACAAAAGATAAAATTGCTGCAACAAAAAAAGAAATTGCTGATTTAGAAACGGAAATAAAAGATTTACAAGAAAGAATTGAAAAAAGAAATCAAATATTAAAAGATAGAGCCCGAACTTTCCAAGAAAATGGCGGAAGTGTCGATTATATTGACGTTTTATTAGGAGCGGCAAGTTTTAAAGACTTTGTAGGCCGAGTTGGTGCGGTTGCAACTATTATGGAAGCAGATCAAGATTTAATTGCAAGCAATGAAGCAGATAAAAAAGACTTGGAAGAAAAACAAAACAAAGTGCAGGAAAAACTAGCAGGTCTAAATGATATGAAACTTGATTTAGAAGAAATGCAAAAGCAAATCCTTGCACAAAAAGAACAAAACGAAAAGTCTAAAAAAGAATTAAAGCAAAAAGAACAAGAAAATAAACAGCTAAAAGCTCAATTAGAACAGAAAGACAGCTCGCTTGCTTCGAAAGAAAGTGCCATTAAAGCAATGCTTGCAGAGAAAAAGCAAGCTGAATTAAATACATTAGTTAGCTCAACAGTAGGAGCAAACACTTCAAGTAATAAAACAAAAAGCTCTATTGACAGCAGTGATAATAATGCAGCTGTTAATACTAGCAATGTAAGTGCTGGCGGCGGTAAATCGTCTGTTATTACAGCTGGATATAAATATATTGGAAACTCAACTTATAAATTTGGAGGAGGCAGAACAGCTTCAGATATTGCAAATGGGTTATTTGACTGCTCTGGTTTCGTTCATTGGGCATACGCTCAAGCTGGCTACAATATTGGTTCTAGTACAGATGCACTAAAAAATCAAGGTACAAGAGTTTCTGCAAGTGATATGCAGCCAGGAGATTTAGTATTTTTTGATACTTACAAACAAGATGGACATGTTGGAATCTACGTAGGTGGAGGGAAATTCATCGGTTCACAAAGCTCTACAGGTGTTGCCATCGCTTCTATGACAAGCGGTTATTGGCAAGGAGTATTTAATGGAAGAGTAGTAAGATTTTAATTCTTTACATCTTATTTTTATAGAAGCATTACCTAAAATAATGTATAAATTAGGTAATGCTTTTTATTATGATTATTAATAGTATATCCACAATAAAAATAAATATGCATATGTTTATGAATTTTTTTAGTGGAAATACTGTATGTAACCTGCTTAGAGGAAAATAAGCTAATTTAAGAAAATCTATTGCTTTATTAAAAAAAATAGTATAGAATCAATAATCGTAATCGTTTTGATTAAAGTGAACCGTTCTATTCAATCATCATATATTTCTTTACGTATTAAATCGGAATGAGTACGAACTACTACATAAAAAAGAAATGGGGAAAATCAAGATGAAACTATTAAAAACTATACTAGTTACTTTTTCAGTACTTATTTTAATAGTAGGCTGCAGCAGTAAAAAGAATGCTGATACAAAAGATTCCAGCCAAAAGGATAAACTTCAAATTGTCACAACGTTTTATCCTATGTATGAATTTACGAAAAATATAGCAGGGGATAAAGCAGATGTTACATTGTTGATTCCTTCTACGATCGAACCACATGATTGGGAGCCTACTCCAAAAGATATAGGCAATATTCAAAGTGCTGATTTATTTATTTATAATAGTGCCGAAATGGAAACATGGGTACCGGATATAAAGGGAACAATCCAGGGTGATAATGTTTCATTTGTTGAAGCAAGTAAAGATATTACGTTAATGAAAGGATTAGAGCCAGAAGAAGAAGCTCATGAAGAAGAAGCTCATGAAGAAGAACATCACGAAGAGGAAGAACATCATGAACATTCTCATGAATTAGATCCTCATGTGTGGTTAAGCCCAGTGCTTGCGCAACAAGAAGTGAAAACTATTACAAACGCCATCATAAAAGCGGATCCAAACAATGAAGTGTATTATAAAGAGAATAGTGAAACATTTTTGCAAAAGCTAAAAGATCTAGATAATAAATATAAAACAGAGCTTGCAGACAAAAGCAGCAATGAATTTATTACACAGCATACGGCATTTTCTTATTTAGCAAAAGAATATGGGCTGACTCAAGTACCGATTGCTGGTCTTTCACCAGAAGAAGAGCCTAGCGCTGCAAAACTTGCGGAATTGAAGGATTTTGCGAAAGAACACCAAATTAAAGTGATATATTTTGAAGAGTTAGCATCAACAAAAGTTGCTGATACGTTAGCAAATGAAGTAGGAGCAAAAACAGAAGTATTAAATCCGTTAGAAGGATTAAGTGAAGAAGATCAAAAGGCAGGTAAAGATTATATCTCTGTAATGGAAGAAAATCTAGCGCAGCTTAAAAAGTCTCTTTTTAAATAATTCATGTGGTATAATAAGTTGGCGTGTGTGACAGTTGTACTCACACGCTTTTTCTATATGTATTAGGCTGTTTATATAAAAATTTCATGGTAAAAATGAAAGGCAGTTTTCTCAAAGTTAGTTGTTTTTTTTATGTAAAAAAATGGGAGAAGTAGTACTCAGCAGACTGAATATACGTAGACTCCTGTGGGAATGCGAGAAAGACGAGACCCCACAGGAGCGTATGCGACGAGGAGGCTCGACGCTCGCCCACGGAAAGCGAAGTGTATTCAGGCTGCGAGTTTAAAAGCAACATTCTATAGGAAAATAGCCAAATGAAAAGAAGGGAGCGTTAAAAATGAAACTTGCAACAATAAAAAATATTAAGTTTGGGTATGATCATATACCAGCATTAGACGGTGTTTCATTTGAATTAGAAAGCGGCGAGTTTGTTGGAGTCACCGGACCTAATGGTGCATCAAAGTCTACTTTATTAAAGCTTTTATTAGGTTTATTAAAACCGTGGTCTGGTCAAATACATATTAGTAAAATAAACAGCAGTGGGAAAAAGCTGACAATTGGATATGTTCCACAACAAATTTCTTCTTTTAATGTCGGTTTTCCAAGCACCGTATTAGAACTTGTTCGTTCAGGAAGATATCAAAAAAAGAAATGGTTTCAAAGCTTAAAAGAAAAGGATCATGAAGCGGTAAAAAGAGCGTTAGATATGGTTGATATGTGGCAGTATCGTCATAAAAAAGTAGGGGATTTATCTGGAGGACAAAAACAAAAGATTATTATTGCACGAATATTGTCTTCTGAACCAGATTTATTAGTTCTAGATGAACCGACTACAGGCATGGATACTGAAAGCAGAAAAGGCTTTTATAAATTTATGAAGCATCAAGTAACGGAGCATAATCGTACCGTAGTGATGGTGACACATGACCAGGATGAAGTAGAGGATTATTTAGATAAAATAATTCATATAGAGAAAGGAGAAAAAGGTGGATGGAAATGTTTGACCTTGAATTCATGCAAAGAGCGTTTTGGGCAGGCGGAATGATAGCTATTATTGCACCTATTATAGGGGTATTTTTAGTGTTAAGAAGACAAGCTTTAATGGCAGATACGCTGTCTCATATATCATTAGCTGGAGTAGCAATCGGTTTCTTTTTCCACCAAAATCTTACTTTTTCTAGCATGTTAATTGTTATTGTAGGGGCGTTAGGGATCGAAGTGATGAGAAGAGCCTATCATACTTATTCAGAAGTATCGATTGCTATTTTGATGGCTGCTGGATTGTCATTAGCATTGTTTCTTATGAGTATTTCAAAGGGCGGGGTAACTGCGAGTATCGATCAATATTTATTTGGCAGCATTATTACTATTACAGACCAGCAAGTTGCTGTATTGGCGACTGTGTCCGTTATTATTCTGCTTTTTTTCCTCATTTTAAGAAGGCAAATGTACTTAATGACATTTGACGAAGATACTGCTGCAACTAGTGGTGTTAATACAAATCTATTATCTGTTGCTTTTAGTGTGTTAACTGGTATTGCAATATCTGTAATTATTCCAACTATTGGAGTGTTACTAGTTTCTGCTTTATTAGTATTACCAGCAGCGTTTGCCATCAAGCTTGTTAAAGGCTTTAAATGGGTCTTTATTACGGCAATAAGTGTCGCTGTTTTTAGTATTTTTACTGGGTTATTTTCATCTTATCAGTTAGGAACACCCCCTGGTGCAACGATTACGTTGTTAATGGTCATGATTTTGGTTGCAGGGTTCTTATTTCAGAAGTTATTTTTTTATTTTAGAAGAGCAGCAAAACAGAGACAGCATCGTAAATTAGAGGGGTGAGGAGTTTTTTTAAACTTCCTCATCCTGTTTATTTACGATGTGATCGTTTATTAATAGCCTTTTTGATAATTCACTAGATTATATGGAAGAGAACCGTCTTTTAAATAGGTTTTTAAATTAGGAAGAAAAATATCTTCTATTACTCGTTTATCGTATTGTGCTGTTGAACCGGAAGTGTGGGGAGTTATAATGACATTTTCCATTTCCCAGAGTGGGCTTTCTTTTTGTAGTGGTTCTGTTTCAAATACATCTAATCCAGCACCTGCTATTTCTCCATCTTTTAATGCTGAAACTAAATCTTCTTCTTTTACAATTTCTCCACGACCAATATTAATAAAAAATGCAGTATCTTTCATTTTGCTAAACTGTTCTTTTTGAAATAAATAATGTGTTTCGTCGGTAAGGGGCAATGTAACTACGATATAATCACAGTGAGGAAGGATTTTGTTTAAGTCTGATTGTTTATACATTTCATCAACAAACTCAGCTTGTTTCCCGGAATGGCGAACACCTAATACCTTCATGCCAAATGCTTTTGCTATTTTTGCTGTTTCCTTGCCAATCGCACCGACCCCAATAATTCCAACCGTTTTTTTATGGATTTCGAGTTCGATTTTACTGTCATCCCATACTTTATTTTGCTGATTTTTAACATATGTATCAATTTTTCTTGTAAGTGCTAACATAAGAGCAAATACGGTTTCTGAAATGGGAAAACTATGCACTCCATTTGCACTTGTAACCAATACATTTTTTTCGGCCAATTCATGTAAGGGAAGAGAGTTAACACCGGCACTCCATGTTTGAATCCACTTTAATTCTTTATTATTAAATACTAGCTTGTTATCCCAATTTCCACGCCATCCAAGAATAATTTCTGCATCCGATAGATGTGATTCCCATCTATTTGCCTCTGCAGAAGCATAAATATCCCAATTTGGTATAACAGACTTAATTTGATCTAGAAGAGCAGGCTGCAAATCATGTGTAACGAGTAGCTTGCGGTTTGTCATTGTTTTCACCTCGTGTTAATTGTTTATTTATTATTGTATCAATTAGAGTTTAGGGAAGCGAATAAAAGGGACTGGTCCAAGTCGAGATTTTAACGACGTAAGGAAAAGTCCCCTTTTTTGTATGTGAAGAAACTTAAAATTTTTGAAGTTAGATGAATGTCAAGCTTTATCTTTGACAAAAATTCTTAAGCCTTTCTTCATTAAATCAAAGCAACACTATACGATTTTCCGTCTTAAAATTCCTGAAAGGGCATCAATAATGGTTACCATCACGATAATGCCTAATAAAATAATCCCAACTCTATCCCAGTCTCTAGAAGCTAATGCGAAGATTAGTGGAGTACCTATTCCCCCTGCGCCGATTACTCCAAGTATAGCTGCAGAACGAATATTAATTTCAAAGCGGTACAGCGTATAAGATAAAAATCCTGGCATTACTTGCGGCAAGACGGCAAACCATAAAATTTGAAAGCGATTTGCACCAGTAGCAATTAATGCTTCCGTCGGTCCCGTATCAAGGTTTTCAATTTCTTCCGAAAATAGTTTTCCAAGCATGCCGATTGAGTGAAGACCAAGTGCAAGGACACCAGCAAATGAACCTGGACCGACGGCTTTAATAAAAAGAATAGCCATTACAATTTCAGGAAATGTACGAATAAAGCTCAAAATAAATTTGCCTGTTCCTGAAATAGTTTTTCCTTTACTCATATTATTTGCTGCCCAAAACGCATATGGGACACATAGTATAGCAGAAGTAAATGTACCCAGTATTGCGATTGCCAGCGTATCTAATAAGCCGCGAAGTAAATCTTCTCCATCCGGCAAATAAACATAATCCCAATCAGGATGAAAAATCCCAGAAAAAATAGCTTTTGATATTTGACTAGCGGAGTCTTTTATACCATCTAAAGTGAAACCTGAAAACGCCCAAATATAGATTAGTGCCAACAACACGAAAATGACAGTTCTTAATATATATTTCTTTTTCGGTTTAGTTAAATTAGTTGTTGATTGGCTCATAATAATTTCTCCCGTAATTTCGTACTTAAGTAATCTATTTCCAGCACGATGATTAGTGTCAATATAATAATTGATGCTGTTTTATCATATTCAAGAAAACCAAGCGTCTTATCATAATATTCACCAATCCCTCCTGCACCAACCAATCCAAGAATGGCAGCTGCACGGACATTTACTTCAAATGTATATAATACATAACTAGAGAAATGAGCAGTAATTTGAGGAATCACACCAAAAAATACCCATTGTACTTTATTTGCCCCAACAGCTGTCATTGCTTCTAAAGGACTTGGATCAATGGCTTCTATTGCTTCATATAATAACTTTGCAATAAGGCCGATAGAAAATACAGATAAGGCAAGTATGCCGGGTAAAGCTCCCAATCCAAAAATAGCAACAAAAATAGAGGCTAATAATAAATCTGGTATAGTCCGAATTAAGTTAAGAATAAAACGAAATGGAAAATAAATGAAAGACACACGAAAGATGTTATTTGCACAAAAAAAGGCGAGAGGAACAGCGATAATTGCCCCAAAAGTAGTGCCGATAATTGCCATTCTTATCGTCTCTATCATAGGTTCTAATATTTTTTCGAAATACTCCCAGTTTGGTGGCCACATTTGTATAAGCAAATCAAACATATTCGGAAAGCCTACTGTTAAATCGCTAAGGGAAGAGTCTGTTTTATAGGCGCTCCACCACAATAAAAGTACTATTAAAAGCACTGTCCAAATATTCTTTGTTTTTGCTGGAGGTGTAGGTACAGAAAATGTTGTTGATTTTTTCTTATCGTTTGTACTCATACTGGCTCACCTAATAGTTCATCTTTATGGATAGGTCTTCCGTAGATCTCAGCAAACACATCATCTGTAGCTGCTTCTACAGGTCCGTCAAACACAACTTCTCCAGCACGGAGACCAATAATTCTTGTGGCATACTCTCGAGCTAAATCGATAAAGTGCAGGTTTACAACGGTAGTAATACCATCTTCTTCATTGATGCGTTTTAAGTCATCCATTACTTGTTTTGTTGTAAGCGGGTCAAGGGATGCAACAGGTTCATCTGCTAAAATAATCTGTGCTTCTTGTGCTAAAGCCCTTGCAATAGAAACACGCTGTTGTTGACCACCAGATAATTCATCAGCACGTGAATATGCTTTTTCTAATATATTTACACGTTTTAATGCACTAAGAGATAATTCAACATCTTCTTTTGGAAACAAACCTAATATAGTCCGTAATGTATTATGGTAGCCGACACGTCCAGACAATACATTTCTTAATACAGAAGATCGTTTTACTAGATTAAAACTTTGGAAAATCATGCCGATATCACGGCGGATCTTTCTTAAACCAGCGCCCTTGGCAGCAGTAATTGACTGTCCATCAATGAGTATTTCTCCTTCTGATATTTCATGAAGGCGGTTTATGGAACGAAGAAAAGTTGATTTGCCTGCCCCAGAAAGCCCGACAATAACAATAAATTCTCCTTTATTAATAGTTATGTTAATGTTATTTAAACCTTTTGTGCCATTTGGATAAATTTTCGTTACATTTTTAAACTGAATCAATTGTTAACCACCTTTCTATTGTATTATTTAAAACATTTAAGTATGGAAACGATTAAATAGAAAAAAAGCTCAACCATTCAACTAAACAAAATGGTTAAGCAGATAAATAAGGAGAGATAGAGACATTGTTAATAATGATTTATCTAGAAGTAAAATCATTATTAATATGTAATGACCATATATAAAAAGGACATCAAAGTTTATATCTACTCTCTAATAAAATAACAAACTACTCAGTCTTTACCTTTTTAGAATATTCACGAACTATATCAAATTTGCTGTCGTCTGATACAACATATCCTTCATGTGTATAGATTTCACTGATAATTTTGTGTCCATCATCACTTTGACCGATTTTAATAAAGGCATCTTGAAGTTTCTTTTGCCAGTCTTTGTCCATATCGGAGCGAACGGAAATAGTATCATTCGGAATTGCTTCTGTTTTAGCAATTACTTTTGTGTCTTCAAATACTTTAGGATAGTCGGCTTTTACTATATTTCGTGCATCCTGGAATACAACTGCTGCATCTACATCGCCGTTTAATAAGGAAATAACCGCTTGGTCATGCCCTTTAACATTGACTCCTTCTACATCTTTTTGTGGATCAATATTATTTTCCATTAAAGTAGCAGCTGGCCAAACATACCCAGCAGAAGATGTTACATCTTGGAAAGCAATCTTTTTCCCTTTAAGGTCTGCAACGCTGTTTATATTAGAATCTTTTTTCACAACGAAAATACTATTGTAGAAATCTACTAATTGATCATTTTGTGATCCATCATCGTTAATTCCTTTACGTTGTGATTGCAGAATGACCTCTGCTGCTTTTTTCTCTTTTGCTAGAACATATGCAGTTGGAGGCAAGAAACCAACATCCACTTTTTTAGAAGCCATCGCTTCAATAATAGTGTTGTAGTTTGTAGAAACACTAACTTTTACGGGAATTCCTAATTCTTTAGATAATAAGCCTTCTAACGGTTTAGCTTTTGCTTCTAAAGTACTAGCATTGGAAGAAGGGACAAATTGAACCGTTAATTCTTTTGGAACATATACGTCTGCTTTTGAGCCATTCACATTACTTGATGAGCCACAAGCGCTTAGTAACCCAGCTGCTAATGATAAAGAAATACCGAATGCTGCTAGTTTTTTGAACATTTTTCTACCCCCATTTTATGTATATTTTATTACATGTAAAATATACCATGTAATTGGTGGAAAGTGGTAAAAATTCGGGTAAAAAAACTATTTTATTTTTGTAAATTTAAAATTTATATCATTTTTAAATTACTTTAATATCGAAAAATTTATTAAAACATTGAAATATCAATAGATAATTGTATGGAGTAAACATATATTGTAAAATATTTATTAGTGTTTATTTACTATATTTAAGGGTTGGAAGAATTGGTGAGAGAAATAAATTCTTCTACTATAATAAAAAAAGGTTGAAAAGTGAAAATCACCATTTTGTAAGGAGATGAAATCTTGACAAATACAACCGTAACTATTTTAGTAACAAGTGATGTACACGGAAATATATATCCATTAAATTATGGGAATAATGAGCAAGCAAATGTAGGTTTAGCAAAAGTAGCAACATTAATCGAACAGGAGCGGAAAAAAAATAAACATACGATTGTAATAGATAATGGAGACTTAATTCAAGGAACACCCTTAACCTATCATTATGTACATTTTTTATTTGAAAAAAAGAACCCGATGATTGAATGTTTAAACATGGTGCAATACGATGCAGCTGTTGTTGGCAACCATGAATTTAATTATGGCTTAAAAGTTCTTAAAAAGGCTATTTATGAATCTGATTTTCCATGGCTTTGTGCGAATATTGTAGATAGCAATACTAAGGAACCCTTTCTTGGCAAACCATACATAATAAAAAATGTCGGAGCATTTAAAATTGCTATTTTAGGAATAACCACTCATTATATTCCTAATTGGGAAGACCCAAGTCATATTAATGGATTAGCATTTAAAGATGCATTAGCCAGTGCGAAGGAATGGATAACAAAAATTAAAGAAACAGAACAGCCAGATGTCATCATCATGTCGTATCACGGCGGTTTTGAACGAGATATAGCAACGGGTGAACCAACAGAAGTTTTAACGGGGGAAAATCAGGGTTACAGTATGTGTAAAGAAATAGAAGGCCTAGATGTATTATTAACAGGTCATCAACATCGCTCTTTAACAGGTTCTTTATACGGTACAGAAATTATGCAAGCCAGCAACAATGGCCAAACGGTTGGAAAGATTACAATTACCTTAAATGAAAAGGGAGAAATTATCGATAAATCTTCTGAATTATTATCGGTTGAAGCGGTTGATTCTGATGAAGAAATAATCGCATTTGCAAAGGAATACGAAAAAAGTACACAACATTGGTTAGACACACCAATCGGGTTTATTGATGGGGATATGATGGTAGAAGATCCATTAGCTATACGTTTAGGAGACAGCAGCTTGATTGAATTTATCAATAAAGTGCAAATGGAAGCGGCGAATGTAAAGATAGCTAATACTGCTTTGTTTAACAATAAGTCACCAGGTTTTAGACCGAATGTAACGATGCGAGATATCGTTTCCAATTATATATATCCGAATACATTAAAGGTCCTCGCGTTACAAGGAAAAGATATAAAATCAGCCTTAGAGCATAGTGCAAAATACTTTACAGTTAACGAAAAGGGAGAACCTGACGTGAATCCTTCTTTTGTTTATCCGAAACCACAGCACTACAATTACGATATGTGGGAAGGAATTGAATATATATTAGATATTTCAAAACCAGTAGGCAGCAGGGTAGTCAAGCTTTCTTATGAAGGAAAACCGTTGGAAGAAAATAAAACGTACGAAGTAGTTATGAATAATTATCGTGCAGGTGGCGGAGGAAATTATATGATGTTCCAGAACAAATCGGTTGTTCGTGAAGTTCAAATGGATATGTCCGAGCTTATTGCGAATTATATAAGGGAGAGAAAAATAGTAACGGCAACATGTAATCATAATTGGAAGGTTATTTGGTAGTGAGATTCAGAAAATAATTTAATGATAATAATAGAAATTTTTTTCAGGCCGATTAAAATACTTCGTTATTAACGATACAGCATTCATCATACTTTTGTTATAGGAAATTATAAACGAAACGGAGTTCTGGATAATTTAGTGGTTGGGTCCGCATCTAGCTTCGACGTACAGGACGTACTAGTGCCGATGTTGCTACAGGACGTGGCGCCTTTAATCGGCCAGCACCTAGCTCTTGTGAAAAATAACCCTATGTCTCTAAAAGTAAGGCAGTTTAGCTGTTTTCGTATAGATTGTTGCTTTTAAATTCGCAGACTGAATACACTTCGCTTTCCGTGGGCGAGCGTCAAGCCTCCTCGTCGCATACGCTCCTGTGGGGTCTCGACTTTCTCGCATTCCCACAGGAGTATACGTGTATTCAGTCTGCTGAGTACTACTTCTCTAATTTTCCATGTGGGAAACAACAAGCTTTGAGAAAACAGCCAAAAGTAAAAAGTACTTTTTAAGTCATGTGAACATTTTTCTTCAGAGCTGTTCAAGGCGCTTTCGCTTTTGTTCTTAAGATAAGAAAGCATAACTTTTTGAACTTAGACTAGTGTCTAGCCCCTGTGAAAGATAACCTCTTGTCTCTAAAAGTAAAGAGCACTTTTTGAGCCAGAGAACATTTTTCTTCGGGGCTGAGCAAGGCGCCTCCGCTTTTCTAATTAATATTCAAAAGATTGACATTTATTCCTATGTGTTTTAGTCTTAATATTAAAAATATTAAGATGAATCTTACAATAGAAGGGGACGGTCACAATGGGGAAAAAACCTGTAATTGGAATAACTGGCGCATATGTGTTTCATAATAAGTTTATGGAAGGTACTTATACGCACCATGATTATCAAAAAACAATTGCTAAAAACGGAGGGCTGCCGATTATTTTGCCATTTGTTCAGGAGGAATTAGCAGAAGAGATGGTGGAACAATGTGATGCTATTTTATTAAGCGGCGGAGAAGATGTAGACCCATCTATGTATAAACAAGACCCTCACCAAATGTTAGGAGCAACCACACCTCTACGAGATAAAGTAGAATGGAATATAATAAAAGCTGCGATGAGGCGAAACCTTCCCATTTTAGCTATTTGTCGTGGCGTTCAAATATTAAATGTTGCTCTTGGAGGCACGCTTATTCAAGATATTCCAAGTGTTGTAAAAGATAGTATCAAACATAGTCAAACAGTGGATCGAAGCTGGGATACACATTGGATTAAAGTAGATGAAAACAGCAGACTTGCTGCAATTTTGGGGGATACGACTGTTAGGGTTAATAGTTTGCATCATCAGGCAATTGACCAAGTTGGACATGATTTACAGGTTGTTGCACAAAGTGCGGATGGCATTATTGAAGCAGTCGAACATACTAACTATTCCAATTTCTTATTAGGTATTCAGTGGCATCCCGAATCGATGGCAGCAACGAATGAACAAATGAATCAATTATTTGCTGAATTTGTGCAAAGTGCCAAAAAAAGAGAACTAGTTAAATAAATGAAAACAATCAGATTGATTTTTTAGAAAGAGGAATAATGAAAATAGCATAAGAGAAGAAAAAAGTTAGTAATACATAGGAAAATCAGCTAAAATAGAAAAGTAAGACATTTTTTTTCACGGAGGGACTTTGTAATGAGCGAAAAAACTTTTACTATTATTGATGAAACTGGAATTCATGCTAGACCAGCTACTTTATTGGTTAGCACTGCTAGTAAGTATACTTCAGAGGTACAAATTGCATACAACGGAAAATCCGTTAACTTAAAATCGATTATGGGTGTTATGTCATTAGGAGTACCTAAAGGTGGAGAAATTACTATTTCTGCTACTGGTGATGATGCAGCAGAAGCAGTTGCAGGATTAGAAAGTGCACTAAAAACTCAAGGTTTAATTGGTTAAGTTAATAATAACTGAGGCCCTCTTAAAAAAGAGGGCCTTAGTCTGTTAGTAACGCTTTTGATTAATCTGGATGTAACTTTATAAACTGATATTTTTATACAAAATAACTAAGGAAAGAAATGGAGGGATAGAGATGATCGTACGAGCTGAAGGGGTAGGGTTAAAAAGAAGCGGTCACTGGATTTTGCAAAACGTTAATTGGGAAATTAAAAAAGGAGAGCATTGGGTTTTATATGGTTTAAATGGTGCTGGTAAAACAGCTTTGTTAAATATGCTTTGTGCTTATTACCATCCAACAGTAGGAAATGTAGAAGTATTAGGAAAGGTGTTTGGCAAGGCGGAATTAGGCGGCTCTTTGCGAAGAAAAATAGGATTAGTATCTAATAGATTGCAGCAAAATTTATATGTTTCAGATAGTGCCTATGAAATTATTTTAAGTGGAGCCTATGCATCAATTGGACTTTATGAAACACCAACAGATGAAATTCGACACAAAGCAATCGATTTACTCAAACAGTTAGGCTGCTTTCATTATGCGGACCGTGAATACAGCAGTTTATCACAAGGAGAAAAGCAAAGAGTATTAATCGGAAGAGCGCTGATGCTTGATCCAGAACTTATTATATTGGATGAGCCTGCTACAGGTCTTGATTTTATTGCAAGAGAACAATTATTAGAAACGATTGAGAATATGTCGAAAAGAGAAAATGCACCATCTATTATTTATGTTACGCACCATGTAGAAGAAATATTGCCAATTTTTTCACATTCCTTATTGCTGAAAAAAGGAACCGTATTTGCTAAAGGTAAAACGGAGGACATGATGACTAGTGAAAATTTATCGCAATTTTTCGAATTACCAGTAAAAGTAATATGGAATAATGGACGGCCGTTGTTAGCTCGTGCATAACCTAGAATCTTGGCTCTAAAAGTAAAAAACACCTTTTGAGCCAAGAGAACATTTTTCTTCAGAGCTGTTCAAGGCGCTTGCGCTTTTGTTCAAAGATAAGAAAGTATAAAATTTTCAACTTAGACGAGTGTCTAGCTCCAGCGCCCTATCGACTTCAACGCTTCCCTCACCTCGTCTACGATAAGTCAACATCGAATCGCTACGCTCTTCGTGTTTCCTTTATCTCTGAAAGGTACACAATCTAAAACCGCCACGTCCTGTGGCAACGATTGTGTAATCCACATCCTGTGGACCTCAGCTTTTTCCGTTGATGAGCAAGGGGGCTTGCGCTTTTCTTATTTCCAGTCTTCCTGCACAACTACTCCACCCGTTAAATCAATTGTATTTCTTTCTCCTTTATATAGTAATTTTCCGTTTTCTTCTACGATTAAATTTTCATACGTATACACTTTTTTTCCGTTGGGAAGTGTAACAATCACTTTTTCTCCTAAATCTTTTTTTGCAGTGAATGGGTCGGTGAAAAAGTGTTCAATTATTGCATATACAGTGATAAAAAGAGCCAATATTATTAAACTTACTAAAAAATACATTTTTTTAAAAAAAGGAGTATTTTTATCGTTATATTTATCTGAACTGTTCATAGTCTCCTCCAAAAAACATAGTTGACATGATTATTAGGAATAAATTTCAGTAATAGTAAAATATGAAAGTGCTAATTAAAAGATGAATAAAAAACCGGAAATTACTTCTATTTTATTTTTTGAAAAGTATTAAATGTTAAAAAAATGAAACTTTTTTTCCTTTACTTCGTATATATGGTAACAATTTGAAATGAGGGGGGTTGAACGAAAAGATTTACAAGAAAGGGGATCGGTAACTTTCCAAAATTAAATTGAACAGAAAGAGGATGATGTTTATGGAGTTGTTTGGATTTTCTGTCACATCCATTTATTTAATTGTCCTGATAGTTTCGGGAATATGCATCTTATTAACGTTATTAATTGCGGATGTTTTTAGTGCGGATCTTGGCTTTTTTAATCCAACGTTAATTTTGGCATTTTTAACGATTTTATCTGCAAGCGGATACTTACTGGAAAAGTATGCTAGTATGAATACTTTGTTGATCCTTGTTATTTCAGCAGCGGCGGCATTTATTGTAGCAGCATGTTTACATATTTTTGTATTTATTCCTTTGTCAAATGCGGAAGAGTCTTTAGTATATACGGATGATTCCTTAAAAGGAAGAGAAGGAAAAGTACTTACCCCAATCCCTATAGATGGGTATGGGGAAATAATGATTGAGAGCTATAGTGGCCATATCGTAAAAACCGCTGCTAGTTTTTATAATGAAGAAATAAATGCTTCTACTAAAATTGTCGTAATCGAAGTAAAAAACAATATTGCTTATGTTATTCCACAAGAGGACTTATAAAATGAGGGAGGAAACAGAATATGCTTGATATTTGGATTATTGTTGGAGTTGTTGTTATATTATTAGTTGCCTTAATTAGTATTTTTATTGCGAAATATAAAACAGCCGGACCTGATGAGGCATTGATTGTAACTGGAAGCTATTTAGGTTCAAAAAATGTCCATGTTGATGAAGGTGGCAATCGCATTAAAATTATTAGAGGTGGAGGTTCGTTTATTCTTCCTGTATTTCAGCAATCAGAACCATTAAGCTTATTATCTAGTAAATTAGATGTCTCGACACCTGAAGTTTACACAGAACAAGGTGTGCCCGTAATGGCAGATGGTACGGCTATTATTAAAGTTGGCGGTTCTATTGGAGAAATTGCAACAGCTGCAGAACAATTTTTAGGTAAAACCAAACAAGATCGTGAAAATGAAGCGAGGGAAGTATTAGAAGGTCATTTACGATCTATCCTTGGAAGTATGACAGTGGAAGAAATTTATAAAAATAGGGATAAATTCTCTCAGGAAGTGCAAAGGGTTGCATCACAAGATTTAGCGAAAATGGGATTGATGATTGTTTCTTTCACGATCAAAGATGTACGTGATAAAAATGGCTATTTAGATTCACTTGGTAAGCCTAGAATTGCACAAGTAAAAAGAGATGCTGATATTGCAACGGCGGAAGCGGATAAAGAAACACGTATTAAAAAAGCAGAAGCGGATAAAGATGCGAAAAAAGCAGAATTGGAAAGAGCAACGGAAATTGCCGAAGCAGAAAAAGAAAATCAAATGAAAATTGCTGACTATAGAAGAGAACAAGATATTGCCAAAGCCCGTGCTGACCAAGCATACGATTTAGAAACGGCACGTTCGAAACAAGAAGTAACAGAACAGGAAATGCAAATTAAAATTATTGAAAGACAAAAACAAATAGAATTAGAAGAAAAAGAGATTTTAAGAAGAGAAAAGCAGTATGATTCTGAAGTGAAAAAGAAAGCAGATGCGGATCGTTATGCAATGGAACAGACAGCTGAAGCAAATAAAAGAAGAGAAATTGCCGAAGCTGACGCGAATCAATATCGTATTGAATCACAAGCAAAAGCGGAAGCAGAAAAGGTTCGCGTCGACGGGGTGGCAAAAGCGGAAGCGGAAAAAGCAAAAGGGGAAACAGAAGCAGAAATTATCCGCTTAAAAGGTTTAGCAGAAGCAGAAGCAAAACGGAAAATTGCTGAAGCATATGAACAGTATGGACAAGCAGCTATTTTAGATATGGTATTAGAAATGCTTCCAGAATATGCAAAACAAGTGGCAAGTCCATTGTCGAATATTGATAAAATTACCGTTGTCGATACAGGCAGTGACAGCAGTAATGGTGGAGCCAACAAAGTATCTGGTTATGCTACAAGCTTAATGTCCACGATGCAGGAATCGTTAAAAGCTTCTGCAGGAATTGATGTAAAAGAATTGCTTGAAAATTTTTCAGGTAAAGGGAATATCCGCCACAGCATCGATGAATTAACAAATGAAATTAAGAAAAGCGAAAGCGTCCGTTAAGCGACGAATGGACTGGAGTGTTCCGTATGAGATAAAGGAAACACGAAGAGCGAAGCGATTCGATGTTGACTTATCGTAAGGAGGAGAGCGAAGTACAATAGTCGCTGGACGCTGGCCGATTAAGAACGCCACGTCCTGTGGCAACATCGGCACTTGTACATCCTGTACTTCGTAGCTAGACAAAGAAAAGCGAAAGCGTCCGTTAGGTCGGGGAAAATAAAAGATCTCCAAAAAGTGTACACTTTTTGGAGATCTTTTTTAAATCGTTATTTTTTTAAATCTTCAATAGAATTAATATCCATGTATTTAGGGACAACTAATCCTAGTTTAGTACCTTCTAAGTTTGTGCCTAAGTCTTCAAATTTACCTTCATATTTTTTAGCATATTCTGCATGTGTTGTTGGCAGCCATGCTGCTACATGTGCATCTAAGCTTCCATCAGCCACACCAGTCCAAAGTGGACCTGCTTCTACCTGACTTAATGTAACATTATAACCTAAATCTGTAAGAACTTTTGCAACCACATTTGTGCTGGCAATTTCACTGTCCCAAGCTACATAACCAATTTTAATTTTATCGCCTTTTACTTTATTAACGCCTTTTGTCCATTCAGCTACTTTATCAGCATTGTCTTTTACCCATTTGTCAGCTGCTTTATCAGGGTTGGTTCCATTTGTAATATCCATCATTACTTTACCCATAGCATCTGTATCCCAGTGGAAATTATCTAATACTTTATATGCTTCTGGCAAATCTTCTTTTAAGCCTTTACGCGTAACAGTATGGATATTTTCATCAGCACCAAATGTTCCTTTAGGATCTTCTAAATATTTTAAATCATAGGCAGCGAACATCCAATGTGGCGTCCAGCCAGTTACAATGATCGGTTCTTTTTTATCATACGCTTTTTTTAATGAAGCAGTCATTGCAGCACTTGAACCTTCCACTACTTTCCAATCAGATAAATTATAATCTTTTACTGCTTGATTGGCAGCTGTCATTAAACCAGCGCCTGGGTCAATACCTACGATTTTGTAATCGACGGAATCTCCAACTGTTGCATTTTCATCTTTTTTTGATCCACATGCTGCTAATGCAAGTGTTAATGTTAGTGCTAAAAACAAACTAATAAACTTCTTCATTTTAATTAACTCCCCCACTTTTTTTATTTCCTATATTTTGTGTGATTCTATCAAGAACAATAGCGACTACAACAATAGCTAAACCGGCTTCAAACCCACGACCAATTTGGATTTGAGTAACGGCACGATAAACATCAGCGCCAAGTCCTGGTGCACCGACCATTGCTGCAATAACTACCATAGATAGTGCAAGCATAATACTTTGGTTGATGCCAGCCATAATGGTTGGCATCGCAAGCGGCAATTGAACTTTTAATAATCTTTGACCAGTTGTACTTCCAAATGCTTCAGCAGCTTCCGTAATATCACTAGGAACCTGTTGAATACCAAGAATCGTTAATCGAATAGTAGGGGGCATGGCAAAAATAACAGATGCTACTACACCAGGAACGACTCCTATGTTAAAGAAAAAGATGGCAGGTATTAAATAAACAAATGCTGGCATTGTCTGCATAAAATCAAGTACAGGTACAACGATTTGTTTCACCGTATTTTTCTGAGACGCCCAGATTCCCATCGGCACCCCGATAATAATCGAAATAACAACAGAGGATAGCACAAGGGCTAATGTATTTAACATCGGTTCCCAATATCCTAAATTATCGACTAAAAATAACCCGATTAAGGTAAACAACGCAATTTTTTTATTGGCAAATCTCCATGCTAAGAGCGCTAATATAATCATAAAGAGATAAGAAGGTATAAATGCTAACAGTGTAACTAATCCTTCAACAACGAATTCAAGTGATTCTGAAACACCATCAAAAGCGACAGCGAAAGTAGTCGTTAACCAATCTACAAATGAATCAATCCAATCAGCAATCGGAAGTTTAGGCAATAAATTCCCCATTATTTACTCACCTCCATTTTTGACTGTTCCAAAAGTTCCGTATGGTTATTAATGTTTTCATTGTTTCCTGCGAGAGCGCCGATGACTGCACCTCTAACAACAATTCCTTTTAGACGCTTTTCTGCATCTACAACTGATACTGGAATAGCTGCGGACGAAACCTTATCAAATAAATCGGTTAATAAAGTATCACCAGGCACGGTTGTAATGTCTTCAATCAAAATATCCTCAATTGATTGATGGTGCTCGATTGCATGTTTGGCATCATCTGCAGTAATAGCTCCAAGCAGTACTTTTCGTTTATTTACGATATAAATGCTTGAAATTCCTAAATCTCTCATTATTTGCAGGGCAACACGCGGTCCTTTCTCCATTTGAACAGATTCTGCTCGTTTCATAACGTGATTAGCAGTTAATACTTTCGATAGATCAACGTCTTCGACAAACCGTTCTACATAATCATTAGAAGGGTTCATTAATATTTCTTCCGGTGTTCCTACTTGAACGATGGATCCATCTTTCATAAGGGCAATGCGGTCTCCGATTCGTAATGCCTCATCTAAATCATGGGTAATAAAAATAATCGTTTTTTCCATATTCGCTTGCAAGTCTAACAATTCATCCTGCATATCTTTGCGGATAAGCGGATCTAATGCACTAAATGCTTCATCCATTAGAAGAATGTCCGGATTATTTGCCAATGCTCTTGCAAGACCAACCCTTTGCTGCATTCCGCCGCTTAATTGATCAGGATATTGGCTCTCATATCCTTCTAAACCAACTAGTTTAAGCGATTCTTCTGCACGTTGTTTTCTTGTGGCTTTATCCACACCTTGGATTTCTAATCCATATTCGGTATTTTCTAATATCGTTCGATGTGGCAGAAGGGCGAATTTTTGAAACACCATGCTGATTTTTTCTCTTCTCACTTTACGCAGCTCTTCTTTGGACATATCAACAATATTTTTTCCATCAATATAAATTTTGCCTATTGTAGGATCAATCAGGCGGTTTAACATTCTGACTAGCGTTGATTTTCCACTTCCAGATAGGCCCATTATGACAAAAATTTCGCCGGCATTTACTTCAAAGCTAGCTTTGTTTACGCCAACAGTTGAACCTGTTTTCTGTAATATTTCTCCTTTTGAATGACCGTTATTTAATAAGGTTATTGCTTTTTTACTGTTTTTCCCGAAGATTTTTGTAACATCTTCAATCTTTACTTTTACGGTTTCTTTCATTTTTTCACCTCTTTTAGTTCCAGCCCGAATTGCCACCAACTAAGTATAAGGTGATAGGCTGTCAAGAGGCAAAGCCGGTATTTCGCCATATTCTTTTGTAAAGTACGTACAGAAAAAACTGAACGTACAGAACGATAAGTATGCTTAATATTCCTCTTATATGCTCTCGATTGCTTTGCAAAATCATTCTTTACAAATTTTTCATTCATGATAATCTATTAACAGAAAATGAATCATACAAAATTATAAATATCATAATATGATGGATGTGAAGTAAATCATGGAGGGGAAAGAGCAGTTAGATGTTGCTCGTGAAAGAGTTATTGATGCAATAGCTCAAAATATTAATTTATATGGAGTAACGGATTCAATTGGAAGACTATACGGTATGTTGCTTTTTCAAGAAAACCCAATGACTCTAGATGAAATGAAAGAAGAATTGGGAATGAGCAAAACAAGTATGAGTACGTCTGTTCGAACATTATTAGATTTAAAAATGGTCGATAAAGTTTGGAAAAAGGGTGTTCGAAAAGATTTATATAAAGCAGAAGATGATTGGTACCAAACGTTTATTGATTTTTTTACCATCAAATGGCGGGCAGGAGTGTCCATGAATGTATATGCAATGGAAAGATCTTTAACTGATTTAAAAAAATTAGTACAGCAAGAAGAGACTGCAGAGGAAATAAAAGCTGCTGCCAAAAGTGACATCGAAAAATTACAGCATGCACTTGAATATTATAATTGGTTAAACCGTTTTGTTGACAGTTTAGAATCTCACGAAATTTTTAACTTTATTCCAAAAACTGAAGAAAATAATTAGTTATGTACATCTTTTTAGGCTGTTGAATACGCCTCAAAAAAAAACTTTGTCTAACTCCGAAAGACTCCTTAGTAAGGGGTCTTTTTTTAAAAGATAAGAAAGTATAAAATTTTGAAGTTAGATGGATGTCTAGCTCCGGGGCTGAGCAAGGCGCCTGCGCTTTTTTTACGTGGTGAATAAATCAATTAGGCAAATAAACATTAGATCTAGTGATAAAACCTAAAAAATGTGCATTTGACTATCGCACATATTGGGGTATTTGAATAGGATATACAGAATTAAAAAAAGGAGGTAATGATTCATGGGTGAAGTTGGATACGGCGGCGGTTTCGCTTTATTGGTAGTATTATTTATTCTTTTGGTGATCATCGGTGCTTCTTGGGGTTACGGTGGCTTTTAAAAATTAAAAAATTCCATTAGAAAAAAGGGAGGAATAACGTATGTACGGATACGGTTATGGTTGCAGTTATCCTAGCTATGGCTACGGTCACTGCGGTTACGGCGGAGGTTTTGCATTAATCGTTGTACTATTTATACTTTTAATTATTGTTGGTGCAGCTTGTTTTAAATGGTAATAAATAAAAAAGCTTGATTCTGTTTTTTCAGAATCAAGTTTTTTTATCGTTTAGGAAATTATAAACGAAATGGGATTGTGGATAACTCGTCGGTTGTGTCCGCATCTAGCTCCAGCGCCTAGCTCTTGTGAAAAATAACCCCATGCCTCTAAAAGTAAAAAGCATTTTTTGAGTTATGTGAACATTTTTCTTCAGAGCTGTTCAAGGCGCTTGCGCTTTTGTTCTTAGAAATTTTGCTTATTAATAGATGAATTAGATGGAAAAAAACCTTTTGGTGTTCGTAAAAAGTTGTGTATAGACAATGTCCACCTGTTCTTTTTTTAGCAGGGCAATTTCGTTAATCGTATGATGGATCATACTTGACGTTGTTTTTTTTAGGTGAAATGGACCTTCAAATGGCCAAGGACCATCTGTTTCTACCATTAATTGATCAAGTGGATATTTTTTTACAAGTTTTCGAATTTCGTCTTCATACAGTACATCTGGGGTAATAGAGACATAGCATTTGTTATTGATTAACTGTTCAATCGTGACAGCATCGCCTTTAAACCAATGAAACTGAGCATTCATGTAATTATGCTTTTCTAATAGCCGAAGCACAATAGGCGCTTCTTCATAGATGCTATGCAATACAATCGGTTTCGTATATTTTTTTGCCATTAGAATAAATTGTTCTACTAATTCAATGTATGGATCTAATGGATAAAGTGCTGGGTTTTCTTTTCGAGCATAGTGGGGAAGTCCGACTTCTCCAATGGCGATCATACGGTGATGATGCTCATTTATCCATTGAAACAATTCCGTGGTTTCTTTTTCACTAGGCAGCAGCTGTTCAGGATGAAAACCGTAAGCTGCATGAACAAAAGGGTATTTTTCCGTTAACAGCTTATTTTTTATACAAGAATTTTTATTCATGGAAACAGTAATAACTGCTTCAAGCGATTCATCTTGCTCCATCTTTCCAATTTCGTTTTGTTCATACTGGTCAAGATGGATATGAGCATCGATTATTTTTTTCATCGTCGATAGTTATCGATACTTCTCTGTTAAGTCTTCCATTGTTATGCCTGATGGCTGATAAAGTACTTTAATTTGTGTTAAACAAGAGCTGCTGCCGATTTCAATCATTCTTTTATTCATTTTACTGATAATGGAAAATAACTCATCTAATTCCCCTTCAATCGTTGTTTCTAATGGATGTACTTCGTATTTAATACCAGAATCTTGAATCACTTTAATCGCTTCATCGACATATGGAATAACATTTTCCCCATTTTTTGTTTTTGGGATAATTTGAATACTTATTAATGAATTAGCCATATTTTCTCCTCCTTATTTTGAAATAAACCGATATTGAATTCAAGTTTATTGTATCTTTTTGCGCAGAATATAACAAATCAATTCTTTTTGGTTATAATTGTAAAAAGTCAGTCAATCGCTATTTCTCAAAACGTTGTCTACTGTTAAAATAAAAGTAAGTATTAGTGTCTGTTCAAAAAGCGAACCATTAAGATGCAAGTTGTTTATCCTTGGGTGATTTTTTGAACATTCTTTTATAGGAAGGGTGGAGTGATTCGTCATGATAATTGACTTGATAAAACAGGCAAACCATTTAGTTGTGTTTACAGGGGCAGGAATGTCAACGGAAAGTGGATTGCCGGATTTTCGATCAACTAAAAGTGGATTATGGACGAAAGAACGGAAAGCGTATCTTTCTAGTACAGATGCATTAAATAACCATGTACAGGACTTTATTGCTTTTTATCGAGAAAGAGTATTAGGAATTCAGGAGTATAAACCTCATAAAGGGCATAATATTTTAGCTGAGTGGGAGAAAAAAGGTTTATTAAAACGAATTATTACCCAAAATGTAGATGGTTTTCATCAAGAAGCAGGCAATAAAAAGGTGGATGAATTGCATGGTACATTACAAAAGCTGCATTGCGAAACATGCGGGGAAGAATTCTCTAGCAAAAAATACTTAAATCAAGAGTATAAATGCAAATGTGGCGGAATATTACGGCCTTCGATTGTGTTATTTGGCGAAATGCTTCCTGAAAAACCGTTTTTAAATGCAGAGGAAGCGGCTATTCAATCGGATGTTTTTGTTGTGTTAGGTTCTTCATTAACCGTATCTCCAGCTAATCAATTTCCTTTGATTGCGAAACAAACAGGTGCAAAATTAATTATTATTAATGGAGAAAAGACGGATTTTGATGCGATGGCGGATATCGTCATTCATAAGCAAATAGGAAATGTACTAGAAGAAATAAATAAAGCAATTGGATAATATTTAAAAATGGCTGTTTTCGTATAGATAGTTGCTTTTAAACACGCAGCCTGAATACACTTCGCTTTCCATGGGCGAGCATCGAGCCTCCTCGTCGCATACGCTCCTGTGGGGTCTCGTCTTTCTCGCATTCCCACAGGAGTCTACGTGTATTCAGTCTGCTGGGTACTTCTTTTCCCATTTTTTTACGTAAAAAACAACAAACTTCGAGAAAACAGCCTTAAAAATCAATAAGAGTCTATTATTATAGAAGAAACTAGGTTTAGTATTCATAAATAACATGTATTTGAATGGAAAAAAAGATTTTTGAGTAAATGGTTTTATTTAAAGCGTTGCAAACTTTTTCGTATCAAGCTAATATAAGGGAATGGACTAAAAGTGTGTGTTCAAAAAGGTAACAAATTAGAAGCAAGCCAACGAAGAGATTCGCCGCTTATTATTTGGTGACTTTTTGAACATCCTCTTAAAATGAAAGTGCAAAAGAGAGGAAAGTAGTATGGCTAATAATTTTAATGAGAGTGTTTTATCTCGTCGCACCTTTGCGATTATTTCCCATCCGGATGCAGGAAAAACCACGTTAACAGAAAAATTATTATTATTTGGTGGCGCCATTCGTGATGCAGGAACAGTAAAAGGGAAAAAAACAGGTAAATACGCAACAAGTGATTGGATGGAAATAGAAAAACAAAGGGGTATTTCTGTTACATCAAGTGTAATGCAATTTGATTATAAAAATGCAAAAGTAAATATATTGGATACACCTGGACATCAGGATTTTAGTGAAGATACGTATCGGACATTAACCGCTGTCGACAGTGCTGTAATGATTATCGATTCTGCAAAAGGAATTGAAGCACAAACATTAAAGTTATTTAAAGTGTGCCGCATGAGAGGAATTCCTATTTTTACTTTTATTAATAAACTAGATCGTCAGGGGAAACCGCCATTAGAATTGTTGGCAGAATTGGAAGAAGTAATGGGCATAGAGTCTTATCCAATGAACTGGCCAATCGGAATGGGGAAAGAATTTTTAGGTATTTATGATCGTTATTATAATCGAATTGAACAATTCCGTGTAGAAGATGGCGATAAGTATATTTCTTTAAATGAAGATGGAGAAATAGACGGCGAACATCCGATTAAAAAAGATTCTTTATATGATCAAACATTAGAAGAAATTATGCTTTTAAATGAAGCCGGCAATGAGTTCTCTGAAGAGAAAATCAACAGTGGCGACTTAACTCCCGTTTTCTTTGGAAGTGCGTTAGGTAATTTTGGTGTGCAAACATTTTTAGAAACGTATTTAAATTTTGCGCCTACACCACAAGCAAGAAACTCTACTTCTGGAAAAATTGATCCGCTTTCGGAAGAATTTTCTGGTTTTATCTTTAAAATTCAAGCGAATATGAACCCAGCACATCGAGATAGAATCGCCTTTTTGCGAATATGTTCAGGAAAATTCGAACGAGGGATGTCTGTTCAATTATCAAGAACCGGAAAGCAAATTAAATTAGCACAATCTACCCAATTTATGGCAGATGATCGAAGCACCGTAAATGAAGCGGTAAGTGGCGATATAATTGGTCTATATGATCCTGGCTTCTATCAAATTGGCGATACGTTAACCTCAAGCAAGACTCCGTATCAGTACGATAAACTACCGCAGTTTACGCCAGAGCTTTTTGTAAGAGTTACAGCCAAAAACGTTTTAAAACAAAAACATTTCCATAAAGGAATTCAACAGCTTGTACAAGAAGGTGCGATTCAGTTTTATAAAACGGTTAAAACTGAAGACTATCTTTTAGGAGCTGTTGGGCAACTACAGTTTGAAGTGTTTGAGCATCGCATGAAAAATGAATACAATGTAGATGTTTTAATGGAGAATGTAGGTTCAAAAATTGCACGTTGGACTGTGGATGAAGAAGTAAATGATAACCTATCAAGTGGAAGAAGTTTATTAGTAGAAGATCGCTTTGGGAAAAAAGCGTTTTTATTCGAAAATGATTTTGCTTTAAGATGGTTCCAAGATAAAAATCCAGATGTGAAGTTATATAACCCAATGAATTCAGAAAATGAGTAAACTTGTTTCAGCAAGCTGGAACAGTGAATAAGATAAGAAGCTTTTCTGTAAGTCAGTGTCATCGACTTATAGGAAAGCTTCTTTTTTAGGAGAAATTTGCGAAAGGAAAGTAAAGTATAGTGGGAAAATACTAACAATTAGAAAAAACCAACCGTTCTCCAGTTTGTCCACTTTTGAGAATTAGCAGGATAAGCTTCTATTTTTCTGCAAAACTAAATTTTTTTAATTATATTAAAATATTTATAATTGTTCTGTTCTTTTTTTATTTTAACATATTTATCCTAAAATTAAGCGAATATAGGGTGTGGAGAACGAGATAATTTATAGGATTTTATAGGTTTTTGTAGTGTTGTAGTTGATTTATTAAGGTTTCGACTGTCGGAAATTCTTGTTGAATAATAAAAGAAGAAGTTTTATTCGTTTTTATTGATAACCCATAATAAGTATTCGAAAAAAACATTTGTATTTATCTGAAAAATCGGTATAATTAAAAACAAGATGTTACAAAAGATGACAAAGATTGTTAGAACTTGTAACATTCTATTTGGATTAAATGTCATTTCCAATATATGAAAGATTAATAGATTGAAAATAAAGAATTTTCTTGTAATGGAAATGTATATTTATAAAAAACATTTAGGGGGAATTAGTAAATGAAAAAGACTTTATCGTTATTATTCAGCGTAATGCTCGTACTAGTACTTGCACTGACTGGATGCTCAAGTAAAACAGATGGTGATGGTAAAAATGCTGATTCTAAATCATCGTCTAAAAAAAGCATGTTAGATACGGTTAAAGAAAGAGGAACATTAAAAGCGGGCGTAAATGACGCGCTTCCTGGATTTGGATACATAGGATCGGATGGAAAAAACACAGGATTTGATGTAGATTTTGCAAGAGCAGTAGCAGCAGGTGTACTTGGCGATGCAAATAAAGTAGAATTTCGTCCTTTATCTGCAAATGAACGCTTCACAGCTGTTCAATCAAAAGAAGTAGATGTATTAATCCGCAATACAACATGGACTACAAACCGTGATGCAGAAGTTGGCTTAAGCTTTGCGACAGTAACATTTTACGATGGACAAGGCATCATGGTGCCAAAAGACAGCGGCATTAAAACATTAAAAGATTTAGAAGGCAAAACAATTGGTGTAGAGACTGGAACAACAACAGAATTAAACCTTGCTGACCAAATGAAAGCAGCTGGCGTTAATTACAAAGCACAAACATTTGACAATGCGGATGCAGTTATTGCTGCATATGAATCTGGAAGCATTGATGCATGGACAACAGATAAATCTGGTTTAGTATCCCGTCAATCGGTGTTAAAAGATCCTGATTCACATATGATCTTAGATGCAACACTTTCTAAAGAGCCGTTGGCGCCTGCAGTATTAGATAATGATGAAAAATGGAAAGACGCAGTAAGTTGGATTGTATATGCTACGATTCAAGCGGAAGAGTTTGGCATTACTTCTAAAAACGTAGATGACTTTAAATCAAGCGACAACCCTGAAATTAAACGCTTGTTGGGAGAAGAAGGTAATCTTGGAGAGCAGCTTGGCTTGTCAAAAGATTTCGCTTACCAAGTAATTAAACAAGTTGGTAACTATGGGGAAATTTATGACCGCAACCTTGGTCCAGATACTGCATTTAAATTAGAACGTGGACAAAACGCACTATATAAAGATGGCGGATTATTATACTCCATCCCATTCCGTTAAGAAGAAAATGATAGGATAGGCATGTAAGACCTGCTAACAATTGCTTTTTAGCAGGTCTATTCTTTTAAAAATAAGTAAGCTTAAAATTTTGAAGTGTAAAAGGTGTCTAGCGCAAGCAGCCAGCCCCTCTGAAAAATAACCCTTTGCCTCTAAAAGTAAAAAGCACTTTTAGAGTCAAATGAACATTTTTCTTCGGGGCTGAGCAAGGCGCTTACGCATTTCAGAAGAAGGGTGATGATAAAGTGAATAAACAAACAACATCCACTCCTTTATGGAGAAATAAAAAAGCGGTACCAATCTTATTGCAATTAATCTTTGTTGTAATCGTAGGAATCGCATTATATTTAATGATAAATAATGTTTTATATGGCTTAGAGCAAATCGGCTTAACTTTAGGGTTGGATTTTTTACAATTAAAAGCATCTTTTCCGATAGCTGAAAGTTTAATTCATTATACACCGGATGATCCATATATACGGGCTTTGCTAGTTGGACTATTAAATACATTTAAAGTATCTATTTTTGGAATTATTTTCGCAAGCCTTTTAGGAGTATGTATAGGAATCGGTCGTCTTTCCAATAACTGGCTAGTTAGCAAATTGGCAACAGTATATGTGGAGATTTTCAGAAATACGCCGCTGTTAGTGCAAATTTTTATCTGGAATTTTGCTGTATTTTTGCCGATGCCAAAAATACAAGAAGCGCTTGCAATTGGCCCGTTTTATTTTTCGAATCGAGGAGCAGCAGTCCCTTGGTTTACTATATACTCTAATACACTCCTATGGTTTATTATCCTTTTTGTTTTCATTGTTCTTGCTATTGTAATGTATAAAAAACTAGTAAATATAGAAATAAATACAGGGAAAAAAATGCATCCTTTCTTATTTAGTATCGGTGCTTTTATTATCGGTTGTATTGTAGTTTATTTTATCACAGGAAATGGACCTCTTCATTTAACTGTTCCTAAAGTAGAGAATGGTGCATTTGTTGGAGGAACTTCTTTATCCATCGGATTCTTATCTGTGTTAATCGCATTATCTGTTTATACATCAACCTATATTGCAGAGATTGTTCGAGCAGGCATAATGGGGGTTCCAAAAGGACAGGCGGAAGCAGCTAAAGCACTTGGTTTTAAAGGATCTACTTCCTTGCGTTTAATTATTTTTCCACAAGCAATTCGGATTATTATTCCACCATTAACAAGCCAGTATTTAAATGTCATTAAAAACTCCAGCTTGGCAATGGCGGTTGCTTATCAGGATATTGTCGGAATTGGAAACACTGTAATAAATCAGACAGGCCATACAATTGAAACACTCTTTATTATCATTGCAGTGTATTTATTCTTTAGTTTAATGACATCACTGTTTATGAATTTCTTTAATAAAAAATTCCAGTTGGTTGAAAGGTAGTGAGGCAAATTGGATAACATTCAACTTAACAACAGTGAAAGTATGACGACAATATCACCAAACAAAGGGTCGAATATGTCACAGTGGGTAAAAAAGAACTTATTCAAAGATTGGAAAAATATCCTGCTTACTATTATCGCTGCTGCTTTTTCTGTTTATATGATAGCTAGGGTGTCAACGTTTGTTTTTACTAACGATTGGACAGTGGTAGCAAATAATTTTCGCTTATTAATGGTTGGACAATTTCCAGTAGAAGAAATGTGGCGTGTATGGACGTCCATAGTATTTGTTTCTGTCCTGCTAGGAGTTTCATGGGGATTATGGAGAGGGATTATTGGTCATGTTGCCATTACAGTCGGGGCATTATTACTTATTTTTGGGGTTTTGCCATATACAGAAAGCAACTCAAAAGTTTATTTGTTTTCTAGTGTAGCTTTAATTGCCGTATTTTACATTATCGGAAGAAAAGTGTCTATATTAAAAGCTCCGACATTGGTGTTATGGATATTATTTATTCCTATCTCAATCGGCATTTTAAATGGATTCGGCATCGTGGAGCCGGTAAAAACGAATGTATGGGGCGGATTTTTATTAACATTTCTTTTAGCAGCTGTAGCCATCGTCTGCTCGTTTCCACTTGGTCTATTACTTGCTGTTGGCAGAAGAAGCAAGCTGCCGATTATAAAGTATAGCTGTATTGTTTATATTGAGGTTATTCGCGGGATGCCGCTTATTATGGTGTTATCGATTGGACAATTATTATTGCCAATGTTCCTCGGTGGAGTTGAAATGGACAATGTGCTAAGAGCAATGGTTGCGTTCACTTTATTTAGTGCAGCCTACTTAGCTGAGAATATTCGCGGCGGACTGCAATCCATTCCTAGAGGACAATTTGAAGCAGGACATGCATTAGGTCTAAACAACTTTAAATTAATGGTATTTGTAATTTTGCCGCAAGCATTAAAAGCAGTAATTCCAGCAATGGTAGGGCAGTTTATTTCCATATTTAAAGATACGTCTTTAGTTGCGGTAATAGGATTAACGGACTTTTTAGGAATTGCAAAGAAAATAGCTGCAAACCCTGCGTATTTAGGGAAGCATTTAGAACTGTATTTATTTGTAGCATTTTTCTTCTTTATTTTCTGCTTTTTAATGTCTCATGTAAGTAAACACTTAGAATCATCATTAGGTGTAGGAAAACGATAAAGGGAGGAATGAGAAAATGGAAAGTGTATTTTCAGTTGAAAAGTTAGCAAAGCCTCTTGAGGATCGAGAAGATATTATTAAAGTAACAAAATTAAATAAGTGGTATGGAGACCACCATGTATTAAAAGATGTGGATTTAACGGTAAAGCAAGGGGAAGTAATTGTTATTTTAGGTCCATCTGGATCAGGTAAATCGACATTTATCCGCACGATTAACGCTTTAGAAGAGTTTCAAAAAGGGGAAATCGTTGTTGACAATATTGCTTTAACAAATGATTTGAAAAATATTGAAGAGATTAGAAAAGAAACGGGAATGGTTTTTCAGTCCTTTAACTTATTTCCACATATGACCATATTAAAAAATATTATGTTAGCACCAATTTGGGTTAGAAAATGGAAAAAGTCAAAAGCAGAGCAAATAGCTAAAGAATTACTTGAAAGAGTAGGGATTCCTGAACAAGCTAATAAATTTCCAGGTCAATTATCTGGTGGTCAGCAGCAGCGTGTAGCGATAGCGAGAGCTTTGGCAATGCAGCCAAAAATCATGCTTTTTGACGAACCAACATCTGCACTAGATCCAGAAATGGTAAAAGAAGTATTAGATGTTATGAAAACACTTGCTGAATCTGGGATGACGATGCTTTGTGTTACTCATGAAATGGGATTTGCCCGTCAAGTTGCTGATCGCATTATTTTATTTGACAAAGGTGAAATTGTTGAAATGGGCAAACCAGAAGATATTTTTGATAACCCTCAACATGACCGAACAAAAGCATTTTTATCCCAGATTATTTAAAAAACGCGGAAAGCGAAGTGTATTCAGGCTGCGGGGTATATATAAGAGCGATTATCATATAACTATACTTAATGACGAAAAAACTTGAAATTCAGAAAAAAGGGTTGGCATTTCATTAAATAATGTATATAATAAATATATATTAATCGTATACTTACTCAAAGGGGAGTAGCTTTTAGGGAAACCTAAAACAAAGTCGTCATTTCATGGTTCTAATAATCATCGGCTTTGTTGGCATAAACATGCTTAGCAAGACCTTTGCCTGTTGGCAAAGGTCTTTTTTGCGCTTTTTTGTACATAATAATCGAGAGGCGAATAGAAACCGTTGTTAACAGAGTATACATGAAAATAATTAGGAGGAGATAATTAAAATGGATGCAGGCATGTTATTAGAGTATGGATGGGTACTGTTAGTACTGGTAGGTTTAGAAGGAATATTGGCAGCTGATAATGCGGTTGTTATGGCAGTAATGGTAAAACATTTACCGCCAGAGAAGCAAAAAAAGGCATTATTTTATGGATTATTTGGTGCATTTATTTTCCGATTTGCGACTCTTTTTATGATTTCAATATTAGCAGATGTTTGGCAAGTACAAGCGCTTGGAGCCATTTATTTACTTTTTATTGCCATCCATAATCTTTATAGAAGATTTACAAACAAAGAAAAAGAAGGAAAAGAAAAGAAAAGAAAGCAATCTTCTTTTTGGGTGACTGTTTTAAAAGTAGAATTAGCAGATATTGCATTTGCAATTGATTCGATGTTGGCAGCTGTTGCTTTAGCGATAACATTAACGCCAACAGGCTGGTTTACCGTTGGCGGTATCGATGGTGGACAATTTGCAGTTATGTTATTAGGTGGAATTATTGGGTTAATCATTATGCGATTTGCCGCTAATTGGTTCGTAACGCTATTGCATACTAGACCTTCATTAGAAACAGCTGCTTTTATGATAGTTGGCTGGGTAGGAGTAAAGCTTGCTGTGTTTACGCTAGCTCATCCAGAAGTTGCCTTGTTGAATGAGCATTTTCCAGAATCAACAGCATGGAAGTTAACCTTTTGGATTGTATTAGTTGCTATAGCAGTAGGTGGCTACCTTTTCTCTACTAAAACGGTTAAAAATACCGAAAAAGGATAAAGATAAACTAAATAAAAGGCTGTTTTCGTATAGATTGTTGCTTTCAAACTTTGAGAAAACAGCCAAATAAAACAAGAGAATTTGCCAAAGGATAGTTTTTTATCTTTTGGCAAATTTCCTTTTTATTTAAATAAGTGTTGCATAATATACTAGCTATTCATTAGAGCTAAAGATTTCCTTATTATTGTTTACCAGATAATTCTGCTTGTGCTTGTTGCACTAATCTTTTGGTGATTTCTCCACCTACGGAACCGTTTGATCTTGCTACAGTATCTGATCCTAACTGAACACCGAATTCTTGCGCAATTTCATATTTAATGCTATCTAAATATTGTTCAATGCCTGGCACTAATAGTTTATTTGTTGTAGCCATATTTAATCCTCCTATAAATTAATTTTACAGAAATAATTATCTGTATTTATAGTATGGTGATTTTCTATTTGTTCATAAGTGGTAAAGTTTTCGAAGAATGGAAAAGGGGACGAGCTGCACAAACTTTTATGAAAAACACTTTAAAAATAGGAGAGTTGCATTTATGATAGAATAGTGAAAATAGAAAGGATTTGTTTCAATGTGGAAAACGCTTAAAGAGTTGTTAAATAAATTTACTCCTGCACAAATTATAACAGGATATTATTTATTAGCAGTTAGCATTTCAGTTTTATTATTATGTTTGCCTGGTGTTCATAAAGAAGGTGTATCTGTGTCTTTTATGGATACTGTTTTTACTGCGGTTAGTGCAGTTAGTGTAACAGGTTTAACAGTTATTAATATCTCTGAAACATATAGTACACAAGGTATTTTTATTTTAATGTTTATTTTACAATTTGGCGGTATCGGTGTAATGACACTTGGGACTTTTTTCTGGATGCTGCTTAGAAAAAAAATCGGTTTAAAAGAAAGACAATTGATTATGATTGACCATAATCAGTCTAATTTATCCGGTTTAGTTTATTTGATAAGGGAAATTATTAAAGTAATTCTCCTTATAGAGTTATTAGGAGCGTTAATATTAGGTTTACAATTTCATAATTATTTTCCAACGTGGAAAGAAGCCTTTTTACATGGATTATTTGCTTCTGTCAGTGCAACAACAAATGGAGGATTAGATTTAACCGGCTCTTCTTTGTTGCCGTATGAAAATGATTATTTTATTCAATTGGTACATATTATGTTAATTACGTTAGGAGCAATAGGTTTTCCAGTATTAATTGAAGTAAAAAAATATCTTTTTCCTAAAAATAATATACAAACATTTCGGTTTTCTTTATTTTCAAAATTAACCTCTTTAACTTTTGGCATCCTGTTGCTTTTTGGAACACTTGCAGTAATTGTTTTAGAATGGAATCACTATTATATTGGGATGAGCTGGCATCAAATATTTTTTAACGCTTTTTTTCATTCTGCTTCGACGAGAAGTGGTGGTTTATCGACAATGGATTTAAATGAGTATTCTTTGCCAACGTTATTAATTTTTTGTTTTTTAATGTTTGTTGGGGCATCGCCAAGTTCTGTAGGCGGAGGGATAAGAACAACAACATTGGCATTAAATATAATGTTTATTTATTATTTTGCTAATGGTAATAAGAATATTAAAATTTTTAAAAGAGAAATTCATGAAAATGATATTATAAAATCGCTTGTTGTTACTATTCTTGCAAGTGGAATATGTCTTATAGCTGTTGTACTGCTTTCTATTACAGAAAATGCTCCTTTACTGAAAATAATATTTGAAGTATGTTCAGCATTTGGAACAACTGGTTTATCATTAGGACTTACTCCTGAATTATCGACAATGGGGAAATGCGTCATTATGGTATTAATGTTTATCGGCAGAATCGGCTTAACCTCCTTTATGTATATTATTGGCGGCAAAGAGAAAAAAGATAATTACCATTATCCAAAAGAAAGAATAATTATTGGTTAAAAAGTACAAAACTGTTTATTGTTTTGTGCTTTTTTATAGGCTCTGATAAACTTGCCTGTTGATTGTAGCTCCAGGCGTTCGCTTTCCGCGGGCGGTCCGGGAGCCTCCTCGGCGCTTTGCGCCTGTGGGGTCTCCCTCTAACTCGCTTTTCCCGCAGGAGTCTCACGCCTTCCACTCCAATCAACATAGTGCCAAAATCAACAAAGAGCTTTAACATAGCCTAAGTAAAAGTTTCTGAAGTCCGACGGATATCGAGCTACAGCGCTTGCGCTTTTCTTGTAAAAATTAGGATGGATTAGCTTTTAGGAAACAGTAAAAAATAATATCGAACAAAAAAGAAGGAGTGAGTGATAATGGTGAAACGAAAAGCTGCATTTGATGCTGCTGAAAAATATAGTAAAACACCTAAAAAAAATGTGGAGGAAAGCGAATTTTCAACAGAGTTTAGTCAAGGTGAAAATCCAATAAAAGGTGCCAATCGAAATGCTAAACATGGAAGAGAGGGGAAATGATATGAGGGAAAAGAAACAGAAACAGAAAGACGAAGCTTCAACTGTTGAATTTGGAATGGAGTTTGGCGATGTGAATGCAAGTAAGTTTTATGAAACAGCAGAAGCAAATAAACATGTAGCAAAAAAACAAACAAAGCGATAATAAACGATAAATTCATAGTAGACTGAAGATAACAAACCTAATTCTTCAGTCTATTATCTTTATTAAATGGAAGGGGGCTAAACACGGATATCGGTATACATTCTTAATACATATTGTTTTAACCTTGTTGTTTTTAATTCAATAATAGGCTGTGCCACTGAAATGATCATTTTACTAGACAATAATAATGTTAATACAAACGATATGCCCACTAGTAGTAAAAAGGATTGGAGCGGATTCATTAGATCGATCATATCACTTATTCTGAAAATACGAACGATAAATCCGTGCAATAAATAAACATACAATGTGTTCTTCCCTAATTTAGTAAAGAAATAATGTTTATTTGGAACAATGGCAAGAAAGCAATAAATCATCATACAACTTAAAATATAAAAGAAAAGACGGATAAAAATAGCTTGCAGAGAATCTTCCCCTAAATTTGAATAAGATTTAGAACCTAGCAGCCATTGATCATTAATAGATGGAAAATAATAAAATCCAATAAAAACAAAAAGAAAAGTTGTAATCGCAGTTAGTTTTGACCCTTTTCTTCTAATCCACTCAAAATGCTCTTTCTTCAAATAAAATCCAATTAAAAATAATGGGAAAAAAACAAAGGTGCGCGTTAAACTTAAATAGCTTGTAGTCCAATCAACAAAACCGATAGCTACACCTAATACAACAGATATAAATAGACCATAAATAAATTTTATCTTTGCAAATAAAAGCAGCATGATATTCCAAAAAAATAAGCTGATTAAAAACCATAACGACCAGTGAGGGTTGAATGGTTGTATAGTAAAAGTAGATTTACTGTATAGAAAGTAATAAAAGATACTGTAAGTTAATTGGAAAATAATATAAGGGATAATTAATTTTTTTACATATTTTTGAATATATCCTTGCTTATACATTCCTTTAGCGAAAAATCCGGAAATTAAAATAAATGCTGGCATATGAAAAGTATAAATCACTTTATATAATGCATAGATGCTATTGCTTTCTTCATTAAAAGTTTGGATAAAATGACCAAATACAACAAAAAAAATCAACAAAAATTTGGCATTATCAAAGAAATAGTCTCTTTTTTTCATAAACGACTCCTTCCTTTTGACATTAACAAAAGTAAATTAGTTTATAGTAAATAGTTATAGCACAAAAACATCAAAGCTAATTTTGATTAATGAATCTGTTAAGTATTTTTCTTCCTATGTTCATAACTGATATATAAATGTAAGGGAATTAGCGTATTTGTTATATAAAAACTGAAATTTCCCCTACTATAAAATACCCTTGCCATTTCTTATATGAGAGAGCAATGTAAAAATATCTTCGTTTTCTTATAAAAACAAAAGGTATTTTTAAAAAATTGTAGAATTATGTAATCACAATGGTACTCAAGGAGGCTTAGCAGTGACAGGTGTATCTTATTTGAAGGAACTACAACAGTTGCAAAAGAAACTAAGTGATCTTGAACAAGAAAATTTGTATTTAAGAAAAGCTTTGAATGAAGAAGAAAAAATCGAAAAAGTAATGAATGCTGCTTTCCACGCAAATGCTTTCGGACTACTAATACTTGATATAAAAGGAGTTATATTAGAAGCGAATCAGTCTATTTGTGAGATGCTGAATACAAATCAAAATAAAATAATTGGCAGAAATATTACACATTTTGTGCCTCAAGAGCATCGGGATAAAATAAGACAAGAAATCAGCGAATTTAAACATATGAAAACAAGCTTTACAACCCATATAATACCGATATATATAAAAGATCGAGAGTTTTATATAGAAATTATTATTTCTAAATTACCTAATAATCTTGGATTTTTGACAGTGATAAGAAATATTACGAAAATATGGATAAAAAACAAGATGCATCAAAAAAAAGAGGCGATATATGATGAATTTTTTTCTGAGACTTTAGATGGAATAATCTTATGGAAAGAAACAGGGGAAATCGTATCAGCAAATGATTCTGCACTTCGTATATTTGAGAGTTCTTACGAGGAATTAACCCATAAAAAATTCAGCGATTTTATTTATAAAAAAGATGAAAAATATGTTTCTATGATAAAGAATCTTTACAGAGACAAAGCTAATCGAGAAGAACTGATGTTTTTAATGCCAAATGGCCAAAAAAAATTATTAGAATTTACGACAAAGCTTCATTCTGTTGAAGGCCTGCATATGAGTATAATTCGTAATATTTCAGAAAGATATAAAATGGAAGTGGCATTATTAGAAAGCAAGAGTATGTTTGAAAATATCTTTGAGGAAGCGTTTGACGGCATTATTATTTGGAATGAAAAATATGAAATCATTGATATGAACAGGGCGGCTGAAAGAATACTTCATCAAAAAAAAGAAGAACTCATCGGTTTGAATTTATTAAAAGTATTGCCAAATGGGAAAACAATCAGTGAGGATATAAAACCAATGCTATTATCTTTAAATTTTAAAGATATGGAGCAAAATAGGGGGATTTATACAGCTTCTTTTAAAGAAAACGAATGGAGTCAAATTGAATTTCGAAATAAATATAACGTATATTCTGGCTTGAGCATTACAACATTAAGAGATATTACCGAAAATGTTGTAATGGAAGAACAGTTAAGAAAATCATCTACATTAAATGTAATTGGGGAACTTGCAGCAGGTATCGCACATGAAATAAGAAATCCAATGACTGCTTTAAAAGGTTTTATTCAATTGTTAGAAATTAATTTAAAAACAGACAATAATCAAATGTACTTTTCAGTAATCAAGTCAGAATTAGACCGCATCGAACTCATCATAAATGAATTTCTGCAATTAGCAAAACCTCAAGTCTTAAAGTTTGTCAACAGTGATTTAACCAAAATAATGAATGAAACATTGGACTTATTACAAGCACAAGCAGTGTTATACAATGTTCAGTTTAAAAAATTATATAATGAGTCGGTACACGAAGTATATTGTGAACCAAATCAAATGAAAAAAGTTTTTATTAATATCATTAAAAATGGAATTGAAGTATTAGATAATGGTGGAGAAATTCAAGTGAAAATGGAAAGAACACCTTTCTTTATTCATATTATGATACAAGATAATGGGAAAGGAATGAGTAAGGAAAAACTGGCCAGATTAGGGGAGCCGTTTTATACAACAAAGGAAACAGGAACAGGTTTAGGACTAATGGTGACCTATCAAATTATGGAAGAACATAAAGGGAAAATGGAAATAGAATCTGAAGAAGGAGTCGGTACTACATTTCATCTTTATATTCCGATAAATAAGGAAGAAGGGAATAATTATTAAGAAAAAAAGTTTAAATAAACGATTTATACTAGTTAAACAGCCCGGTTTGAAAAATAGAAAAAATTTCTTTCACTTGTATGAAATTTTTAAATGGCAGTACTATTGGTGATAAATAGACCTTATTGTATCGGCAAAAGGTCTATTTTTATTATGGAAAAAAAAAACCTCCCTTTCAATAAAAGGAGGTGTTTGTAATTATTAACTATAAAATGAAGGTTTTCTATCTGCAAAAATAGGAATCATTTTTCGGACTTCTTTTACTTTATCTAAATCAATCGTCCCATGAATAATGTCGCTTTTTTCTCCTGCTTCGATGATGACTTCTCCCCATGGGTCTATAATCATACTATGTCCTGCAAAGGTATTATTTGGGTCAGATCCGCTGCGATTACACGCAACAACGTAGCACTGATTTTCAATTGCTCGTGCAATCAATAATGATCGCCAATGTGCTAATCGAGGCAAAGGCCATTCTGCTACAATAAATAGTGCTTTGGCTCCTTTTGTTGTATGGGTGCGAATCCATTCCGGAAAACGGATATCATAACAAATCATGCCTGCAAATAGATGATTGTCTAACTCAAATAATCCATTAGAAGTACCGCTTTGCATATATACATGTTCGTCCATCAGCTGAAATAAGTGCAATTTATCATATGTATGAACAACTTCTCCGTGATTATTAATGATGATCATTGTATTATATATTCCATTCTCTTTTTCGTTAGCAACAGAACCACCAACAAGGTGTACATCATGATCTACGGCAATTTTTTGTAAAAAAGCAATCGTTTTTTGTGCATGAGCATCAGATAGTTCGTTAAGTCGTGTTAAATCATAACCTGTTGTCCACAATTCTGGAAGAACAATAATATCAGTTTTTTGTTTGCCTGCTTCTTTAATTTTTTCTTCTACAACTGTAAAGTTTGTTTGTGGATCTCCAAACGAAATATCCATTTGGATAATACTGATCTTTAAAGTCAATTTTTTCACCCTCTATTCATATTTAGTTCAATAAACTATAATAATAGTCGACTCTCTATTAAAAGTGTGTGTTCAAAAAACATCCTCTAAAAAGTGGAATGCATCTTAGTATAAAATATTCAAGGCAGAATTAATAAATTCCTCGTCTTTTATTTACACGTACATGCATTCGTTATATCATAAAATGCAAGATAATTAAATGTTTTTTGAAAAAGAACTATTATAAAAAAGGATATGCAGTTTATTGTTTATTTAATGAATAGACTGTGTTAAAGCTAATTGTTGATTTTGATACTTTGTTGATTGAAGCGGAAGGCGTGAGACTCCTGCGGGAAAAGCGAGTCAAAGGGAGAGCCCACAGGCGCCGTGCTGAGGCCACTGAATAAGTGTTTTATTAAAAAATAAGAAAGCATAAAATTTTTGAACTTAGACGAGTGTCTAGCTCCGGCGCCTAGCCCCTGTGAAAAATAACCCCATGCCTCTAAAAGTAAAAAGCACTTTTTGAGTCATGTGAACATTTTTCTTCGGGGCTGAGCAAGGCGCCTCCGCTTTTCTTATATAAATCATAGGTAAAACCCTTATAGTTAGTAGGATAAAAATGGTATAGATAGTTTGAAAACGACCATCGTGTTGGTTAGGAGAGGCGTCCGCACGACTCCTGCGGGATTAGCGAGACAGGCGAGACCCCACAGGAGCAAAGCGACGAGGAGGCTCGGCGCTCGCCCCGCGGAAAGCGTGAGGTAAGCCTCGGAAAACCGAACGAAAACCTCTGAGTGCTTGGATTTTCACTATCTATATTTCATAGTATCCACTTTTTCAGTGACCTCCGCACAGCGACGAGGAGGCTCCCGGACTGCCCGCGGCGGAAAGCGAATGCCTCTCGCTGCAATTAACAGGCTAGTTAAACAGAGCCTAATGAATAAAAGAAGGTGGAAAGATGAAAGTTTATGATCAATCAAATTTATTAAATAATTTACCTGAACAATTTTTTGCTTCACTTGTATCGAAAGTATCTAAATATGTGGAGCAAGGCTTTGATGTGATTAATTTAGGTCAAGGAAATCCAGATCAACCTACTCCAGATCATATTGTGCAGAGACTGCAGCAAGCAGCGGCAAAGCCCGAAAATCATAAATATTCTCCATTTCGAGGATATACCTATTTAAAAGAAGCAGTTGCAAGCTTTTATAGAAAAGAATATGGCGTAGAATTGGATCCAGCATCAGAAGTTGCGATTTTATTTGGCGGGAAAGCAGGGTTAGTGGAAATTCCACAATGCTTATTAAATCCAGGAGACACAGTATTAGTACCTGATCCAGGGTATCCAGATTATTTATCAGGTGTTGCTCTTGCAAATGCACAAATGCATATGATGCCATTGAAAGAAGAAAATGCTTTTTTACCAAAATATGAGGAGATTCAAAAGGATATATTACATAAAGCAAAGTTAATGTTTTTAAATTATCCTAATAATCCAACTGGTGCTATTGCTACAGAGGAATTTTTTGAAAAAACAGTTCAGTTAAGCAACGAGTATGATATTTGTATTGTTCATGACTTTGCTTATGGTGCTATTGGCTTCGATGGAAAAAAACCGATTAGTTTTTTACAGACTGAGGGTGCGAAAGATATTGGAATTGAAATATACACGTTGTCCAAAACGTTTAATATGGCAGGATGGCGTGTTGGATTTGCGGTTGGAAATGCAAGTGTGATATCGGCCCTTAATTTATATCAAGACCATCTTTATGTTAGTTTATTTGGTGCTGTTCAAGAAGCAGCTGCTACAGCATTAACCAGTTCCCTAGCATGTGTAGAACAATTAAATAGCCTTTATGAAAGCAGAAGAAATGTATTTGTGAATGGATTAAAAGAGATAGGCTGGGATGTAGCTGCTCCTGCAGGTTCTTTTTTTGCATGGTTAAAAGTCCCAGCAGGTTTTACTTCCGAACAATTTACCGACTACTTATTGGACAAGGCTCATATAGCTGTAGCTCCAGGAATCGGATTTGGAGAATTTGGAGAAGGATATGTACGTGCAGGGTTATTAACTTCAGAAGAGCGATTATTAGAAGCTGTTAATCGGCTAAAGATGCTGCCTATTTTTAATAAAGTTATACCTACAAGTAAGTAGTGGTTAACAAAATAATTACATCTATCAGGAAGCTGTTTTTACTTGTAACAGCTTCTTTTAGTATAGAAATTTCAGTTAGCATAACTTTAATAGAGTAAGTGGAACAATCGTGTTTTTAGTAGTTGAAAACCATTTTTAATGTTGTTCATAAAATTTTGACTAGTTTTGTCATAGAGCTTGTCGAAAAAATAGGATTATTATGAGTTTTATAGGTGTAAATACCTATTTTCAAAAAAAAAATGTCTAATATTGCGATTCTATTTACTTTTATATCATTTCTTGTGATAATTCATCAAGTAAACTAAATTTAGGTAAATAATTTAGTATTTTAAAATGATTAGGAGGAAAAGGAGTGCAAGGTAAGAAAAAGGATATTTTGAAAGCTATTCAAAAAAAAAGGGAGGTAATGATTATATCGGCAAAAGAGACCGGTTTCACTAGTAGTGAAACGATAAAACATAGTCAGGAGCTTGATGAGTTAATCAATCAATATCAGCTTGCAACTCGGCAAAGCAAGCAAAAACAAATGATCGTTACAAATTCTCATAAACAGTCGATGATCATCTGGCCTAATAATCTTGTGTATTAATATAGCAAATGTATGTTTTTATATTTGATAGGATTTAATCATATTAAGGTAGGTATGTTGTTTAAATCCTTTATATTTTTTATTGGTTTTCAATAATAATAATAATAAACTACTGAAGCCCCACTGTTTTTGAATGAAGAGGAAACTGATTACTAACAAATTATGCATTTATACAATAGATTATTCGCTTTTTAGAAAAAGAAGTGTAACATAAGCAAGTAATCCCTTCTTTCATTTTATACTTCAAGATAAATTCCACATAAATGAAAATTTCAACTTTGAAGATAGTTGTCCTGTATATGGAAAGAATAGGAAAATCAACATTAGAAAAAGAATAGAGTTGGGAAAAATCAACTCTCGTTCATAACAAAGCCCTATTCTTTTTAGAAAAAGTACGCTATTCAGCTAATGGTAAAATAATATCAACTTTGGTTCCTTCGTTTTTTTTACTAGTAATAAATATTTCTCCATTAAATGATTGGATAATTCTTTTGCAAACGATAAGACCTAATCCTGTTCCAGTATCTTTGGAAGTATAAAATGGTTGAAAAACTTTTTTCAGCTGTGCATTAGAAATTCCAACACCGTTATCTAAGATTGTGATTATTACTTTATCATAAGAAATGATTACATTTAATCTTAAAATTCCTCCATCTACCATTGCCTCAAAAGCATTTTTGGTTATATTTAAAATAACTTGTTTCATTTGATCGGCTGCACATATGATAGGGATGTTTCTTTCTGGAATTTGAAAACTATATTGTACGTTATGGAAATTGGATTCTGAAATAATTAAAGGCTTTAGTTCTGCTAATATGGTTTGTAAATCAATTAATTGTTTTTTAAAAGCGGTCGGTTTCCCAAGAATAAGAAACTGACTGACTATCTCATTAATTCTTGTAATTTCAGTTTGTATAATGGAAAAATAAAACTGTTCTTCTTTTGTGGTATGTTTTTCACTTAACAATTGTATTAGCCCTTTAATTCCCGTTAATGGGTTTCGAATCTCATGTGCAGAACTTGCTGCTAAGTTTCCAACTAATTCTAGTTTTTGAAGTTCATTTTGCTTTTTTTCTAATTCTGTTTTTTGGCGAAGCAAATAAAATTGGAGCAATAAATAAACTAAATGGCTGCAAACGAAACAAAACAAAATAAATGCAATGCTTTTTTTTATAATAGTCGCTTTATTAATTTCTTTGACTTCCACTTGTATTTTCCAAGGAAGGGCATCAATAGGCAAAGTAACTGTTTTTTTGTTAGAAGCAATATACGAATTTAAACTTATAATAATATCTTGATTTGCATTTAAAATAGCAATATTTTCATCTGGAGTTAAAATCTCCATAATATTTAATAAATAGTCTATACGTAAATAAACAACTAGTATATATTTTAACTCTTTCTGTTTATTTAAGATTGGTTTTGCCAATCCAACTACTTTTTGACCATTGCTTAACATTTGTTGTTTATTGGAGATAACGCTGTCTTTTGTTTGGATGACTTCATTAATATAATCTGTTTTAGCAAAAGAATGAACATGATTAACAGTCCCAGTTATTTTATTGCCAGCTTGGTCTAATAAAATGAGGCCACCATAAGTTGGTTCCTGTTTAAGAACATTTTGAAGCAAGGATTCCGTATTTTCTATGGAATTTTCATATGTTTCGATCGAAATGCTTAAAATATTTAATGATGTAACAGTTTTACTAATGAAAGCATCCCAATGTTTTTGATGAGTAGTTCCTATCCAGCTTGCATGGTTTTTTCGTTGCTCCCATTCTTCTTGTATAATTTTATCTATGTAAAAGAAAGCCGCAATAAATACAGGTACAACTGCTATTAAAATGTACTGTAAAATTTGTTTTTTCTTCATTTTCATTAATAATTATTCTCCAAATAATTCTATTTTTTTTATTATAGCATGTATAGATGAAAGCGCAATTATTGGCTTAGAAAGCAAGGGAAATGAAGTTGCTTTTGAGAGATGAATTGGTTTTAATAATAGAAGAATGAAGAATGCTTGAATTGACAACAAAAGAAGAAAAAAGTATAATAATCTGAATTCGAGATATTTTATACAAAAGGAATGAATAATAGATGAGTAAAGAAGATATCAACCAATCGTTAAAACTATTTATTGTTTTATCTAGAGCTTACCGAGCGATTAATGAAAATGTAAATAAATTAATCCAGACATATGGGTTAAATCCAACAGAATTTGCCGTAATGGAATTGCTGTATCATAAAGGAGATCAACCATTACAGCAAATTGGCGGGAAAATTTTATTGGCAAGCGGCAGCATTACTTATGTTGTAGATAAACTTGAAGAAAAAGGCTATTTAAAAAGAGTCGCTTGCCCATCAGATCGTAGGGTAACATTTGCGCAAATTACGGAAACGGGGAAAGAAATGATAGAATCTGTTTTTCCGAATCATGAGGAAAAAATACATGATCTAATGTCAGAGCTTTCCAATGAAGAAAAAACAACAGTAATTGAGCTTGTAAAAAAATTAGGATTATCTGTGGCAAATAAATAAACAAAAAAATAAGAAGTGGAAATGGCGGAAAACCATTTCCACTTCTTATTTTTTTGCATTATTACTTTATCATTAGTTTGACACGAATCCATTGGAAAAAATGATATATATAATATTAATTTTGCAGGAGATTAGTGTTAGAGTGTGTAATTAATAAAGGGAATGAAAATGTTGATGCATTAGTGGAAATAAAGCTTTTAGCCGGTTATAAATTATGGCTGTTTTCTAAAAAGTTTATTGTTTTTGAATAAAATAATAAACATGGTTGAAGCACTAAGCAGCCTGAATACACGTAGACTCCTGCGGAAAATACGAGAAAGGCGAGACCCCACAGGAGCATAGCGACGAGGAGGCTCGGCACTCGTCCGCGGAAAGCGAAGTGTATTCAGGCTGCGGGTTAAATAACAACCAATTATACGAAAAGAGCCTAAATTATTAACGTAGTTAATCTTATTGAAAAGATTAAAACCAGCTTAATTTTTTTTTAGTAACTGTAAAAAAGCAGATCTGGAGGTTGAACTAGAATGAAATTCTCAGAATTTACATACGAAAGGCCAAATATAGAGGAAATTTCAACAAAGTTTGAAAAACTATTAGTCATGTTTCAACAAGCATCGAACAAACAGGAACAGATAGACATAATAGAACAGATTAACAAGATTCGCAATGATGTCTCGACAATGTGCAATATTTGTTACATCCGACACTCTGTTGATACAAATGATGAGTTTTATCAGCAGGAACAAGATTATTTAGATGAATTTTCTCCACAAATAGAAGGTTTAATTACTAAATATTATAAGGAACTGGTTCAATCGCCATTTAGAGAAGGATTAGAACAAAAGTGGGGAAAACAGCTATTCGCTTTAGCAGAAGCACAATTAAAAGTTTTTTCTGAGGAAGTAGTACCACTGCTGCAGCAGGAAAACAAACTTTCAACTGAATATACGAAGCTTCTTGCTTCCGCAAAAATTATGTTTGATGGGGAAGAAAGAACATTAGCTCAAATAGAGCCATATACCCAATCAAAAGATCGTGATGTTAGAAAAGAAGCGAATAAGGCAAGATTTGCTTTTTTTACTGAAAATGAAGAAACATTAGATCGAATTTACGATGATATGGTGAAAGTAAGGACAGAAATTGCACAAAGATTAGGATACAAAAATTTTGTTGAGTTAGCTTACTACCGTATGTACCGTACAGATTATAATCCAGAAATGGTCGCAAAGTTTAGGGATCAAGTGCATCAATTTATTGTGCCACTTGCTACGACATTAAAAAAGAGACAACAAAAAAGAATTGGTGTAGAAGCATTAAAATACTATGATGAATCATTAAACTTTTTATCAGGAAACGCTGCTCCAAAAGGTGATCCTGCTTGGATTATTAATAATGGTCAAAAAATGTACGATGAACTATCAAAAGAAACTGGAATATTCTTTTCTTATTTAAAGGAAAATGAATTAATGGATTTAGTTGCAAAAAAAGGAAAAGCTGGTGGAGGCTATTGTACATTTATTGAAAATTATAAAGCACCCTTTATCTTTTCTAATTTTAATGGTACATCTGGTGATATCGATGTGTTAACCCATGAAGCAGGTCATGCTTTTCAAGTGTATAGCAGCGGTAAGTTTGATATCCCGGAGTATTATTGGCCTACCTATGAGGCAGCAGAAATTCATTCGATGAGCATGGAATTTTTCACTTGGCCATGGATGGAATTATTTTTTAAGGAAGATACTGATAAGTATAAGTTTGCTCATTTGAGTTCCGCTCTGCTATTTTTACCATATGGAGTATCAGTAGATGAATTTCAGCATTGGGTTTATGAAAATTCGACTGCATCACCGACAGAAAGAAAACAAGCATGGAGAAATATCGAAAAAAAATATATGCCTCATAAAGATTATGATGATAACGAATTTTTAGAGAGTGGAGGGTATTGGCAAAGACAGCTTCATATTTACACGTCTCCCTTCTATTATATTGATTATACACTTGCACAAATATGTGCCTTCCAATTTTGGAAACGTTCAAGAGAAAATAAAGAGGAAGCATGGGATGATTATGTGAAACTTTGTCAGTTAGGTGGTAGTCTTCCATTTACTGAGTTGGTGAAAGAGGCAAATTTATTATCACCTTTTGAAGAGGGGTGTGTAGAATCAGTTATTGAGGAAATAGATAAGTGGCTGAATTCTGTTGATGATACAAAGCTGTAAAAAGTCTTCATTAATAATGCTTTGTACTTAAAAAAATGAAAAACGGACTAACTAGTTAAGTTAGTCCGTTTTTTTAGATAAGAAAATATCATTATATTTTTACTGCATCACCTTTAGTATCCCAATGTTTCTTCCAAGATAAATTAGCTACCATTAAAATCCCAAAAGCTGCTAAACCGATAAAGGAAAAAGTAAGGAATCCTGATGAATATGTATCTGTAAGCTGCTTTAATGTACCTAAAATATTAGGCAGGAAGAAGCCTCCGACTCCACCAGCTGCACCAACAATCCCAGTTACCATTCCAATTTCCTTTTGAAAGCGTTGTGGAACTAATTGGAATACTGCACCATTTCCCATTCCTAAACACATCATCCCAACAAAAAGTAAAGTAATAACAAGGCCAAGAGCAGGTAGCAGGCTAACACCAAACATACATAATGCTGCAACAATAAACAAAGTGGATAATAATTTTACTCCACCAATGCGGTCCGCAATAAAGCCTCCAACAGGTCGGAAAAAGCTTCCAGCAGCAACACATAATGTAACAAAATCACCAGCTTGTACAGAAGTTAATTGATATTGATCAACAAAGAAAATACCTAAAAAGCTAGCTAACCCAACAAAACCACCAAATGTTACGCCATACAGCAAACAAAAGTACCAAGTATCTTTAAATTTAAATACTTTGAAATAATTAGCAATCGGTTCAGGTTTCGGTTGAGAAGGAGCATTTTTTGCTAGAAGAGTAAAAATAATAAAAACAATTACTAATGGAATAAGTGCAAATCCCATTACACTATGCCAACCGAAATTTACGGCTAAACGAGGTCCAAATAATGTTGCGATTAATGTACCACTATTTCCAGCACCAGCGATTCCCATTGCTAATCCTTGCAAATGAGGAGGGTACCAGCGGCTTGTCATTGGTAAAGCAACAGAAAAGCTAGCTCCAGCTACTCCTAATAAAATTCCAATTGCATATAATTCAGGAAGAGATGTTCCTGCTAAAAATCCCCAAATCAAAGGTATCATCGTAACTAACATTCCAATAGTCGCGGTTTTCTTTGGACCGATTCGATCAGTTAAAATGCCTAGGATAATTCGGAAAAGAGACCCTGCTAATGTAGGAATCGCAACAACAAATCCTTTTTGTGCAGGTGATAAACCAAAGTCTTTAGAAATAAATACACCAAGTGCACCTAGCAAAACCCAAATCATAAAACTAATGTCAAAATATAAAAAAGAAGACAATAAGGTTTTGGGGTGACCACTTTTTCTTAATTCAGATAATCTCATTTTTATTTCCTCCTTGGTATTTAAAATAGTATGCAAATTTGAAAATACAAGTTGCTCACTGTTGCTTTAAAGTGATAAACTAGTAAACAATTTACATGTTTTGATTATAGTAGAGAGATTTAAAGTAGAAAAGGTTTATGTAAGAATATCTGACGTGGTTTTTTTATTTCTTCTTTACAGTAGATAAATTCTTAAAAAATGAAAAATTAAAAATAGTGCATTAAATCAAGTGGTTAAACGGTTTCAAAAAATATTTCTTGTTAGATTATATGACAATTTTATTCTCCTAAAGTTTATACTATGAAATAATGAAAGGTATGTATTTATTTGTTAACATTGTATGATTGAAAATTAAGGGGGTTTTTAACCATGAATAAACAGAAACTTGTAGTAATAGGGAATGGTATGGCTGGAGTTAGATGTATAGAAGAGATTATTAAAAATGATCCTGAAACATTTCAGATTACTATTATTGGAAGTGAGCCTCATACGAATTACAATCGAATTTTATTGTCCTCTGTTCTTCAAGGAGATACCTCCATTCAAGATATTATTTTAAATAATGATAAATGGTATGAAGAAAATAATATTAAACTTTTTTCAGGAGAGGCTGCAATAAAAGTTGACACAGATAAAAGATATGTATTAACTGATAAACAAAGGAAAATAGCATACGATAAACTTATTTTTGCTACTGGATCTTTGCCATTTGTACTTCCTCTACCAGGAATTCAAAAGGAAGGGGTCATTACTTTTCGAACGATCGAGGATTGTGAAAAAATAATTGAATCTTCTAATAAATATAAAAAAGCAATAGTAATTGGTGGTGGAATATTAGGTTTAGAAGCTGCAAGAGGTTTGCTTAATCTTGGTATGCAGGTAGATATTGTGCATAATGCAAATTTTTTAATGCAGCGGCAATTAGATCATACAGCATCAAAACTTTTGCAAAAAGAGTTGGAGCTTCAAGGCATGAACTTTCTACTAGGGAAAGATTCAGAAGAAATCTTAGGAAGTGCGCGCGTTGAAGGGATTCGATTTAAAGATGGAACAGAGGCAAAAGCGGATCTTATTGTAATGGCGGTAGGAGTTATCCCTAATATCCAATTGGCAAAAGATAGTGGAATAGAAACAAACAGGGCAATTGTAGTAAATGACTACTTGGAAACAAATATTTCTAATATTTATGCTGTTGGAGAATGTGTGGAACATAGGGGAATAGTATACGGATTAGTAAAGCCTCTATATGAGCAAGGTCAGGTTTTAGCGAAAAGAATTTGTGGCATCAACGGGGAAGGCTACAAAAGCTCTACTCTTTCCACTAAATTAAAAATTTCTGGTCTAGATGTATTCTCTGTTGGAAAAGTATATGAAGATGATACGACACAAGTAATTAAAATGTATGATGAAGTAGACGGCATTTATAAAAAAATACTATTTGAAGATGATAAATTAGTTGGAGCTATTTTATTTGGTGATACAAGGCAGGGTACAAAAATACTGGATATGGTTATAAAGAAAAAAGATATGCATCAACAGGAAAAGAATGCTTTGTTCCAAATGAATGCAGATGGACTAGATTCTTTTGCAGCTATGCCTCAAAGTGAAATGATCTGTAATTGCAATGGTGTTACAAAAGGAGCAATTATAGAAGCAGTTCAACAAAAGAATTTAACAACGGTTGAGGAAGTCAAACAATGTACGAAGGCTTCAGGATCTTGCGGTGGTTGTAAACCGCTTGTTGAGGATTTGCTACTATATATACAAAGTGATGACTTTGATGAGAAAATAGAAAAAAAATCTATGTGTACATGTACATCTTTAACAGAAGAAGAAGTGGTACATGAAATGCAAGCACAAAATCTGATATCTGTTCCAGATGTAATGAGTGCACTTAATTGGAAAAATCATAATGGATGCTCTGTTTGTAATCCTGCTCTCCATTATTATTTAGGAATGATCTATCCTGAATATGAAAGCTTGCAAGAAATATTCTATGTAAATGAAAAAATGAATGCAATTGCTCAAAGTGATGGTACTTACACCATTATTCCTCAAATGTACGGTGGTATAACAAGTGGAGCTCAATTAACAAAAATTGGGGAAGTCATAACAAAATATAAAATTAATGATGTTGCTGTTACGAGTGAACAAAGAATCCACTTAATGGGTGTGCCAAAAGAGCAAGTATTTGATGTTTGTAAAGATTTAGATATGCCATTAAGTTCTACCTTCGGAAATACCGTCCATCATATTAAAACATGTATCGGTGAACATATTTGTAAATGTGATAAACAAAAATCGTTGCAATTAGGGGTTCAACTTGAAAAACAAACTGAATTAATCATTACTCCTTACCGTGTGAAAATGGGAATATCTGCTTGTTTGCATAATGGTGCAGGTTCCACAACAAAAGATATCGGCGTTATTGGGGTTGATAGAGGATGGGAAATTTATGTTGGCGGCAGCAGTGGCCGAAATGTTCGTTCTGGAGAATTATTATGTGTTGCAGCAACAGAAGAAGAAGTGGTTGAGATGATTACAGGATTCATTCAATACTATCGAGAAACAGCAAATTATTTAGAGCGCACTTGGCAATGGATTGAAAGAGTAAACCTAGTGCATATTAGAGAGGTTTTATTCGAAAAAGACCTTAGAAAACAATTAATAAGTCGACTAAATATGGATATACAACAAAGAAAAAAACAAGTTGAAAAAAGCTTTTCTTAATTATTTAAGGCTGTTTTCTCAAAGTTTGTTGTTTTTTACGTGAAAAATGGGAGAAGAAGTACCCAGCAGACTGAATACACGTAGGCTCCTGTGGGAATGCGAGAAAGACGAGACCCCACAGGAGCGTATGCGACGAGGAGGCTCGACGCTCGCTAAACGGACGAAGTGTATTCAGGCTGCGAGTTAAAAGCAACAATCTATACGAAAACAGCCTTATTTAAAGATACCCTTAAGTAATTTACGAGGGAAAGTAAGCAGATGACAAATCAATTTGAATGATAAATTTATGAAGATCTAATTATGAAAGAAGGGGAGTGCGATAATGACTGATTTATTATTAAAGTATTTTCGTACACAGCAAAAGGAATTTCAATCAGAAAAAAGATACGATACACAATGTCCATTTTGCAGTATGCAATGTAAAATGCAATTATTGGAAGAATCAATTGTTTCAAGAAAAAAATATACTGCGATTGGAAAAAATAACCCAACATCAGAAGGGCGTTTATGCATTAAGGGAATGAATGCCCACCAACATGCACTTCAGCATGATCGGATAAAATATCCGCTATTAAAGGTGAATGGCGAGTTTATTCGTATTTCTTGGAGGGAAGCATTAAATACGATTAAAGAAAATTTCTCGAAAATTCAAAAAGAAGATGGGAAGAATGCGTTAGCAGTATATGGAAGTGCATCCATTACAAATGAAGAAGCTTACCTATTAGGAAAGTTTGCAAGAGTAGCCTTACAAACGAGATATATTGATTATAATGGCCGACTATGTATGTCAGCTGCTGCTACTGCAGCAGCTCAATGCTTTGGAATGGATAGAGGATTAACGAATACATTATCAGAAATTCCTTTTTCACGGGTCATTATACTAGCAGGAACAAATATTGCAGAATGCCAACCTACGATTATTCCATATTTTGAAAAAGCAAAAGAAAATGGCTGCTATATTATTGCAATAGATCCTCGTGAAACAGCTACTACTAATCTAGCCGACTTACATCTTAAGGTTAGACCTGGTACAGATGCTGCATTAGCAAATGGACTTTTGAAAGTAATCTTTGAAGAAAATTTAATAGATGAAACATTTATTAAAGAACGGGCAACTGGCTTTGACGAAGTAAAAGACTATATTTCTACTGTCAATCTCGAGGAAATTGCAGAATGGACAGGTGTACCTATTCAAGATATTAAAAAGGCAGGAATTAAATTTGGAAAAGAAGAATCTGGCATGATTTTTACAGCCAGAGGAGTAGAACAACAAACAGATGGGGTGGCAGCTGTACGCAATTTCTTAAATATTATTATTGCCACAGGTAAAATAGGGAAGACTTACTCTGGCTACGGTGCCATTACTGGACAAGGGAATGGTCAAGGAGCAAGAGAACATGGACAAAAGGCAGATCAATTGCCAGGATATCGTAGTATTGAAAATGAGGAACACCGTAAATATATTGCAAGCGTTTGGGGTGTTAAGGAAGAAGATATACCGCGTAAAGGTGTATCAGCATTTGAAATGTTTGAAAAAGCAGATCAAGGTGAAATAACAGGCATGTTTCTTATGTGCTCTAATCCTGTTGTTTCAAATCCAAACGCTAATTTGGTCAAAAGGGCGATAAAGAAATTAAAGTTTTTAGTTGCAGTGGATATGTTTGTTTCAGAAACTGCAAAATTAGCAGATTTAATCTTGCCAACTTCTTCTTACTTGGAAGATGAAGGAACGATGACTAACTTAGAGGGTCGTGTCATGCTTAGAGAAGCAAGTCGCCCATGCCCAGGTGAGGTGAAACATGATTGGCAAATTATTTGTGAAATAGCAAATGTTCTTGGAAAAGGAGAATATTTCTCTTATACAAAGGCAGAAGATATTTTTAATGAATTAAGAATAGCAAGCCGAGGCGGAATCGCTGATTATTATGGCATTACGTATGATCGTTTAAAAAAGGGAGAAGGTATTTTATGGCCTTGTCCTGACACGAATCATAGTGGAACGAGACGTCTGTTTGAGAATAGTTTTGCACATGATGATGGAAAAGCAAAAATGATAGTAGTCAAAAATAAGCCTGTTGTTTCAAAAGAGAGTGTAAGTACGGATTTTCCGTTGTATTTAACGACAGGAAGGGTTATGTCGCAGTACTTGACAGGAGTTCAAACGAGAAAAAGTGCTGCTTTATCAGCAAGAAACTTTGAATCGTATCTGGAAATTCACCCAAAAACTGCAGCAAAATACAATATTCCAAATAATGAATTAGTAAAAGTAGAGTCAAAACGAGGAAATATCGTTGTAAGAAGTAAATGGTCAGATAAAATTAGACCCGATACCGTGTTTGTTCCGATTCATTGGGCAGAATCTCAAAATGTAAATAAGCTGGTCTCTGGAGATTTAGATCCTACTTGTAAGATGCCTGGTTTTAAAGTAAGTGCAGTAAAAATTAGTCCTATAATAAATTAAATATATCGATAAAGAATAAGAAGCACTCTGATGTAGCAGTAAAAGATGGACATCAGTGTGCTTTTTGTTTTAAAAAGATTATCATGTTTCTTATTTTTTATATGAAAATGATGAAAATTCTGAATGAAAAAATTTTTATATTGAAAGGGGATACAACGCTGTTAATCCAACGTTTTTATTATTTTATTATTCGACAAAAAATGATTCTTCAAAAAAAAAAGTGTGTCAGAAAATATAACAAGTATATGAAAAACATCTTTTAATTATGATAAAGTAATAAAAAACAAGTATATGAAAAACATCTTTTAACTGTAAAAGACTTAATTGTAATTTCAAGGGGAGGAATTAAGATGAATAAAAAGAAATTAGTTCTTGTAGGAAATGGAATGGCTGGGGTAAGAGCAGTTGAAGAAATATTAAAATTATCAAAAGATCAATTTGAGATTACTATTTTTGGAAGTGAACCACATCCAAATTATAATAGAATTTTATTGTCAAAGGTGCTGCAAGGTGATACCGAAGTAAAAGATATAACATTAAATGACTGGGATTGGTATAAAGAAAATAATATTACTTTATATACGGGAGAAACAGTTACAAAAGTTGATGCAGAGAAAAAAGTAGTTATCACAGATTCTGGCAGAGTAGAAGCTTATGATGAACTTATTTTGGCAACTGGATCAGTGCCATTTATGCTTCCGATGCCTGGTGTAGAAAAGCAGGGAGTTACAGCATTCCGTGATATTAAAGATACGGATATTATGCTGGAAGCTTCAAAAAAATATAAAAAAGCTGCAGTAATTGGCGGAGGCTTGCTCGGGTTAGAAGCAGCCAGAGGATTATTGAATTTAGGAATGGATGTAACTGTCATCCACCTTGGACCTTTTTTAATGGAACGTCAGCTTGATCCAACAGCAGGTGGTCTTCTGCAAAAAGAGTTGGAAAAGCAAGGGATGAAGTTCTTGTTAGAAACACAAACAGAACAATTTTTAGGAAATGATAGAGTAGAAGGCTTAAAGTTTAAAGACGGATCGACATTAGATGCTGATTTAGTTGTGATGGCAGTAGGAATCAAACCAAATATTGAATTAGCAAAAAACAGCGGAATAGCAATTAATCGTGGCATTGTAGTCAATGACTACTTACAAACAGATATCCCGCATATTTATTCAGTTGGGGAATGCGCAGAGCATAGAGGAATACCTTATGGATTAGTTGCACCACTTTATGAGCAAGCAAAAGTATTAGCAAGCCATATATGCGGCCAAACTGCTAAACCATATGAAGGTTCTGTATTGTCCACGCAGTTAAAAGTATCAGGGGTTGAAGTTTTCTCAGCTGGTGATTTTACTGAAGATTCAGAGAAAAAAGCAATTAAAGTTTTCGATGAACAAGATGGAGTTTATAAGAAAATTGTCTTGAGAGGCAATCAAATTGTCGGCGCAGTGCTTTTTGGAGATAGCAGTGAAGGAAATCGTTTATTTTCCATGATTCAAAAAGAGGCAGATATTTCAGATACAGAAAAAATTTCTATTCTGCAGCCAATTGGCCAGGATTCTGGAACAAGTATGGTTGCAAGTATGACTGCTGATGAAATTATTTGTGGCTGTAACGGTGTATCAAAAGGTACGATTGTGGAAGCAATACAAGCACAAGGTTGTTCTTCTGTTGATGAAATAAAAGCATGCACAAGTGCTTCTCGTTCTTGTGGCGGATGTAAACCACTTGTTGCAGAGTTATTGCAGCATACACTTGGTTCAGAGTTTGACGCAGCTGCGCAAAAAGAAGCAATCTGTAGCTGTACAACTTTATCAAGAGATGAGGTTGTAGAAGAAATTAGAGCGAAAGGCTTAACACATACAAGAGAAGTAATGAGTGTTCTTGGATGGACTAGCCTAGAAGGATGTTCGAAATGTCGCCCGGCTCTCAACTATTATTTAACAATGGTAAATCCAATTAAACATGAAGATGAAAGAGATTCCCGTTTTGTTAATGAACGCATGCACGCAAATATTCAAAAAGATGGCACATATTCTGTAGTGCCACGCATGTACGGCGGAGTTACAAATCCAAATGATTTAAGAAGAATTGCAGATGTTGCAGATAAATATGAAATACCACTAGTGAAATTAACTGGTGGACAGCGCATCGACTTAATTGGAGTGAAAAAAGAAGATTTGCCGAAAGTATGGGAAGATTTAGATATGCCTTCAGGATTTGCGTACGGAAAATCTTTACGTACCGTTAAAACATGTGTTGGTGAACAATTCTGCCGTTTCGGTACACAAGATTCAATGGGACTTGGAATTCGATTAGAGAAAAAATTTGAAGGGTTGCAAACACCTCATAAAGTAAAAATGGCAGTATCCGCTTGTCCAAGAAGCTGTGCAGAGTCAGGATTTAAAGACATTGGCTTCATTGGCATCGACGGTGGATGGGAGTTATATGTTGGCGGAAACGGTGGTACGCATGTTCGTGGTGGAGACTTATTGTATAAAGTGAAAACAGAAGAAGAAGTTATGGAAGTAACTGGAGCATACTTGCAATATTATCGTGAAACAGCAAACTACTTAGAACGAACTTCTGCATGGATCGATCGTGTTGGCTTAGCGCATGTTCAATCAGTTCTTGACGATAAAGAGAAACGAAAAGAGTTAAATGCACGCATGGAAGAAACGCTATCCGTTTATAAAGATCCTTGGAAAGAAATTATTGAAAGCAAAAAAACGACAAAAGAATTATTTGAAAATGTAGTATTGTCTTAAGGGGAAACTTCCATCAGTGGGGCTTCATCTCCCACTGATGGTTAGGCCAACAGGAAGTAGGTCATACAGACGTTGACACAAGAAGTGGGCTAAAAATATGTAAAAACAGACGGAGGATGAAACCGATGGTGAACAAAGAGACGACAAAAATGCTTGTATGCAGTGTAGAGGAACTTCCAAAAAGTTTAGGTAAAACAGTTCAGTTTAAGGATAAAGAAATTGCTGTTTTTAGATTATCAGGAGGATCGATAAGAGCAGTTGAAAACCGATGTCCACATAAAGGTGGCGTATTAACAGAAGGTATCGTCAGTGGAGAGTTTGTATTTTGTCCAATGCACGACTGGAAAATATGCTTAGAAGATGGAAAGGTACAAGAACCTGATACAGGCTGTGTAAAAACATATAAAACGACAATTGAAGAAAATAATGTATATCTTCTTTTGGAAGATTAAGTATATAAAAACGATCAATGCATGCATAAAAAAGCATATAAAATATTAAAATTCATTTTCTCTTTGTATCAATAAAATGGTATAGTTAATTCAAAACTTATTGATATGGGGGTACTACTTTGAAACGTTTAGAAGGAAAGCGAATTGCATTAGCAGGACAACGAAAAGTGGAGGAGCTTAGTAAATTAATTATAAATTTAGGGGGGATACCACTTCCGCGTCCTGCACAAGGAACTGTTTATTTAGATGATTCTAATCTGGAAGAAGATATTAAACAATTAGTAGCGGGAAACTATGACTGGTTTATTTTTACAACCGGTGTAGGAACTGAAACACTGTACAAAACAGCAGAAAGAATGGAGCTTGGGGACGTATTTATTACAACCATTCAACAAGCAAAAGTGGCAGCTAGGGGATATAAAACAGTTAATATGTTAAAACGATTAAATGTTACCCCTGTAGTCCGTGATGATGATGGCAGTACAGTCGGATTAGTTAGATCTTTAGCTCCCCATGATTTGAAGGGATCCAAGGTGGCGCTTCAGTTGCATGGAGATCCTGCACCTAAATTGATCGAGCATCTTGAAAAACAACAAGCAGAATATAAAGAAATTCTTCCATATAAACATATTCCTCCAAAAGCGGAAGTATTGGAACAGCTTGTTACAGAAATTATATCAGGCGAAATTGATGCAGTTAATTTTACTAGTACGCCTCAAGCTCGTTTTTTATTTTCTTATGCGAAAGAAAAAGGTGTATATAATGAAGTGCTCAATGCTTTTTCAAATAAAGTAGTAGCGGTTGCTGTAGGAAAAGTTACTGCAGCTGCATTAAGAGAAGAAGGAGTTCAAAGAATGGTCATCCCACAAGAGGAAAGAATGGGGAGTGCCATTATTGCATTAGAACAGTACTATAAAGGAGAATATCAAATAAACTGATTTCTATATTATAGAAGGAACTAGTATTTTTCTTAAAAGGATAAGAAGCATAAAATTTTCAACTTAGATGAGTGTCTAGCTCCAGCGCCTAGCCCCTGTGAAAGATAACCTCTTGCCTCTAAAAGTAAAAAACACTTTTTGAGTCAAGAGAACATTTTTCTTCGGGGCTGAGCAAGGCGCCTGCGCTTTTCTAAACGCAAAATGTATGAAGTACGTTAATAATTGGAAGTTAATGCCGAACCCTTGCTAACGCTAGAAGTAGAAAAGGGATAGAGAGGATGACTGCATATGCAGAAAGGAAAAGTTTATTTAGTAGGTGCAGGTCCAGGAGACAGCGAATTAATTACGTTAAAAGGACTAGAAGCAATAAAGCGGGCTGATGTCATTCTTTATGATCGCCTTATTAATCCAACTTTATTGGAATATGCACATGCAGATTGTGAATTCATCTATTGTGGAAAGCTGCCACATCGGCATTTTCTTAAGCAAGATGTTATAAATAGTCTTTTAGTGGAGAAAGCATTGGAAGGGAAAACGGTTGTCCGTTTAAAGGGTGGCGATCCCAGTGTGTTTGGAAGAGTGGGCGAAGAAGCATTAGCTGTTGCTGAACACAACATTGAGTTTGAAATGGTTCCAGGGATAACGTCTGGTATTGCAGCTCCACTTTATGCAGGAATTCCTGTCACACATCGAGACTATGCAGGTTCTTTTGCAATTGTAACAGCACATGATAAAACACCGAATGGAAAGCCGGATATTGATTGGGCCGGACTTAGCAGCAGTGTGAAAACAATTGCCTTTTATATGGGAGTAAAAAATTTACAATATATTTGTGATAACCTTATAAAGCATGGGAAATCACCAAATACTCCTGCCATCATTATTCAATGGGGAACTTGGGGAAGACAAAAAAGCGTGGAAGGAACATTGTCCACGATTGCTGATCTTGTTCAAAAAGAGAATATTACGAACCCTGCGATAACACTTGTAGGTGATGTTATTGCTGCAAGAGAGAAAATAAGCTGGTTTGAGAAAAAAGCTCTATTTGGTCGACAAATGATTCTTATTCGAACAGGTACAGAAGAAAGCAGGTTAGCTAGCTCATTAAAAGAAAATGGAGCAGATGTTATTGAGTTTCCAAAATGGAAAAAGAAAAAAGCATCTATTGAACTAACACAATTAGATAAACTTTGTTCCTATGATAAAATATTATTTACGTCATCAGAAGCAGTAAATGATTTTTTTGCGATTTTATCAGAGCATAAAAAAGATATTCGATTCATTACCGCAACATTATATGGATTGTCTGTTAAAACAATAAGAGCACTAGAATCAAAAGGTTTAACTGCGTTATTAGATTCTGAAATATACAAAGGTGGAAAGATGTTGATTGTAGGTGATCAACATATAAAAGAAGACGAAGCAACGTATACATCAAATTATGGAAAAAGTGATTTGCTAATCACAAGCTATAAATTGATTGATACGAAGTTTACTCCCATTATCCAGCGTCAGTTAGAGGAAGCTACACTTGACACCATTGTGTTTCCAAGCAGTAAATCGGTACATGTTTTTATGAATGAATCTAGCAATTTAGGATTAGATAATTTAGCAGAAACATTAAAGGTTGTATGTATGGGAACAAAAACGAAGGAAACAGCAGAAAGTTATGGCATAATCCCGGATCAAATACCAGTTAAGCCGACATTAGAATCATTTATTCAATGTTTAATAGAAGATAATCAATTAGTTAAGATATGAAAAGAAGAGGGTATCCA
>NZ_JBQRKO010000023.1:0-64264 GCF_052318935.1 Niallia sp. 01092 | reverse complement strand
GGATAAGTTAATCCAAAGTACACCCTTTTTTTATTTTTCGGTCTCGATGCTTTTCACTTGCAGAATATCAAGAAGGAAAACAAATACTGGAATCCCGATAATTAACCCCCATACTCCAAAGAAATGCTCAGAAAAAATGAGGACGATAAATGTAAAGAAAACGGGTAAATCTGTTTTAGAAGACATTAATTTAGGATTAAGAATATAGGCTTCTAGTGCATGAATAATACAGACAAAAATAATAATGATAATAACATACACATAGCCGCCGATTGTGTATCCGATCGTTAACAGGGGGATAAGCGAAATGATAACACCTGCTACTGGGATAAGCCCTAATAAAAATACTAAAATACATAAACCAAGCAGTTGTGGAAAATCAAGAATCCATAAACCAATGGTTGTTAAGATACAATTAACTAATGCAATGATAAATTGTGCTTCTAAAACTTTTCCGAAAGTTAATACGAATTTTTTTCCGAAAAACTCTATTTCGTTATAAAAGGCTGCTATTTTGCTTTTTTTGAAATTTTCTTTATATTTTATTAATCGTGGTTTCTCTAATAAAAAGAAAAAGCTTAATATAATCGCTAGCATAAATTGTATGCCAATTGCACTGATATCAGTAAAGTATTTTACAACTAAACCGAGCCCTTGTTCCAGATAGCTGTTGATATCACTGTCTTTAATGGCGTTTACAATATAATTAAGGACAGCGTTATCGTGCGGCCTTGTATAAAAATCGATGAGCTGTCTAATTAATGAAGTTATTTCTTCTATTAATATTGGCAAATATTTTACGAAGCTATAAGATAATAGCCCGATAATAGCTAAGTAGAGCACACTAACTATGATATTCCTTTTAATGGAAATTCTTTTGGAAATAATTTTTTCTAATCGATCCATTAAAAAGGAAAGTATAAAGGTAAAAAGCATTAAATTAACCATGCTTCTTAATAGATAGATTCCTAAAATGATTAATGCAAAGATGCTAATCCGCTTTAAGCTTTTACTCGATATTATTTTGTTCACTAATTCCACAGCATGTTCCCCTTATCTTTATATGTTATCTTCTTTTATTTTACCTTAAAAACAAGTATAAATAACTAAAAAAGATTTAAGAAATGTCTTCTGCTGTTTTTTTTGCCGGTTTCGGTTTTTTCCATTTGAAAATTTTATTTAAAAAATGAAAAATTTTCGAAGATTCTTTTGTTAATAAAGGTCCTAAAATGGCAAGAATTAGTACATATAATGCGGAAAAAGGCTTTAACATGGGAAGGAGTCCACCTGCAATACCTAAATTTGCTACAATAATGGAAAATTCGCCTCTTGAAACGATAGTAAGACCAATATTGGAAGATGCCTTATGCGATAATCCAGACCTACGGCCAGCAATCATTCCTGCTATAAAGTTTCCAACGATGGTGAGGATAACGGCTCCAAGTGTAAACCAAATTGCCCCGCCAAGCTCAAAAGGATCAATGGTTAAACCAAAGCTAAAAAAGAAGATGGCACCAAAGAAATCACGGAATGGAACGACCATTTGTTCAATTCTATGACTGTGTTCTGTTTCAGAAAAAACAAGCCCTAACAAAAGTGCACCAATTGCTTCGGCAACATGAATAGTTTCTGAAAATCCTGAAATGAAAAATAAGGAAGCAAACACTACAATAATAAATATCTCATTGGAAGTAATGTCTAACAGTTTGTTTAATAATGGAGTTGCTTTTCTAGCGACGATAAAAAACAGCAGCATATATCCTAATGCTGTACCAATGCTTACAAGCGTACCGATTAAAGAGGTAGAGTCCCCTAGTACAAGACCAGAAATGACAGATAAATAAACGGCAAGGAAAATATCTTCGAACATAATAATGCCAAGGATTAATTCTGTTTCTGCATTTCCTGTTCTTCTTAAATCAACTAGTACTTTCGCGACGATGGCACTGGAGGAAATAGTGATAATTCCAGCGATAATAAGAACTTCTAATATTTTGAATCCATTTAAGACCCCATATAAAAGGCCTAAAGAGAAATTAATAAGGATATAAATGGTACCGCCTGTGACAATAGAACGTCCTGATTTAATTAATTTTCCCACTGAGAATTCAAGGCCTAAATAAAATAAAAGGAAAAGTACGCCGATGCGACCCATAAAATTGATAATTTCTGCACTCTCAATAAAGCGTAGATCAATAATCCCGAAATGGGGGGCATGTGGTCCGACTAACATTCCGACGATTATTAAAAAAGGGATAATGGAAAATTTTAGTTTACCCGCAACGATTGCAGCCAATGCTACAAGAAGTAGTGCGGTTCCTACTTCAAATACTAAATGATCCATTAAGTTTCACCTCCGGCATTTCGTGAAAGAAGTTCTAAAATAAGCTTTTTAAGCGATTGTCTTTCTCCAGAAATTACTAATGTATCTCCTGCTTCAATAACTGTTTCAGGTCCAGGGCTTAACATTTTTTCTGTATTTTTTTTCATGATGGCAATCACATTTACGTTATATTTATTGCGAATATCGCTATTTCCGATTGTTTGGTTGACTACTTTTGATCCAGATTCTACTTTATACCATTCGATTATTAAATCATTAAAAGCGACTTCTATTGTTTCCAATGCTTTAGGCTTATATGCCATGCCGCCTAAAATACCTGCAATTTGTCTTGATTCTATATCATTAAATACAACACAAGAAATACTCTCTTCATGATCATCGTCATCGAAATGAAACACTTCTCTTCTTCCGTCATCATGAATAACGATGACAACTTTATCATTGTTTTTTGTAACTAATTCATACTTTTGTCCAATACCTGGTAATGCAATTTCTCTAATGTTCATCTGTATATCCTCCTAAAAATGGCTTATAAATTAACGTCAATTCGTGGAATCGAATGTTCCTCTTTTGTTATTCCTAAGAAGTTGTATGTTTCTTGTTTTGTAGAGTGATTAAAACGCTTTTGCAGCAAAGATATCGCAACACCACGTTTATATGCATGGTATCCAAATGTTTTGCGCATAGAGTGAGTGCCGATTTTTGCTTCCAGCCCGATTGCTTCTGCAGCTTGGTGAATAATTCGATATGCTTGTTGCCTGCTTATGTGATGATCTGTTTTTTTTGACTGAAACAAATAGTTGTCTTGTGCTAAACAAGTCGTTTGCACATAATGCAAGATCGCTTTTTGAACTTTTTGATTTAAATAGATGTTATTTTCTTCTTTGCAGTGATCTTTATTTATTTTGTAAAAATCTTTAATAGTTTTTCCGTTAAAAAGATCTTTAACACGAATATCCAAAAGTTCGGTAATGGTTAATCCGGTATTAATGCCTAAAACAAATAGTAGATAATCTCTCTCGGAGATCTTTTTTAAATACCGCTTCATGCTGTTAATTTGTTTAATATCTTTTATTGCCTCCACAAATTCCATGTAAGCATCTCCTTTTATTTATGTTACTCATTATGGTGAATATCAAGTGATGAGTAACATAAGTTAATTATAATGGATTCAATAAAAACGTCAATTAATATGATGTAAGGGTTTTTGAAAGGCTGTTTTCTCAAAGTTTTGTTTTTACGTAATAAAATGGGAGAAGAAGTACTCAGCAGACGGAATACACGTAGACTCCTGTGGGAATGCGAGAAAGACGAGACCCCACAGGAGCGTATGCGAGGCCACTGAAGAAGTGTTTTATTATATAAATTATAGGTAAAAACCTTATATTTAGTAGGATAAAAATGGTACAGAGAGTTTGAAAACGACTATCATGTTGGTTAGGAGAGGCGTCCGCACGACTCCTGCGGGATTAGAGAGAAAGACGAGACCCCACAGGACCACAGGAGCAAAGCGACGAGGAGGCTCGGCGCTCGCCCCGCGGAAAGCGTGTGGTAAGCCTCGGAAAACCGAACGAAAACCTCGGATTGCTTGGATTGTTACTATCTTTATTTCATAGCATCCACTTTTTCAGTGACCTTAGCGTATGCGACGAGGAGGCTCGACGCTCGCCCACGGAAAGCGAAGTGTATTTGGGCTGCGCGTTTAAAAGCAACAATCTATACGAAAACAGCCTCTCAAAAAGATAAGGATAAAGTTTTTTTCTTGAATATAGTGAAGTGAAGCCTATATAATTTAATGGTAATACTAAAACGTGATGATTAGGGGTGAAACCATGGGGATGTGAAATTAATATATGGAGAAGCAGCAAGAATAACAGATGTGACTAAAGTAAACCATTGTTTGTTAAACAACCCTTGGTCTTCTGCTAAGCTGAACGTTCTAGTGCAAAATATTATAAAAGTGGATAAACAAGCAAATTTCATTTAAGCATGTAAACAGATAATAATTATCTTCAATGGATATAACCACCACCTTTATAATTAAGAACTGAAATACTTATTGTAGAACATAAAAAAAGGGAAGTTACAAATACTATGTCTAATAGTATTTTTCTAATACAAACTTTGTTGCTTCTGTTAAATTAAATTTGTTTTAAAATATCAGGAGGTGTAAGCCTTTTATAGGCTGGTTATTGGAAATTTTTAATTTGCTTTTGTTTGTCATTTTAATAGCATTAACAGGTTTTTTTGTTGCAACAGAGTTTGCGATTGTAAAGGTAAGAACCTCTAGGATTGATCAATTAGTTGCTGAAGGGAAAAAAGGTGCATTAGCAGCTAAAAGAGTAACAACTCATTTAGATGAATATTTATCTGCATGTCAGCTCGGAATAACAGTGACTGCTTTAGGGTTAGGATGGATAGGGGAACCAACAGTAGTTGCTATATTAGAACCACTATTTAAACAATTCGAGCTGTCTGAATCTGTTTCTCATCTTATTTCTTTCATTATTTCATTTCTTGTTGTTACTTATATTCATGTAGTTGTAGGAGAATTAGCACCAAAAACAGTAGCTATTCAAAAAGCTGAATCGGTTACTCTACTATTTTCTCCGCCAATTATTTTGTTTTATCGCATTCTATATCCGTTTATTTGGCTGTTAAATGGTTCGGCTAGAGTATTATCAGGTTTATTTGGACTAAAACCAGCGTCAGAGCATGATTTGGCACACTCAGAAGAAGAGCTGCGGATCTTATTGTCTGAGAGTTATAAAAGTGGAGAAATTAATAAAAATGAGTTAAATTATGTAAATAACATCTTTGAATTTGATGAAAGAATAGCAAAAGAAATTATGGTTCCTCGTACGGAAATGGTAACCATTAATATTGATCATACTTTTGACGAGATAATGAATATTTTGGAAGAAGAAAATTATACTCGATATCCAGTAGTAAATGGAGATAAAGATAATGTATTAGGATTAATCAATATAAGAGAATTTTTAACAGCTAAAATTCAAAATAAGGACCAACTTCAAGTGGAAGAATATATGAAACCAATTATTCGGGTAATTGAAACGATTCCTATTCGTGAATTGCTGATTAAAATGCAAAAAGAAAGAACGCATATGGCGATTTTACTTGATGAATACGGTGGAACTTCAGGTATAGTGACAGCCGAAGATATTTTAGAAGAAATAGTTGGAGATATCCGTGATGAATTTGATGAGGATGAAGTGGCAGATATCCGAAAAATGAATGAAGACCATTACATTGTAAGCGGAAAAGTTTTAATCAACGAAGTAAACGACCTTCTTGGAACAAACTTAGAAGAAGAAGAAGTCGATACAATTGGAGGATGGTTCTTAACGAATAACTTTGATGCAGTAGAAGGCGAAGAAATTATAGAGGAAGGTTATGTCTTCAGGTTAAAAAGTATCGAAGAACATCATATTCATTTTATTGAAATAATGAAAAGTTTTGATGAAAATAATCCAATGTACGCAGAAGTTCAAGCAGGAGAATAACAGATCAGGCTGCGAGTTTAAAAGCAACAACCTCAGCCATTTAAAAAAGCTGCCAAAAGGTATCAATCCTTTTCGGCAGCTTTTTTGCTCTTTAAAATAACGGACTAAATGAAAAAAAGAAACAAATAATAATGGAAAAGATTAATTCTTGAATTTATGGAAAAAAGAGCATATAGTTTTTTTAGAAAACGTCTCTGTTTTGCTGAATAGAAAAAGTGATGTGTCATCTCATTAGGAAGCATGAAGATAAAAAGTAAAGGATAGATAGTTGAATGGAAAAAATAAACCCCTATTTAAAGAATATCCGTTGTTTTTGGAAAAGAAGACATATCACGCAAATTGCCCTCTTAGTCCTTTTATTAGTTGTTCTACTTTCCATTTTATATTTTACGTATTTAGCTTCTCAGGCCAATGTTAGTTCATTAAAAGCCGGTCTTAGCCAAGCTGCAGTTATATATGATAAAAATGGAGAAGAAGCAACAAAGATAAAAACGGATCGAACGGAAGCAATAACATTAAAAGACTTGCCGGATTATGTCCCGGAAGCAGTTGTCGCAATCGAGGATGAAAGGTTTTATAAGCATCATGGTTTTGATGTAAAAGGAATTGCTCGCGCCTTCTTTAAAAATCTGCTTGCCGGAAGAATAACAGGCGGAGGAAGTACGATTACACAACAGTTAACAAAAAATGCATTGCTTTCATCGGAGCAAACATACAAACGTAAAGCAGAAGAGTTGTTTTTAGCAGTAGAGATTGAAAAACATTATAAAAAAGATGAGATTCTGCAAATGTATTTAAATCATGTTTATTTTGGCAGTGGGGCTTGGGGAATCAGTTCTGCTTCTCAAAAATATTTTCATAAAAATATTCAAGACGTTTCAATAAGCGAGGCTGCACTGCTTGCAGGATTATTGCAGGCACCGTCTGCTTTAGATCCATACGAAAACTATGATGGTGCTGTAAAAAGGCGGAATGTTGTATTACGTAAAATGAAAGAGCAGCAAATAATTACAAATGAGGAGTATAAAGAAGCATTAGCTGAAAAAATAACGCTAAAAGATGGCGGAGGAACATTTATTAAAAGAGAGTATCCTTATTTTGTTGATGCAGTAATAGACGAAGCAATATCTAAATATGGACTAACACAGGATGAGTTATTAAAAAGAGGATATAAAATTTACACCGAAATGGATCAAAATTTGCAGGCAACCCTTGAGAAAACATTTGCAAGAGATTCATTATTCCCATCGAGCTCGGATGGCACATTAGTGCAAGGAGGAGCTGTATTATTGGATCCGGAAACTGGCGGTGTAAGAGGTATGGTTGGAGGCAGAGGAGAACATGTTTTCCGTGGTTTTAACAGAGCGACACAAATACAGGCACAGCCTGGATCAACAATAAAACCTTTAGCTGTATACACACCTGCATTAGAAGAAGGATATAAAACAACCTCAATTTTGCAGGATAAACCTTTTAAAAAGGGTGATTATAAGCCCCAGAATTTCACTAAAACATATAAAGGTGAAGTTCCGATGTATGAAGCATTGGAGCAATCATTAAATGTACCGGCTGTTTGGTTATTAGATCAAATAGGTTTGAAGAATGGGTTGAATTCTTTAGAACGCTTTGGCATTCCATTAGAAAAAGAAGATGAATATTTAGGCATCGCTTTAGGCGGAATGCGTAAAGGTGTTTCACCGTTAGAAATGGCAGAAGCGTATTCCACCTTTCCAAATGAAGGAGTAAGAATGGAGAGTCATTTAATAACAAAAATTGTCGGGCCTACAGGCAATGTATTAGCAGAGTATAAACCGATATCAACAAACGTTACCTCAAAAAAAGTAACAGATGATATTACCTCCATGTTATTAGACGTGATAAAGTCAGGAACGGGGCAAGGAGCTAAAGTGACAGGATTTCAAATTGCCGGAAAAACAGGTTCCACACAACTGCCATTTCCTAACGTTTCCGGTACAAAAGATCAATGGTTTGTCGGATATACGCCGAACTTGGTTGGCGCCATGTGGTTAGGGTATGATAAAACAGACCGAACGCATTATTTGCAAAGTAAAAGCTCAGGGGATGTTGTCCCTATTTTTAAAACAATGATGGATCAGGCTGTCCAATATGTAGAGCCAGAAAATTTCCACGTATTATCAGTTAGTGATCAATTAAAAAATGATGGAGAAAAGAAACAGCGTCTAGAAGATACAAAAAAAGCGATAAAAGAAACAGCGAAGGAAATGGAAAAAACAATTAAAGAGAAATCTTCAAACTGGGATTGGGATCAAGTAGTTGGAGAGATGAAAAAAGACGCAAAAAATGCAAATGAGAAAGTAAAAAATAAGGTGAAAGAAATAATTGGGAACTAAAAAGAATAAGCATCCTAAAGTGTGATTTTGGGATGCTTATTTTGAAAAAGGTGTGATAAAACTAATAGCATAAAATTTAATAAATAAATATAGTAGTAGATACTATTGGAGTTTTAGGGAGAGAATCTTCATGCTTTTTCTTAAAAGTTGGAGAAAAACTACTGAACTTACAAGATTGTAATCGTTTTCTTGATAAATTTTTTCCTCTATGAAAATAGCATTTCATAGTTTCATCTGCTATAATAATTTAGTTGGTATAAGGGCATCTGAGTAGAGTGAATTGGTAATTTTATCCTTACGAATTTTGTCACATTTACAATATTGCAGATGTGTTATTATCATACAGGTAGTAATAATAGATATTTTACCTTATGAAAGTGAATGTTCTATGGCTAAATTTCGAACATTCTGTGAATATTTTAACATTTAACATGAACTGGAAGGAGCTGTACAAAATGAAGGCGAAAAAGGGCTTTTTATTATCGCTCTTAAGCATCGTTCCTATCTTAATTCTAAGTGGGTGCGAATCAATGGTCGTATTTGATCCACAAGGGCCTGTAGCAAAAAGCATCATGGACTTAATTAACTGGTCCATCGTATTTATGGCAATTGTTTGTATTGTCGTATTTGCATTATTTGGTTATATAGTTTGGAAATATCGTGAGAAGCCAGAAAATAAAGACTATGAACCACCAGAAGAACATGGCAGTACATTGCTTGAAATTATCTGGACAGTTATACCACTTTTAATTATTATTGCATTAACAATTCCTACGGTAAAAACAATCTACGCTTTAGAAGAGATACCGAAGGATTATAAAGATAAAGAACCTGTTGTAATTAATGTAACTTCAGCAGACTGGAAATGGATTTTCAGTTATCCAGAAGAAGGCATTGAAACAGTTAACTATGTAAATATACCTGTTGGTGTGCCAGTTGAATTTAAATTAACTTCTGCTGGAACGATGCAGTCAATGTGGATTCCTGCACTTGCTGGTCAAAAGTATACAATGTATGGTGCAGAATCGGATTTATATGTTGTAGCAGATAATGAAGGTTCATACTTAGGGCAAAATACCAACTTTAATGGTCAAGGCTATGCAGAAATGCAGTTTGATGTAGAAGCGAAAACTCAAGAAGATTACGATAAGTGGGTGCAAGAAGTAAAAGATACTGCGCCGAAGCTTACAGAAGATAAGTATAAAGAAATTTTAAAGCCGACTCATCTAGGTCGTATGACATTCTCTAATACTCATTTAGAATGGATTAATCATGGAAAAGGCGGCGACTCTAATTACTATTTAAACCCTGAGCTATATAGAGTGCATGGCTATCAAGGAAAAACTTTTACTAATGAAAATGTAAAGGGTACAGATGGTAAAGAATCTGACGGAGGTGAACATAAACATCATGGACATTAAATGGGAAGATATTGTTATTACAGGTGATCCATTGATTCTTTCCGCTCAAATCGGCATACTTCTTACAATGATTGGTGCTGTTGTTGGGATAACATATTTAAAGAAGTGGAAGTACCTTTGGGATGAATGGATTACAACAGTTGATCATAAGCGCATTGGGATTATGTATATTATCGTTGCTGTCTTGATGTTTTTCCGTGGAGGAGTCGACGGATTAATGATGAAGGCGCAAACAGCTACGCCGGATATGAAATTTTTAAATGCACAGCATTATAATGAAGTATTTACAACACATGGTGTTATCATGATTTTATTCATGGCAATGCCTGCGTTAATCGGATTAATGAACGTTGTTGTGCCTTTGCAAATTGGTGCAAGAGACGTAGCGTTTCCACAGTTAAATGCGCTTAGCTTCTGGCTAACATTTAGTGGTGCGATGTTATTTAATATTTCTTTCGTTATTGGTGGTTCGCCTGATGCAGGCTGGACATCTTATTTCCCGTTAGCAGGTAAAGAATTTACACCAGGCGTTGGAAATAACTTTTATGCAATTGCTTTGCAGATTGCAGGTATTGGTACATTAATGACGGGTATTAACTTTGTTGTTACGATTTTAAAAATGCGTACAAAAGGCATGACATTAATGAGAATGCCAATGTTCACTTGGACAGCATTAATCACAAATATTATTATCGTTTTTGCATTCCCGATTCTTACGGTTGCATTAGCATTAATGACATTTGACCGTTTGTTTGGAACACATTTCTTTACCATTTCTGGTGGAGGAAATGCGATGTTATGGAATAACTTATTCTGGTTATGGGGACATCCAGAGGTTTACATTGTTATATTACCGGCTTTCGGTATGTTTTCAGAGATTATTTCGACATTCTCTAGAAAAATGCTATATGGTTATAAATCTATGATTATCTCAATTGTTGGGATTGCAGTTTTAAGTATGGTAGTTTGGGTTCACCATTTCTACACAATGGGTTCAGGTCCGGTTGTTAACTCTGTATTCTCGATTACGACGATGTTAATTGCAGTACCTACAGGAGTTAAAATATTTAACTGGTTGTTTACGATGAGAAAAGGTCGCATTCAATTCACAACGGCAATGTTATGGTCGCTTGCATTTGTTCCGACTTTTACAATTGGTGGGGTAACTGGGGTTATGCTTGCAATGGCTGCGGCTGACTATCAATACCATAATACATTATTCTTAGTGGCGCATTTCCATTATGTATTAATTCCTGGTGTAGTGTATGCAGTATTTGCTGCCTTCTATTACTGGTGGCCAAAAATGTTCGGTCATGCATTAAACGAACGTTTAGGAAAATGGCATTTCTGGTTATTTAATATTGGTTTTAATTTGACGTTTATGCCAATGTTCTTCTTAGGATTAAAAGGTGCAGTAAGACGTTCTTATACATTCTCAGTTGAATCTGGATTTGCTCCATTATTCTTATTATCAGCAATAGGTTCTCTTATTTTAGCAGCTGGTTTTGCTGTATTATGCTATAACATTTATTATAGTGCACGTAAAGCAGACAGAAATATTTCTACTGATCCATGGAATGCAAGAACGTTAGAATGGCATACAGCTTCACCTGTTCAATTCTATAACTTTGCACAAGAACCAGAAGTAAAATCATTAGATGCATTCTGGTATATGAAAAAGAATAATGAAGGTTTAGTGTTAAAAGAAGATGAGTTAAAAGAAATTCATATGCCGAGCAATTCATGGCTGCCAATTTATATGTGTGTCGTATTTGGTGCAGTTGGATTCTTTATGATATTTGAATGGCATCTACTCGCGGCAATTGCAAGTATCGGTATTTTTGTAGGATTAATTCTGCGTTCCTTTGATTATGATGATGGCTATCATGTGAAGATAGATGAAATTAAGAAAACGGAACGTGCATGGAGAGGTGAGAAATAATGGCTAAAGTAGATACATCTTTACCGTTAGAGTATCAAACGGAACAAAACCGCTTGAATATTCTAGGTTTCTGGATCTTCCTAGGTGCTGAGGTAGTATTATTTGCAACATTGTTTGCAGCTTACGGTTCGTTGGCAAATAACTTTGCTGGAGGCCCAACTCCTAAAGAACTTTTTAAAATGAAGGATGTCATGATCGAAACACTGCTGTTATTAACAAGTAGTTTTACTTGTGGAATCGCAATCTGGCAAATGCGCCGTCATAATGTAAAAGGGTTAATCACATGGTTGGCAATCACTTTATTGCTTGGTGCTGGCTTCGTGTTTTTTGAAGTGAATGAATTTATTCACTATGTTCATGAAGGAGCAACGATGCAAACAAGTGCGTTCCTTTCTAGCTTCTTTGTTTTGTTAGGTACACATGGACTGCATGTGTCAATGGGTATTGGATGGGCTATTTTAGTAATCATGCAAATACTAAAACACGGTTTAACGCCGACTACTGCTCGTAAAACATTTATTATAAGTTTATATTGGCACTTTTTAGACGTAGTGTGGATTTTTATTTTCACATTCGTTTATTTAGCAAGAATGTAAGGGTGGTGTAATAAATGGCGAAAAATCATGAAAATGAAAAGTTTCCAATCGGACATATTGCAGGATTTATCGTTTCCTTATTGCTTACATTTGCAGCAGTAGGAGCGAAATATACTGATTTACCATTTAAAACGATCATGTGGATTATTGGTACTTTAGCAGTAATCCAAGCTCTTCTTCAATTGGTTATGTTTATGCACTTAACAGAAGGAGAAGGAAAAGTTCAAGTGATTAATATTGTGTATGCTTTCTTTTGTGCCATTGTCGTAGCAGCAGGTACTATTTGGGTAATGACATCAGGACATGTGCATTATTAATAAGAATAAAATAAAAACATATTAACAAGTAAGTTATGTTTTCAGGTCTAATCTATTATCGTCTACTAGAATAGCTAGTTGCTATATTCTTGTGAGTCGGTTTAGATTAGACCTTTTTTATAGTTACAAACGCTATACAAGTTGTGAATGTCAGTAGTACTAGTGAGTGTTAAAATAGCATATGTTGGCAGCGGGATAGGGAAGTATAAATTACATAAGACGGAGTATAAAAAACTGCATATATATGATTGCAATTTTTTTATAAAGTATACAAAATAAAAGAAGAAATTGATAAATATCAAGCTTACTGTTTTTAAAAAAAAGGAGGAATAAGATGACTGTTCGATTCGGTATTATAGGTACAAACTGGATAACTGATTCATTTATCCAGGCTGCAAAACAATTAGAAGATTTTTCATTAACGGCAGTTTATTCACGAACAAAAGAAAAGGGAGAAAGCTTTGCTAAAAAACACGGGATCGCAAATGTATTTACCGACTTAAAAGAAATGGCAGAAAGCGACTGCTTGGATGCTGTATATATTGCAAGCCCTAATTCTCTTCATGCGGAACAGTCTATACTTTTTTTAACGAATAAAAAACATGTCCTTTGTGAGAAAGCGATTGCATCAACAGTAAAAGAATTAAAGGAAATGATTTCTGCAGCAAAAGAGAATAATGTTTTATTGATGGAAGCATTAAAAACAACGATGCTGCCAAATTTTCAAATCGTCCAAAAGAATTTGCATAAAATTGGGAAGGTTCGCCGTGCATTTGTGAGTTATTGTCAATACTCCTCCCGCTATGATGCATATAAAGAAGGAAATGTTTTGAATGCATTTAAACCAGAGCTATCCAATGGTTCACTAATGGATATTGGCGTTTACTGCATCTATCCAATGGTTTATTTATTTGGCAAACCTTTATCCGTTAAAGCATCTAGTTATTTATTAGAGACAGGTGTCGACGGTGAAGGAAGCATAATAATGAGCTACAAAGATATGGATATTATTATGATGTATTCAAAAATCACCAATTCTTATATCCCTTCTGAAATACAAGGAGAAGAGGGAAATATTTTATTGGATCAAATAAACACACCGCAAAAAGTGAATATTTATTATCGAAATGGCGAAAAGGAAGACGTAACACAACCGCAAAAAGAAGAAGCGATGTATTACGAAGCAAAAGAATTTATCGAATTAATTAAAGCTGGAAAAGTAGAATCTGCTATTAATTCGCATGAAGTATCTTTAGCTGTTATGGAAATAATGGAGGAAGCAAGAAAACAAACAGGCATTATCTATCCCGCCGATAGTCAATAACCAAGAAAATGATCTATTTGGAATGAAAAGAAATATGTGTAAATAGATATATCGAAAACGAAGGGACTGCTAAATGGCAGTCTCTTCGTTTATTTTTTCTAATTTTACGAGTTGCAACCCGTTTTCAACTTCAAAGATTTTTACTATCTGAAATCCCAATTTTTTATATAATTTCAGGGCCGGTGAGTTTTTAGCAGCTGTACAAACGGTCATTTGTTTTGGTTGTTTCTGTAAAAGATGATGAAGCAGCTTTGTTGCAAAACCTTTGCCGAATGAAGAGGGATGAACAACAAGTCGACATATTTCTATAGAATCTGTTATTTCTTTATAAGAAATAACGGCAACTAAACGATTACAGCTGTAATATCCTACGAAGGTTTCCATGCATGTTCTAATACTCGAACAATCTTCTTTTAATGGCGGCAAATCTTTATAATTAATAATTTTTGATTCTACTTTATATGAGGCTGATTGAATGGCTAAAATCTCTCTTGCTATTTCTAAATCACTATTATCTAACTTTATAATCATTGTTTTTTCCTTTCTTTTCTTAAGTATATCGCAATGAAGAAAAGAACAAAAAATAGAAATTATGAACAAATTATTTCCTAACCATTAACAATGATTTAAATATATAGAAAACGGATTGCGAAAAATCTAAAATATCGGTTTAATGAGAAGAAAATAATGAATAAAAGGCAAAGGTAGGGTGCAAATATGAAAGTGCTAGTAATAGAAGATAATGAAAGTGTTTGCTCCATGCTCGAAATGTTTTTTGAAAAAGATCATTTTGAGGGAGTATTTATTCATAACGGCTTAGATGGATATCAGCATTTTTTAACAAATAAGTATGATCTTATTGTACTTGACTGGATGTTACCTGGAATGGATGGTATAACAGTATGTAGGAAAATAAGGGAAGTAAATAAAGAAATCCCTATTATTATGTTAACGGCAAAAGATTCAGAATCTGACCAAGTACTCGGTCTAGAAATGGGTGCAGATGATTATGTAACCAAACCTTTTAGTCCGTTGGCATTAACTGCTAGAATGAAAGCAATAGCGAGAAGACTGAACAAATCAGATGGGGACGAAATAAAAGAAACCAATGGTGTTGTGATGGTTAATAAAGAGACGAGGGAAGTGTTTATTGAAAATAAACGAATTCCTAATTTGACGCCAAAAGAGTTTGATATCTTGTCCTTTTTTGTACAGCATCCAAGACAAGTTTTTTCAAGAGAACAGATTTTGGATCAAGTATGGGGATTTCAGTTTTACGGTGATGACCGGACAGTAGATGTTCATATCAAAAGGTTAAGAAGAAAAATTGGCCGCGAAAACCAGCCTTTTTTCCATACCATATGGGGAGTAGGCTATAAATTTGATGAAACGGTGGTAATTAATGAGGATTAAATATATTTATCAGCAATTAATCAGCCATATTAGTGTGATTATTGTTGCCTTTTTAGTGGTTAGTTTGGTATTTACTCATTTTGTTGAACAATTGGTATTAGAAATAAAAGGACAGGAACTACTTGAATATGGTGTTAATATACTATCAGATTTGCAAGAAAATCCATCCCCTGCCGAGTATCAATCTACACTTGTAAAATATAATGATGTTTTAGGAAGCAGAGGAATAGGCTTTGGGATGTTCGATACACAAAGAAATCGGCTTTATGCAGTTGGAGGAAACTTTTCCATAACAAATAAAGAGTGGAATGAAATAAAGAACGGACAAGGAAGAATTATTAAAGATAAGACAAGACGTGGAAATCAAGAGGTTACGCTTGTTGCTATTCCTTATTGGGTGAATGGGGAGGTTGCTGGAGTCATCTCCCTTACCGCTCCCTTAAGTGACTCTAAAGATATGATTAATAAAATCAATAAATACCTAGTTTATACGGTGTTTTTTGCTTTTAGTGTAGCGTTATTATTAAGTATTTTATTATCACGTATCCACGTAAGAAGGTTAAAAAAATTACAGGAGGCTACAAGCCTTGTTGCAGTTGGTGATTACAATGTAAAAGTCCCTTCCTCAAATTTTGATGAAATAGGGGAATTAGCGGATGATTTTAACAGCATGGTTGGAAAACTGCGTGAATCAAAAGAAGCGATTGATGCATTAGAGAATAGAAGAAGACAGTTTATGTCAGACGTATCCCATGAAATGCGTACACCTTTAACGACCATAAGCGGAGTGATAGAAGGGTTAAATAATAATATGATTCCAGAGCAAGAAAAGGAAAAAGGGCTTAACTTAGTAAGTCAGGAAACAAAACGACTTATCCGTTTAGTAAATGAAAATTTAGATTACGATAAAATTCGTTCCAATCAAATTGTGTTAAGGAAAGAAATGATTGAGCTGCAAGAGGTATTCGAAATTATCCAAGAGCAGTTATATACACAGGCGGAAGAAAAAAACGTGAAAATTAACGTTTCTGCTACAGATGATGTCATGATATATGCAGATTATGACCGATTAATTCAGATCATTATTAACATTACAAAAAACAGTATTCAGTTTACTGAAAATGGGTTGATTTGGCTGCGGGGATGGGTGGAAGAAAACAAAACCGTTATTGAAATAGAGGATACAGGAATTGGCATTGAAGCAGAAGAAATAGAGAATATATGGAAAAGATTTTATAAAGCGGATATTTCCAGAACAAATACACCTTATGGAGAGTTTGGATTAGGGTTATCGATCGTAAAGCAGCTCGTGCAATTCCATCAAGGAATCATTACTGTCGAAAGTAAAAAAGGAAAAGGAACTAAATTTACGATTATATTTCCTATGGATGAATAGCTGACGTCTCTATTTGTTCTTTGATATTTCTAGGTCTTTTCAAAGTTTATTAATAATTTATTCATATATTCTGGCTATGATGTAACTATAAGGCAACAATCAACTTTGAGGATTAAATAAATGGCCTGATCACCTCCAAAAACGAAAAGTCGTTACGAAGGAGAGACAGTTTTTAATAGATGAATAAAGGAGGCACTTATAATGAGTGAATTTGATAAAAAAAAGGAATATGCTTCAGCGGATGCAACGAATAGAGAAGAGGAAGGTTTAATCAATCATACAGAAGTGACGGCAGAAGAAAATAACCAGGCAGAAGCTGAAATGGCTGCAAGGAATCAGGATGGCCACGAGCCATCCGTATCTAATGAGAACAAGGAAGTTGACTCAAAGGAAGAATGGGAAGCAACTGTACAGGCAGCGCAGCAAGATAGATTTCAAGAAGCAAAGCCGGAAGAAATGGTTGCTGTCTCGATTGAAGAACCGGCAGCGCAGCGTTCTAAAGCAGGTGCAGAGAAATCTAAATTAAAAGGCTTCTTTTCCTTATTAGCAGCAGGAATAGTTGGATCGGCATTAACGGTCTTTACGATTCCGTATACCGGTTTATATCAGGATCAATATGCAAAGGTTGAGCAGCGAATCGATGATTTATCAAATAAAATAGAAACGAACAACACTAGTGCTATAACGGCTCAAACGACTACTGCAAATGTATCTAATAACAGTTCAAAGTCCATTGCGGATATGGTGGAAACTTCATCAAAAGCAATTGTTGGCATTGTTAATTTACAGAAACAAACCAATCAATTTTCCCCAAGCTCACAGGATGATGTGCAAAGTGGATCTGGGTCAGGAGTTATCTTTAAAAAAGATGATAAATATGCGTATATTGTGACGAATAATCATGTGATTGAAGGTGCTAATAGTTTAGAAATCTCGCTGTATAATGGCGATAAGGCGGAAGGAAAACTAATCGGTGCAGATGCACTTACTGATTTGGCGGTAGTAAGAATTGATGCAAAACATGCTTCTGATACGATTGATTTTGGAAACTCTTCTACCTTAAGACCTGGGGATCAAGTTTGGGCAATTGGAAACCCACTTGGCTTAGATTTTTCTAGATCAGTTACACAAGGGATTGTCAGTGCAGTTGATAGAAGCATCACGGTAAACACTTCTGCTGGAGATTGGCAGTTTAATGTTATTCAAACAGATGCAGCGATTAATCCTGGAAACAGTGGAGGAGCTTTAATTAATGCAGCCGGCCAAGTTATTGGCATTAATAGTTTGAAAATCTCTGAAAATGGGGTGGAAGGCCTTGGGTTTGCGATTCCAAGTAATGATCTTATTCCAATTGTAAATGAAATTATTGATAAAGGAAAGGTGGAACGTCCATATATCGGGGTCGGCTTAGCCAGCTTAGAAGAAGTACCGCGTATGTATTTGGAAGATCTTCCTAATAGTGTGACAAAAGGTGTGATGATAACAAATATTGATCCAAATTCTACAGCAGCGAAAGCAGGATTAAAAGTTCAAGATGTTATTGTTTCGGTTAACGGCACAAAGCTTGAAGGGTCATCTGATTTAAGAAAATATTTATACACAAAAGTAAAAATAGGAGACAAAATAAAACTAGAGGTTTATCATGACGGCAAGCCTAAAACAGTAGAATTGACTTTAGCGAGCAATGCGAATACGAACTAGTTAGGGAAGAGCTTAATAAAAATGCTGTTTTCTCAAAGCTTGTTGTTTTTTACGTGAAAAAATGGGAGAAGAAGTACTTAAACAGACGGAATACACGTAGACTCCTGTGGGAATGCGAGAAAGACGAGACCCCACGGAGTATAGCAAGGCCACTGAAGAAGTGTTTTATTATATAAATTATAGGTAAAACCCTTATATTTAGTAGGATAAAAATGGTATAGAGAGTTTGAAAACGACCATCATGTTGGTTAGGAGAGGCGTCCGCACGACTCCTGCGGGATTAGCGAGAAAGACGAGACCCCACAGGAGCAAAGCGACGAGGAGGCTCGGCGCTCGCCCACGGAAAGCAAAGTGTATTCAGTCTGCGAGTTTAAAAGCAACAATCTATACGAAAAGACCCAATAAAATAAAGATGAGTTGTTTATAATTTGGTAATATTTTCATGGTAATATTATTGCATGTACTCATACTATAGTAAATTAAAGGGAAAATAGAAAGGAAAGACAATGATAAAGAATAAAAAAATATTTTTACCAATATTAGGGGCGGTTTTAATTGCCTTAGTTATAGGTGCTGTATATTTAGTGAAAAAAGATGATGCAGCAGCAACAGTTGGCGGAGAAAAAATCACCAAAAACGAATTGAATGAAGCATTAAATAAACAATATGGAGCAGCCACTCTTGATAGTCTTATTGCTGATAAAGTAGTGGATTTAGAAGCGGAAAAGGAAAAAATTAAAATAACGGATAAAGAGAAAAAAGAAGAATTAAATAAATTAATGGAATCGTACGGTGGCGAAGAGGCTTTTAATACTGCATTAAAATCCAACAATGCGTCAAAAGCGGATATTGAAGAGCAAATGGTACGCTATTTAAAAATAAAAAAATTATTAGCACCAAGAGTTAAAATAACAGATGATGAAATCAAATCCTATTTTAATGAAAATAAAGCGGCGCTTGCACAAGCGGAGCAAGTAGAAGCAAGTCATATTTTAGTAAAAGATGAAAAAACGGCAAAAGAAGTAAAGAAAAAATTAGACAATGGAGCTGACTTTGCTGATTTAGCAAAAGAGTACTCGACAGATACAGCTTCTAAAGAAAGTGGCGGCGAACTTGGTTATTTTGGTAAAGGGGAAATGAAACCAGCATTTGAAAAGGCGGCATTCTCGATGAAAGTCAATGAAATCAGCGACCCAGTAAAAACAGATTTCGGTTACCATCTAATTAAAGTAACAGGCCATAAAGAGGCAAAAGAGGCAGAGTTGGAAGATCATAAAGAAGAAATAAAAGCGGCATTGGTAGAACAAAAAATGAAAACAGAATACAGCACATGGTTAGAAGAGAAAAAAGCAGACTATAAAATCAAAAATTATCTTAATAAGTAATCTGCAAACTTAAAAACATACGTGAAAACGAAAAGAGGCTATCTAAAGAAGTGAGGAAAGTTAAACTTCTTTTAAGATAGCCTCTTTTTTTCTTATGCTGTTTTCTAAAAGTTTGTTGTTTTTGAAAAAAACAATAAACATAGTTGAAGCACTGAGCAGCCTGAATACACGTAGACTCCTGCGGGAAAAGCGAGAAAGACGAGACCCCACAGGAGCAAAGCGACGAGGAGGCTCGGCACTCGTCCGCGGAAAGCGAAGTGTATTCAGGCTGCGGGTTAAATAGCAACAATCTATACGAAAAGAGCCTTTTCTTATGTTAATAAAATATGATTATGCTGTTAATGATGAAAGTAGATTACAAAAGATTATTACATATTTAGTTAAATATAGGAAATGATAAAAAGGAGAAAAAAATTGGCAGTTTAGGAGGAATATTAGAATGAAACATCTATTCATACTCTTATTATGTATGGTCGGACTTGTTTTACCTAGTCATGGAGGAATGATACAAGCTGCTCCACAATCCCCAGAAGCAGGAGAAAAAACAAATGAAGAGGATCAGGCCTTTTTAAAACAATTGGCTGAAAGTCTAGGGATAAAAACAGAAGGAAAAGATTATATAACAATAAAAAAAGAAGTTCATGAAGTATTAATCAAAAAAGAAGCGGAGAAATTAGGGATAAAAACAGAAGGAAAAGATATTAAACAAATTGCAATGGAAGTTCATGAAACGCATATAAAAAATGAAGCAAAAAAGTTAGGGATTAAAACAGACAATAAAGATATAAGAGTGTTAATGAAAGAAGTATTCGAAGCAAAACTTCAAAAAAAGGCAAAAGAATTAGGTATTGATACAAAAGGGAAAAATATGCAACAACTAGGAAAAGAAGTTCAAGAGAAAATCATATATTCGGAAGCAGAAAAAATGGGTATTAAAACAGAGGGAAAAGAGCTCGGGAAAATAGCAGAGGAAGTAAGAGAAAAACAAATCATCACAGCGGCTGAAAAGCTTGGACTGGATACAAAAAATAAAACAACAAAAGAGCTGTTAAAAGAAATGATGGTAAACTATCCTGAAGAAGTGAAAAAATTAAAGCTGCTACCATTTCACGAAAAAGTTGGAATGAATGGGCATGTAAAGTTTAATCATTAATAGCGGATATCCGAAAAAATAATCACGGTAGTAATGCTTAGTGGTTATTTTTTTGTTTGTAGAATGGTTTAGCTTGCTGCCTCTATTGTGTAAGACTCTATTTATACATAGTCTCATTCGATATCGGGTTGTCAGTGAAAACTCATGCTAGTTCGTATTAATATCTGCATGTATATAGAAGGAAAAAATATTCAATTAAATAAGTCTTTTATCGTATCTGGTAGCATGAGGAATGTAAGTTATTTTACCTAAAGTCTGTTGTTCTCTCGTTGTTCTCTCAAACTTAATATCTATTTTTGTGAAAAAAAGGCATAATTTCATGTTATTTTTTCACAATGATTAGTATTCTTATAGTGAGAAGGTTTATCAAATGGAAACATAGTAATGTTTTTCTACTTTTATTTATTTTTAATCTAGTCGTTTTTAGGAGGAAAATAAGGAAAAATAAATGAACATGTACATCAAAAAAATTCATAAGTAAAACAACTAGAGATCAGGGGAAAATACATGGGAGGAATACATATTGAAACAACATTCCAAGCTGCGAATTACAGAAAAAGATAATAATATTTATAGAGCTTTATGTGATTTGTACAAGGAAAAAGGCGAAAGTGTTGGAATTGGTCCAACAGAAATTGGCTTAAAGGTTGGTCGAGATCCTTATGATGCTTCTGCCTATTGCAATGCATCATTAAAAAAGCTCATGCACTTTAACAAAATTGAAAAGATTGAAAATGGAAAATATAAACCAATTGTACATTCACAAAAGGTTTAATCATGGAATAAAGAAAAGTGGGAAAGAAAAAAATGTCGATATTCGTATCGGCATTTTTTCTTTCCTTTTAACATGTGAAAAAGTATGGTATAAGTATACGGGAAACTAAATGTTAAAAAACTAGGGAGGTTTTATTTCTGCAGAAAGAAATATTTAAACACAAAAAAGTATTTTGGTTTATTCTTTCCTTTATTGTATTGTTGCTTATTGCCATTATAGTATACGAATCAAATGATAAAGATTCTAACCAAAAGGAAAAGCCTAATGAACAAAAGGAACAAAAACCTACATATAGAGCAAGTTATCATTTTACTTCGCCTGATAAATGGATAAATGATCCCCAAAGACCTATCTATTTTGATGGCAAATTTCACTACTATTATCTTTATAACCGCGACTATCCTAATGGGAATGGCACTGAATGGCGTCACGCGACATCAGAAGATTTAGTTCATTGGCAGGATGAAGGAATTGCTATTCCAAAATATACAAATAAGAATGGAGATCCTTGGAGTGGTTCTGCTGTAATCGATGAAAATAACACGGCAGGTTTTGGTGAAGGGGCAATTGTTGCGATTGTAACACAGCCTTCAGCAGATGGAGGGAAGCAGGAACAATATCTTTGGTACAGTCAGGATAGAGGAAAATCCTTTATTTCTTACAGTGATCAACCGGTTATGCCTAACCCAGGACAAAAAGATTTCAGAGATCCAAAAATTATTTGGGACAAGCAAAATAATAAATGGATTGCACTAATGGCAGAAGGAGAAAAAATTGGTTTTTACGAGTCTGATAATTTAAAAGACTGGTCGTATATCGGTGAGGTTATTACGGAGAATATCGGAATAGTAGAATGCCCAGATCTATTTCAAATCCAAGCAGATGACGGGACAAATAAATGGGTGTTAGGTGCTAGCGCTAATGGAAAAGCGCATGGGAAGCCGAATACCTATGCATATTGGATAGGCCAATTCGACGGCAAACAATTTATTGCGGATCATGCTGAACCAAAATGGTTAGATTATGGTTTTGATTGGTACGGTGCGGTAACATTTGATGATGGACAAAGCAGCACTAAACGTTATGCTTTAGGCTGGATGAATAATTGGGACTATGCCAATAACACACCTACGTTAAAAGAAAATTTTAACGGCATTAATTCTATTGTTCGTGAAATAACATTGCAAAAACAAGGAAATAATGAATATAGTTTATTATCACAGCCAGTACAAATGCTTAATAATATAGTGAAATCAACAGAGTCTTATAAAGACTTAAAGGTAGATGAGATAAAGACGTTGAAATCAAAAGGAGACAGCTATTTATTGGAAGCTGATATAAGCTGGTCTGATCTTAACAATGTTGGCGTAAGGCTGCGGGAATCTGATGATAAAACAAGACATATCGATGTCGGCATTAAGGCAGATGAAGGGTACTCTTATGTAAACAGGGGGAATACTGGACAGCCTGATGAAAGCAGACGGTTCTTAGAGTCAAAAGCACCATTCGATAAAAAGAAAAAGAATGTTCATTTAAAAATATTTGTAGATAAAACATCCATTGAAGTGTTTGTTGATGATGGGAAAATTGTTTATTCTAGTGAAGTATTCCCTGAACTAGATGACAAAGGAATAAGTTTATTTGCAGAAGGAGGCACAGCTCATTTTAATAATGTGTCAATAAAACATCTCCATTATAAAGAGAAACATTAAAATATGTTCAAAATCTAATTAAACCCTCTTTTTTATAGCATGAAGTAAATCAAGATAGAAAATACTATAAAAAAGAGGAGGATATAATGTTAAAAAAATTTACTTTCTTTTTTGTTGTATTATTTTCCTTTAGTACTGATACACATGCAGAACAAAAAGTGCATAAAAATGTATTGGCAATTGTGATTGATGATTTTGGCAATAATATGAAGGGAACAGACGAAATGTTAAATTTACCTGTTCCAATAACTGCGGCCATTATGCCATTTTTATCAACAAGCAAAGAGGATGCTATCCGCGCCCATCAAAAAGGACATGAAGTTATTGTTCATTTACCATTAGAACCGAAAAAAGGAAAAAAAAGTTGGCTAGGGCCTGGTGCCATTACAACGGATTTAAGTGATAAGGAAATACGAAAAAGAGTGAAGAAGGCAATTGAAAGTATTCCATTTGCCGTTGGGATGAATCATCATATGGGATCAAAAGCGACAGAAGATGAACGGGTTATGCGCATCGTCTTGGAAGAATGCCAAGCACATAATTTATTTTATTTAGACAGTAAAACAACAGGCAATAGTGTTGTGAAAAAATTGGCGGAAGAGCTGCATGTCCCATATTTAGAAAACGATTTATTTTTTGATCATATTTATTCCAATCAGTATATTGTAAAACAGGCAAACAAATTAGCAGGTGAATTGGACAAACAGGAACAATCTATTGCAATTGGACATGTCGGGGTATCAGGACCAATCGTTGTAAATATGTTAAAGGAATACATCCCTGTGTTCCAACAAGAAGCTGCTATTGTACCATTGTCAAAGTTAATAGACGGATATGAGTTATTAAAATAAGGCTGTTATCGTATAAAATGTTGCTTTTACACTCGCAGCCTGAATACACTTCGTCCGGTTTAGCGAGCGTCGAGCCTCCTCGTCGCATACGCTCCTGTGGGGTCTCGTCTTTCTCGCATTCCCACAGGAGTCTACGTGTATTCAGTCTGCTGAGTACTTCTTCTCCCATTAATAGAGCCTTGTTATTATTAGAAACCTTCTTTCTCGAAACGGTATAAATCCTTATTACTGCCAAGTACGATTAATACGTCTGCTTTATAAATAACTTCATCAGCAGATGGGGATACAATGGTTGTTTCTTTTCTTTGAATGCCAATAATCGTACATCCATATTTAGCTCGAACATTTAGCTCAAGTATCGATTTATGATTCATTTTTTTTGTGGCAATCATTTCGACAATGCCATGTTCTTGCGAAAGTTCAATATAATCAATCATTTTTTCTGATACAACATGATGGGCAATTCTTTTTGCTATATCTCTTTCTGGATGAATAACACGGTCTGCTCCTATTTTTTCTAACACTCTTTTATGATAGCTGTCAGATGCTTTAACCCATACTTGGCTGATGCCTAATTCCTTCAAGATAAGAGTAGTTAATATACTGGATTCTACATCATCCCCAAATGAAACAAACGCATGATCCATGTTGCGTAGTCCTAATTGATTAAATGATTCTTCGTTGAATGCATTCAGTTGAACACAATGTGTTGCTATACCTTGGTATTTTTCCACTTTTTCAAGAGATTGATCAATTGCTAAAACTTCTACACCCATTTCATGAAATTCTTCTACAAGGCTGCCTCCGAAATTACCTAGCCCTATAACAACAAATTGTTTATTCATCCCAATAGCCTCCAATTTTGAACATTGTTATGATTATCTTCTTTTTATTATAGGCCTTTTTCGTATAGATTGTTGTTTTAAACTCGCAGCCTGCATACACTTCGTCCGTTTAGCGAGCGTCGAGCCTCCTCGTCGCATACGCTCCTGTGGGGTCTCGTCTTTCTCGCATTCCCACAGGAGTCTACGTGTATGCAGGCTGCTAAGAAACACTTTTCCAAATGTTTTTTATGTAAAATACAACAAACTTTGAGAAAACAGTTAGTTTTTTGGTTAGAGGAAGGATAGTTTCAACTATGTAGGAAGTTTTTTGCAAATAAAAAAGGTTGTCCCTAATACACAACGAAGTGTATTGGGGACAACCTTATCAGAATTTATATGTTTCAAGTTGTCTAGCTTTGGCGCTGAACAAGGTGCTTTCGCTTTTATCATTTTATTCAGATAAATAAGCAGTAAGCATCCATACATGTTTTTCAATTTTTCCAATTAAACCGACAGCAAGATCATTTGTAATAATATCTTCTAATTGATCGGCATGTTCTGCAAGAGCTTTTAATTGTGTATTAATATGGCTGAAGTCTTCTACAACTGATTTTACCATTTCTGTTGTAGATAATGGTTCTGTACTTTCTTCTAAAGTAGACGTTTCGATAAACTCTTTTAATGTAGAGACAGGTTTTCCGCCAATCGCAAGCAATCTTTCTGCAATTTCGTCAACAGCAGCTGCAGCTTCATCGTAAAGCTCTTCAAATTTTTCGTGTAGTGTAAAGAAGAAAGGTCCTTTTACATACCAATGATGTTGATGCAGTTTCGTATAAAGTACACTCCAGTTAGCAATTTGTACATTTAATTCTTTTTGTAAATCTACTTTTGTTTGTAATCCCATTTTAAAAGCTCCCTTCAAGTAAGTGATAATATAATTATAACAAGTTTTAATTTAAAATCAATACTTATTTATAATTATTTTAATTTAGTTTTTATTATAATAAAAAATTTTCCTTAATTTGAACATACCATAAAAACCTTATAATAGATAGACTATTCTGCATATTTCATAGAATAGTCAAATTCATCTTCTATAGCAGAAATAATAAAATAAAACCTTTAGATGAATGATAAATAAACGTATTTATTGATAATACCTCCCCTTTTTCTTCTGTAAACGAACGATTTTAGGATAATAATTCATCCTCTTCATTATTTGATAAAAAACTACTTTCTATTTATAGAAAATCAATTTTATTTTTGCTAGAAGCAGAAAAGCTACAGATGGCTGAAAGACTGAAAAAATAATCGGCAATAAAAAAACAAGAAGAGAAAAAGTCATGCTGTGAACTTTCTCACTCTCTTGTTTTTTAAAATGAAGGAGATGAAAACATATATGATTTATGATGGTACCGGATGCTAAAGATTAATCCCATTGCCAGCATATTAGTCATAAGGGAGCTTCCGCCATAACTAATAAAGGGAAGCGGGATTCCTGTTATTGGCAGTAATTGAATCGTCATGCCGATGTTTTCGAATACATGGAATGTAATCATGCTGATAATGCCGACACAAATATAAATGCTGTAGGAATCATTTGCCGAAAAAGCAGTTCTTATTAGATGATATATTAAAACGAAATAAAGGCTAATTACTATACTTCCGCCAATAAATCCATATTCTTCTCCAATTATGGTAAACACAAAATCGGTATGCCTTTCTGGGATATATACACCAGTATTCCCAATTCCTTTTCCTGATACTAAGCCGGAACCGATCGCCCGCAACGATTTGACGAGCTGTAATCCATCATCACCCGCTTCGAAAGGATCTAACCAAGAGTTAATTCGTTTAAATTGGTAGTCGTCAATGTCCAAATATTTTATGATAAACGCTCTTTCATAAATGGCTAAGTAGAGGACGGTTGAAGCAAATGTAATAACAGTTCCGTATAAAGGGATAATAATTTTCCATGTAATTCCTGACACTAATATCATTCCGACTAGGATGGCCATTAATACAAGCGTTGTTCCTAAATCTTGCTTAATGACTAATCCAAGAGGGAGGATGGAAACTAATATCATTTTTCCTAATAACATAAAATCTGTTTTAACAGATGGATAAATTGTTTTTTCATGATGGTCAAACATGATTTTTGATAATGCCAAAATAAAAAAAACTTTCATGTACTCTGAAGGCTGTATACTGCCGATTCCTTCAATAACATACCAGCTTTGGGCACCTTTAATTACCGGTGTGAAGTCAGTGTCAGGCATCACAAGAAGTCCTATTAAAAGGAAAATGCCAGTTCCATATAAAATCCATGTTAGTTTTCTAAATTGTTCATTATCGAAATACATACATACTGCAATGGCACAAGAACCAACGATATACCAGAAAATTTGGGATGTTAAATACGATTCGCCTGCCTTTTGTGCACTATAGATGGAAAAACAGCTTAATAAACAAAATACCAATAGCAGAAAGCAAAGCGACCAATCAAATTTATCTGAAAAACTATTACGTCTATCATTCATTTTATAAACTCCTTAATTTGTTGCCTTTTTGAACACACACTTATATAGACGACAATTTCTCTATATTTGTTTCCATTAATATAAAAAAAGAGAGATTCTATGCAAGCTATTTTCATTAAATAAAATAGTTAACATAGAATCCTCTCTTTGTCCTACAGTAAATTCGCAAGAAAGACTTTTGCAATGCCAAAATATATAAATAAAGAAAAGATATCATTTATGGTTTATAAAGGAAAACCTGTATATTTAACTTTTATAAAGCAAGGATAAGTATGAATAAGTCATATGATACAGTTATTATATTTTAAATAAGAGGAATAGAAATCCTAAACATTTAACTGTATAATAATCATGGCACTCTTATTTGGAGGGGGATAAATGGACATAGATCTCGAATTACAGGAAAAGGAAGTATTTCGGGAAATTTTGTGGGAAGGAAAATTTGATCAGCTTGCTATTTGGTTAGATGGAGAATGGTCTGTATTTGCTTCCACTCATTATGAGCAAAAAATGAAAGAAGAAGAGCCCATATATGTTTTACATCAACAAGAAGTTATGGATGCTCATTTTTCAGAGGAAACCCTTGAGCTTCTCATACAAGAAATCGAAGATGTGTTAAATACTCGAATGAGGAAAAACGCATAAACAGGAATTAAGTATATTTATCATGAGAAGTTTCCTTTTTATATGAAACTAAAGCAAAAGGAGTTGATATTTTGAGTAGCTTCGGTTCTCTTGAACCTGAACCAGTAAATATTTCGGAGGAAGTCAAAATTGCATTTTACGGAAGGGAATATAAGTTATCGAGGAATATTAACTCCTTAAAAGGTAATAAGTCTTCCTCTATTTAAATGAGGAGGGTAAACCATGTTAGAAATGTATTTAACGGATTCAACTGGAAAACTTCAAGAAGTAAACGAAATTTCTAAAGGGTGTTGGATTAATCTGATTAATCCTACAACAGAAGAAATTGATCATGTCACAAATCATTTAAATATACCAGTTGAGTTTATGAAAGACGCTCTCGACGATGAAGAAAGGTCCCGAATCGAAACAGAGGATAACAATATATTGATTATTGTAGATTATCCGTACATTACACACGATGAAGCAGGCTTTCCTATTTATGAAACGATTCCGATTGGAATGATTATTTCCAATAATTGTTTTATTACCATTTCTTTGAAGGAAACCCCTATCTTAGAAAGTTTTAAACAAAATAAAGTCAAGGGATTTTATTCTTTCAAAAGAACAAGGTTTTCTTTACAAATTCTTTATGCCATTTCTACGTATTACTTAAGGTATTTGAAACAGATTAACAAGAAAACGGACGAGATTGAGAAAGAACTTCATCAGTCCATGAAAAATAAAGAAATTTATGCTCTTTTGGCTTTGCAAAAAAGTTTAGTTTATTTCAGTACCTCTTTAAAATCAAACAAAGCTGTACTTGAAAAAATACTTCGTTTAAATTATTTAAAAATGTACGAAGAAGATCGAGACTTGTTGGAAGATGTTATGATCGAAAATACACAGGCAATGGAAATGGCTGATACCTACACGATTATTTTAAATGGAATGATGGATGTCTTCGCATCGGTTATTTCGAATAATGTCAATATTGTCATGAAGCTTCTAGCTTCTATTACAGTTATCTTTGCATTCCCTACGATGGTTTCTAGCTTTTATGGCATGAACGTCGGGTTGCCTTTTCAAGATTATCCTTATGCTTTTTTCTTTATTCTTCTCGTTGCTATTTTTTTATCAACCACAACAGCGATTATTTTTTGGAAGAAAAAGTTTTTCTAACAGAAGGACATGGATAAATTTACTGATTAGTACGGTTGTAAAAAGTTTCTGGAAAAATACTTTGTAATATTTTCTGACAATATTGTTGAAGCTTTTTGTAATTACATTAAAATAAATGTATACCGTATATAACTAATTCGTATATCCTTAAAAATTGGTTTAAGGGTCTCTACTTAGAAACCGTAAATTTCTAGCTACGAAAAAAATGTGCATGGATAATGCATGTTTTTTTCGTGGCTTTTTTTGTGGGAAAGAACATGCAAAAGGGGGAGCAATATGACGAATATTTTAATTAAAAACGCGCAAATTGTTACGATGAACCAATCGGAGGAAATAGTAACAGGAGATATATTAATTGAAAACAATATTATTAAGGAAATTGGGGAGAATCTGAAGGAAACAGAGGCAGATAAGATAATTGATGCTACAAATAAAACCGTCATTCCTGGTTTTGTACAAACACATATTCATTTATGTCAAACCTTGTTTCGTGGGAAAGCTGACGATTTGGAGTTAATGGATTGGCTGCGCAAACGAATATGGCCGTTAGAAGCAGCTCATGATGAAGAGTCGATTTATTATTCTGCCATGTTAGGAATAGGGGAACTGATCGAAAGTGGTACGACAACAATCGTCGATATGGAAACCGTTCATCATACAGATTATGCTTTTCAAGCCATTGCAGAAAGTGGAATTCGGGCAGTTTCTGGGAAAGTAATGATGGATAAAGGAGACCAAGTCCCATTGCCTCTTCAGGAAAAAACAGCAGAGTCCATTCAGCAAAGTGTGGATTTATTAGAGAAATGGCATCAGTATGACGATGGGAGAATACAATACGCTTTTTCGCCAAGATTTGTTGTTTCTTGTACGGAAACATTATTAAAAGAAGTTAAAACCCTTTCGGATCACTATAATGTAAGAGTGCACACACATGCTTCTGAAAATTTGGGAGAAATCCACATCGTTGAAGAAGAAACGGGCATGCGAAATGTGGTTTATTTGGATCATCTAGGTTTAGCAAACGATCGATTAATTTTGGCTCATTGTATTTGGCTTAATGAAGAAGAAAAAAGAATCATAAAGGAAAAAGGCGTTCATGTCAGCCATTGTCCTGGATCTAATTTAAAGCTTGCTTCTGGAATTGCAGAAACGCATCATCTACTTTGCGATCATGCTTCTGTCAGCTTAGGGGCGGACGGTGCACCATGCAATAATAATTTAGATATGTTTAATGAAATGAGATTGGCAGCACTGATTCAAAAACCGCTGCATGGACCAACTGCCATGGATGCGAGAACCGTATTTCGTATGGCGACAATTGGAGGAGCAAAAGCAGTTGGCATGGAAAAGGAGATTGGCAGTATTGAAGTGGGCAAAAGAGCAGATTTAGCGATATTAAACCTTTACAATTTTCATACGTTTCCTTCTTATGATGTTGATCCTATTTCAAGAATTGTCTACTCCGCAACACGTGCAGATGTCGAAACAACAATTATTGATGGAAAAATTGTGATGGAAAATAAAATCATGAAAACATTAGATAAAGAAATTGTGTTAAGAGAATCTAATACAAGTATTAAAAGGCTATTAAAACGGACAAATATTTAGACTGTTTTCGTAAAGATTGTTGCTTTTAAACGCGCAGCCTGAATACACTTCGTCCGTTTAGCGAGCGTCGAGCCTCCTCGTCGCATACGCTCCTGTGGGGTCTCGTCTTTCTCGCATTCCCACAGGAGTCTACGTGTATTAAGTCTGCTGAGTACTTCATCTCCATTTTTTCATTTGAAAAACAACAAATTTTGAGAAAACAGCCAATATTTAATATCATGCTGTTTGCAAAAAAGAACAGAACGACATGTTCGATACATGGTGTTTTGTTCTTTTTAATTTGTAAAATAAATATTACTTTTGAAACAAATTTGTAATAAGTTATTTTCTTCTCTTTTTGATAAACTAAGATGGAGAACAAATGTCCTTCTTATACTATGTATCATAGTAGGAAAATTTTCGGCTTATTGAGAGGATGCTTCAAAAAATAACTAGGGAAGGCTCCCTTAATCCTCCTGTTTTTTGAAGTATCGTCAATACTATGAAGCGTATAAGAAATAAGCCTACATGGAATCAAGAAAGAAGAGACTACTTTTTAAAGTTAGGCTGTGTTAAAGCTAATTGTTGATTGAAGCGAATGCCTCTCGCTGCAATCAACAGACAAGTTTAACAGAGCCAAAGTTAAGAAAGAATGAAGTTTAGACTAGTGTCTAACTGCGAAGTGCATGCAGGATGTATGAGTGTTGATGTTGAGGCGCTTCCGCTTTTCTTATCACTTGCTATAAAGGTTGGGGGGTACTTTATGAAAAAAAATCATGATATTCGTGATGTTATTTATATTCATTTACATGAAAAGGATCGTTTTGTTCTTTCCTATGGAATTGAATTTCACGAGTTTTATCAGTTTTTAGGGGAATCGATTCCTTCAATATTATTATTAAAGCATCAGTTCGAGGAAGGAGAGTTTCATTCTCATACGATGCTTGAATATGTTCCAAAACATAAACTTTCAAAGTTAGTAAAAGATGATGTGTACGGCTACGGCGATTTTTCTTGGATAGATTTTGAAGAAACAGAGGTTTTGGATATATTAGAAGGGCAGACCATTGCGGAGCTTCTTTATCTTGGGCATATAAAAGATCATTTAAAAGCACCGTTTTATCAGCAGCTAAACAATCAGTTTGTTTATTTAGCCCATGATGATGGATGGTTTAATAAAACATACTATAAAAAATTAGATGTGTTTTACTATTTGTTCTGTGAAGTGATAACAAGCAAATTATCCCATTTGAAATTAGAGAAAACATTGTTTGGAATAAGGAAAAAAAGAACCTATCCACCAATAGATAAACAAACAATCACCATATTGAAAGATTTAATGAAAGAAGGGATGGTTCTTTCTATACAGAAAACAGTGCAAAATCGTTTTCGTCTTGAAATTCCAATTTGGGTGATTGAAGATTTTTCTAACATGGATAGCATGTATGAAGATTATGAAAAAAAGAGCACACAAGCTTGTGATGCAAAACTTATTTTTGATAAAAAAACAAAAGAATGGCAAGTAGATATTCTTTAGTATGGTGAGCTTAATGAAAAAAAGCGTTTCAGTTAAATTTCCAAGCCCTTTGACAAGAATGACATTTATCAGTAGACCGAATCGTTTTATTTTGCATTGTTATTCACAAACTACTCATTCAGTAGAAGTGGTGCATTTAGCCGATCCAGGGAGATTAAAGGAGTTATTAATAGAAGGGGTTGGAATTTACGTATTACCAAGTACAAATCCAAACCGCAAAACAAAGTGGACAGCAGTTTTAGTCGAGGCAAAAGAAGGACTGGTTTCCATTAATACTACGTTTCCAAATATGCTTGTTGATAAAATGGTGAAACAATCCATTATTCCAGAGCTAATTGATTATAAATGGATAAAGTCCGAATACACATATGGACATTCACGCTGGGATTTTTTATTGGAGCATTATAACGGTACATCTCTGCTTCTTGAGGTCAAAAGTGTAACTTTGGCGGAAAATGGGATTGGAATGTTTCCAGATGCAATTACCGCAAGAGGTACGAAGCACGTGAAAGAAATAACAAAGATAGCACAAGAAGAGAACATTCATACAGCGATTTTATTTATAGCCCAACGAGAAGATGTAGAAAGAATAACATCTGCTCCTCACATTGATAAAAAATTTGCGGAGGCTTTAATAGAAGCAGAGAATGCAGGGGTAATGTTGATCGGCTACAACTGTAAACTCTCGACACAAGATATTGCATTAAATAGTGCTGTTCCTGTTATCTCGAAAAACATTTATGATAACTAGACAAATTTCGTGTTGTTTAGTGTATAATCAAACGTGATGAAAAATGAAATAGTTAGAAAATTGGTGTCTTTATTAGAGAGGATATTGAAATGGACATACATCAATTATTTAGGGCAGTATGTAAACTGATGTAACCGTATGAAAAATCCATCTAATGAGAGACTTAAAAGGGAAGTTGGTGAAATTCCAACACGGTCCCGCCACTGTAAATGATTGTGAACTGAGATAACCACTGTATGATACGGGAAGGTTCAGGGAGCAAAAATCATAAGTCAGGAGACCTGCCATTTTCTATACACCTGTAAAACCTACGAGGATAGGAAGGTGTGGAGTATGCTTTGAATCCATTTAAAGTTATCTCAACATCTCTATTTAGTCTGTAGAGATGTTTTTTGTTGTTGGCTGTTTTCGTATAGATTGTTGTTATTTAACCCGCAGCCTGAATACACTTCGCTTTCCGCGGACGAGTGCCGAGCCTCCTCGTCGCTACGCTCCTGTGGGGTCTCGTCTTTCTCGCTTTTCCCGCAGGAGTCTACGTGTATTCAGACTGCTCAGTACTTCAACCATGTTTATTATTTTATTCAAAAACAACAAACTTTTAGAAAACAGTCTTTATTTATCAACTGGCTGTGTTAAACGAATAATGTTGATTTTGGAAGGAAATTTGCGAGACTCCTGCGGAAAAACGGGCTGGCAAGACCCCGCAGTTAGGTACGAGTGAGGAGGCTTGCTAGTTCGTCCGCGGAAAGCGAGTGAATTTCCTGACCATTATAAATCAACACTGAAATTTAACAGAGCCTATCAATTATTATTTGAAAAGGATGGAAGATGAATGAAAAAGCTTTATACTTATATTTTTGCACTTCTTTTGGCTGTCGGCGTGCTTGCTGGATGTGGAGAAACAAAAAAGGGAGATAATGCAGCAGATACTAAAAAAACAGATGCAGTTTCTTTTCCAGTTACCATTAAAGATGCACTAGATGAAGAAGTTGTAGTAGATAAAAAGCCAGAAAAAATTGTCTCTTTAATTCCAAGCAACACGGAAATTGCTTTCGCTTTAGGATTAGGAAAAGAGATGGTTGGCGTTTCTAATTATGATAATTATCCGCCAGAAACTGCGAAAATTGAAAAAATTGGAGATTCTAATTTTAATGTCGAAAAAATTATTTCTTTAAAACCAGATGTTGTATTAGCACATGCTTCTGGTGCACATAATTCAAAAGAAGGATTACAACAATTGCGTGATGCCGGCATTGATGTCATCGTTGTAAATGATGCAGCAAACTTTGAAGGTGTTTATGATAGTATTGCAATGATTGGGAAAGCTACTGGAGAAACACAAGCAGCAGAAAAAGTTATCGCAGAAATGAAAAATAAAATCGCTGAAATAAAAAATAAAGCAGCTAAAATTGCAGATAAGGATAAAAAATCTATTTACATTGAAATTAGCGGTGAACCTAGTATTTATACAACAGGAAAAAATACATTTATGCAAGAAATGCTAGATACAATTAATGCAAAAAATGTTGTAACAGAAGAAGGTTGGATTCAAGTAGATCAAGAAGAAATCATCAAAGCAAATCCAGATGTAATTATTACTACTTATGGCATTTATGCAACAGAAAATCCTGCTGAAACAATCTCTAAACGCAAGGGCTGGCAAGATATCACTGCTGTAAAGAATAAATCAGTAGCAGATGTAGACTCTGATACAGTTACTCGTTCTGGTCCTCGCTTAGTAAAAGGGGTAGAAGAATTTGCAAAAGCAGTATATCCAGATGTATTTAAATAAAAAAGGAGCGGCTTATTTATATGCCGCTTTTTTTCTCTTCTTTTCTATTATTATAGCCATATCGGTTGGAACAGTGTCCATTCCTGTTATAGACGTAATAAAAATACTTGTTAGTATGATCCTTCCTGGAGATTTTCTAACTCATATAGATCCAATGTATGTTAATATTGTTCAAAATATTCGCTTGCCTCGTGTGCTTCTTGCAGGGCTCGTTGGTGCATGTCTTTCCATAGCAGGTGCTGCATTTCAAGGATTGTTAAGGAATCCACTCGCGGATCCATATACGCTTGGGGTTTCGTCAGGTGCATCTGTAGGAGCTGTTATCACCTTGTTTTTTCAAGTAAGCATCCCGTTTATTGGGAGCTTTACGCTTCCTTTATTAAGTATCCTTTGTTCCTTTGTTACCATTTTTTGTGTGCTGCTTTTTGCTCAAAAAATGGACAAAATGATGCGAGTGGAAACGATTATCCTTACAGGAGTTATTTTCAGTTCTTTTTTAAGTGCGTTTATTTCTTTAATGATTGCTTTAACTGGAGATGAATTAAGACAAATCATTGGCTGGCTTCTTGGCAGTGTTTCCATGAGAGGATGGGTCTATATTAAAATTATTCTCCCGTTTTTTATCATTGGATCAGGTATATTGCTTCTGCAAGGAAAAGAATTAAATGCACTAGCCTTTGGAGAAGAACGGGCACAGCATATAGGTGTAAATGTTCAAACAAGAAAAATCCTTATTTTGCTGGCGGGCTCGATTTTAACTGGTGCAGCGGTAGCTGTTTCCGGAACGATAGGGTTTGTTGGGTTAGTAATACCTCATGTAGTTAGAATATTAGTCGGACCGGATCACAAATATTTGCTAGGACTATCGATGCTAATAGGAAGCAGCTTCCTTATTCTAGCTGATTTAGTTGCTAGAACGATTATTTCTCCAACAGAGCTGCCAATTGGTGTAATAACGGCGTTAATCGGTGCACCAATATTTGCGGTGATATTATTAAAGCGTCGAAAAGGAAGGAGCAAAAAGAATGCTTAAAGTAAATAATATCTCCTTTCAATACTCTGGCCGGACCATTTTTTCTAATCTTTCCTTTTCCGTAAAAAAAGGAGAGCTTCTAGGCATATTAGGCCCAAATGGCAGTGGCAAGACAACGCTGCTCAAGCTGATTAGTGGAATACTTAAAAGGGAAAAAGGCGAAATTTTCATAAAACATAAAAGCATGGAAGCTTATACACAGAAAGAATTGGCGAAAGTAGTAGCAGTTCTCTCCCAACATGCAGAAGAGTCTTTTTCCTATCAGGTAAAAGAAATAGTATCACTTGGAAGATATGCCTACCAGCGAAATTGGCTGCAGTCTTGGAGCCAGGAAGATGAAGCAATCGTGCAAGAGGCAATGGGATTAACAGGTGTAGCCCATTTGCAGGATGCATCGATTCAAACATTATCCGGCGGGGAAAGACAAAGGGTGTATTTAGCGCAAAGCTTGGCTCAAGAGCCTGAAATCTTATTATTGGATGAACCGACAAATCATCTTGATTTATCTTATCAAAAAGAGTTGTTGGATAATTTGAAGCAATGGAGTCGTGAAAAAGGATTAACAATCATTAGTATTTTTCATGATTTGAATTTAGCAGGTTTATATTGTGATCGTCTTTTGCTGCTTCATGATGGCAGAATCGAAGCAGATTCTATTCCAGCAGAGGTTCTCCAAGAAGCAGCTATTAAGAAGGTATACAAAACAAAAGTAAAACGAACGCCTCATCCACAAACTGCTGCACCACAAATCGTCCTTTCTCCTGAAAAAATGGAAGGTAGCAGCGCTGTGATAATAGATGAACAATATTTGCAGCTTTCATCACAACATGTTGCTTTAGCATCTCCTAAATCGTTAAAAACGATTTCATCAGGGGTGACAGGTGCTGGAATAGGCTGGTACTCCCATTTTGTAAATAGACATGTCAATAAAAATTATCAGTGTGATGATTATCAGCAAGAAATGAAAAATTATTTGCTTAAACATGATTTTATCCCTGAAAAAACCGTAAGCATGATGACGGCTGTTTATGTAGAAGATGTTGCTTATAGAACTTATAAAGAAGATAATTTTTCTGTTTTTATTGTGATCACAGCAGGTGTTGGTAATGCCGTCGATGCGGCAAGAAGCAAGGAACATTTCTCTTACTTTAATCCAGGTACGATAAATATATGGATTTTTATTAATGGAAAGCTGTCAGACCAAGCATATATTCAAAGTATTATGACCGCAACAGAAGCAAAAGCAAGTGTACTTCGTGATTTGCAAGTGGTCGACCCGATAACGGAAACGATTGCAACGGGAACGTCAACAGACAGTATGTTAGTAGCAGCAACCCAAGAAGGTACAGAGATAGAGTTTGCGGGAACGATAACGCTATTAGGAAAATTGATTGCAACCGGTGTAGCGGAATGTTTAGCAGAGGCATTAAATAAAAGAAATGGCAGGTTACAATCATGATGCTTTATCATCTAATCAGCATAACAATTGCGATTATTATCGATAAAATAATTGGCGATCCACCAAACTGGCCACATCCAGTCAAATGGATGGGGATGTTAATCTCAGTATTAGAAAAGAAATGGAATAAAGGGAATAATCGCAAACAAAAAGGATTATACATGCTGCTTGTTGTATTAGGAATCACGTATATAATAGCGTTTTTTATTGTATATACAAGTTATCGTATTCATTTTAGTATAGGAATCCTAGTGGAAAGTTGTTTGATAGCTACTACTATCGCACAAAAAAGCTTAAAAGAAGCAGCACTTGATGTATACAAACCTTTGAAAAAAAATGATTTACAAAAAGCACGTCTAAAACTTTCTTACATTGTTGGAAGAGATACAGAAACATTAACGGAAAAGGAAATTGTTCGCGGAACGGTTGAAACAGTGGCAGAAAACACTAGTGACGGGGTTACTGCTCCCTTATTTTGGGCTTTTATAGGCGGTGCTCCTCTAAGTCTTGTTTATCGTGCTATTAATACATGTGACTCTATGGTCGGCTATAAAAATAAAAAGTATGAGCAATTCGGCTATTTTTCAGCAAAGTTAGATGATCTCGTAAATCTTCTCCCTAGTCGAATCACCGCATGCTTATTGCTTCTTATTCTACGCTCTCCCTTTTATACATTTAAGGAAGGGTGGCAGACATTGTTTGCAGATGCAAAAAAACATCCTTCGCCAAACAGTGGCTGGGGCGAATCAGCAACTGCCATTTTATTAGGTGTGCAGTTAGGAGGCATCAATTATTATAAAGGAGAAATTTCCAACCGTGCCAAAATGGGACAACCAAAAGCAGAACTGGATAAAGAGCATATTATCCTTAGCAATACTATATTAACGAAAGCGACTTGTTTCTTTCTCTTATTTTTATGGATTGGAGGTTTTTTGATTGAATTTGCCATCACATGGAGCGAATCCACATTATTTATATGAACAAATGGATATAACGCCTCCACAACAAATAATTGATTTTAGTGCCAATATTAATCCATTAGGGCCTCCTGCTGTTTTGCAGCAGAAATGGGCCAGCTTGTATAATACCATCCATTACTATCCCGATCCAAAAGGGAGGATGTTGATTAAGAATATTGCTGACATAGAAAATATAAAAGGAAATCAGCTATTGCTTGGAAACGGTGCCGCAGAACTTATTTCTTTAATTGGAAGAATGTTGACAGGGGAAAAGGTACTGCTTATTCAGCCGACTTTTTCCGAGTATGAACAAGCGTGTAAAGTAAATAACTGCGAAGTGAATTATCATATGGTGAACGATAAAGACTGGCTATTGCAAATAGAAGACATGGAAGCATCATTAAAAAACGTAAAGGCTGTTTTTTTATGCAACCCGAATAATCCAACAGGCATTTATTATGAAAAAAAAGAGCTTCTTCGTTTATTAGATGTTTGCAAAAAATATGATTGCTTGCTTATTTTAGATGAAGCATTTTATGATTTTGTAAAAGATTATGAAAAAATGGCGCCTGAATTAAAGCATTATCCTAACTTGTTAATCTTAAGATCGATGACGAAAATGTTCAGCATTCCAGGAATTCGTTTAGGATACATCATGGCGCATGAACAGATGATTAAAAAGCTTGCTTCCTTGCAAACGCATTGGAGTGTCAATAACATTGCATTACATGCTGGGGAACTGTTATTAGCGGAAGAGGATTTTGTAGCGGATACGATCCAATTTATTGAAACGGAAAAACAAAAACTGTGCGCATTTTATAAAAAAATTGGATTTCAGATGACAGAATCACATGCTAACTTTTATTTATTAAAAGATCCTAATTTCGATGAGCAAAAGGAGTTTTTTCAGTTTTTATTAAAAGAAGGCATTGTTGCACGACATACATATAATTATCCTGGTTTAGACGGTAAATGGCTGCGATTTGCCATTAAAAATAAACAGGAAAATGAGCACTTGCAAGGAGTTATCAAAAAATGGATCAACAACCGACCTTTATTTTTGTCACTGGTGGAGTAAGAAGCGGCAAAACATCCTTTGCAGAAAATTTAGCCTTACATTATGCAAAAAACTACAAGCTTCGGCTTCACTATTTAGCAACAGGTGTCGTAACGGATGATGAAATGAGAGAGCGAGTCGAACGTCATCAAAAAATCCGGAAAAATCAAAAACAACAATGGACTACATGGGAGCAGCCGACTAACTTACAAGAATTGCTGCCCCATTTTAGCAAGAAGGATGTTGTTTTATTTGATTGCTTAACAACATTAGTAGGCAACGAACTTTTTCAGCAAGAACAACAGACCTGGAACGATGATGTACTTATGGAATTGCAGCAGAAGATAGAAGAAATCGTTTTGTCATTAAGTGAGCGATGCAACATTTTTATTGTTGTCAGCAATGAGGTGACATTTGAAGCACTGCAAAATCCTCTAATCATCACTTATAGTAGATTGCTTGGCAAGCTGCATCAATCCTTTGTTCAAATGGCAACAGAAGCATATTTAGTGGAAAGTGGTATTCCGATAAGAAAGAAAGGATGACAAAAGGTACACATTAATGAAAAAAGTATGGATAGGATTTTTATTAAATATACAGTTTTTTACTGCGGTACCCATCAATAAAACGCTGCCAATGGAAAAAGAGTTTGTAAGCAGCAGCATCCGCACGTTTCCTTTATTAGGTTTACTGCAAGGCTTGCTTTATAGCTTTTTTGTATATGGATTGCTTCATTTCACACCATTTTCTGTTCTCGCTGTTTCCTTTTTTCTCTGGATACTGATGATCGTGATTACAGGCGGACTTCATTTAGATGGCTGGATGGATGCAAGTGATGCGTTCTTTTCTTATCAGGATTGTGAAAAACGTTTGGAAATTATGAAGGATCCTCGCGTTGGAGCTTTTGGCGTATTATCTGTCATTGTGCTTTTAAGTACAAAATTATTTTTTGTTTATGAAATAGTGAATGGGATTCAAGCTGAAACGTATTTTCTCGTTTTGTTGCTTCCCTTTTTCTCAAAAATAGTAATGGGAACTATCTTAATTCGTGTTCCTGAAGCGAAAAAGGACGGACTTGGTTCTTTTTTCAAAAGGGCGATTACTGGAAATATTACGGCAGTTTATTTTGGATATGTGGCGGTATGTTTCGGAATCATATTTTTATTTTATCAGGAGGCGTTTTTAGAGATTTTGCTGTTAATGATTAGCGGTGCTGTATGCTACGTCTTTTTAGCGAAAAAAATCGTGAAATGGTTTGGCGGCTTAACCGGAGATTTGTTGGGAGCGGCAGTGGAAGGGACGGAGTTAGTATTATGGGCAACCGTATGGTTATTACATTATTTCGTCATGGTTTAACAAAGGAGAATGAAAACAAAGCATATATTGGCTGGATGGATAGTCCGTTGAGCGAAAAAGGGATTTGCCAATTAAAAGCGAAACGGCTGGATGCCAATCATTACGATCAGCTGTTTTCAAGTGACTTGCTGCGGGCGAAACAAAGTGCGTCCTATCTATTTCCTGATCAGGAAATAATAGAGTCTTCTTGCTTTCGGGAACTGAATTTTGGCAATTGGGAAGGGAAAACGTATGAACAGTTAAAAGAAAATACATCGTATCGCAATTGGATCGATCATCCCTTTACTATTACTCCTCCTAACGGCGAATCTTTTCCTGATTTTACAAAACGGATTGAAACAGGCTGGCAAATGTTGATTAATCAAAGTAAAGCTGAACAAAAAATAGCAGTTATGACACATGGTGGGGTCATCCGTTATTTACTGCATCGCTATGGTAAGGAAAAGAACGGTTTTTTTGATTATACAGTAGCAGTAGAAAGTGGCTTTACATTGATATGGGACGATATCGATAGTTTTAGGAGGAGAGAAAGATGCACTTTATTACAGGAGGCAGCTTTAATGGAAAAAAGAGATGGGCGTTAAACTTTTATCAACTTCCGATTGATAGTGAAGACTTGGAAATCGTTTGCTTTTATGAAAAAGATCGAATAGATGTGTTAGAACAATTGACTGAAATGAAAAGGCCTGTTTTATTGTTGGAAGGGTTTGAATATTTGATTCAACATAAGTTATCGACGCTTCAGGAGGAGGCTTTTGATTATTTTCAGGTCTTAATCAAACGATTGATTAATTGGGAAAAGGATGGAGACAATCATCAAGTCATTGTAATCGGAAGTGATATCACAAAAGGGATTGTGCCGCTAAAAAAGGAAGACAGGCTATGGCGTGATTGGACGGGAAGAATTTATCAAGAAGCGGTAAGAATGGCTGATCGTGTTGATGTTGTCTGGTATGGTTTAAATGATCAACTAAAATAAAGGAAGGTAGGGAAATGAATGCGTATTTATACAAAAACAGGTGATAAGGGACAAACAAGCATTATTGGCGGCAGAGTAGATAAAGATGATATTCGCATCGAAGCGTACGGAACGGTGGATGAAGTAAATTCTTTTGTTGGTCAGGCGGTTGTACAATTACAGGGGAAAGCATTTGAAGATATCATCAGTGATTTGGAAAAAATTCAGCATGAGCTCTTTGATTGCGGCGGCGACTTAGCAAGTGTTTTGAAAGATCGTCCGTTAAAGTTAACTGCAAATACAATCGAATATTTAGAAGAAAGAATTGACCAATTTATCGAAGAGGCGCCTCCATTAGAACGATTTATTCTTCCCGGTGGAACACCAGCTGCCTGCAGCATTCATATTGCAAGAACGGTGACAAGAAGAGCGGAACGATTAGTAGTCTCCTTGAAAAAAGTAGATGCGCACGTTTCTGATCTTTCCTTGCAATATTTAAATCGTTTAAGCGATTATTTCTTTGCACTTGCAAGAGTGATTAATTATCGCAGCAATGTAACAGATGTTGAATATGAACGAAGTGCTAAAGTGTTTCGAGGAGGAAAAAAGAATGAACGGAAAGAAAATTAGTATTTTGGCATTATTTATTGCTTTATCAGCTGTTGGGGCATATATAAAAATCCCCGCACATGTTGGAAGTGTTGCCTTGGATAGTTTTCCAAGTTTAATAGCAGGTGTGCTGTTAGGGGGAATCAGTGGTGGAATTGTTGCGGGAGTTGGACATTTATTATCCGCATTGATTATCGGTTTCCCACTTGGTCCATTTCATTTTATTATTAGCGTTGAAATGTCCTTATTGATATGCTTGTTTTCTTATATATATAGAAGTGGAAAAAAATATTTTGCTTATGCTGTGTTTATCATAGTAAATAGTATTATATTACCGATTCCTTTTCTTTTTCTTATAAACAAAGGTTTCTACACAATGATTATTCCATCTTTATTGATAGGGGCAGTCATCAATGCAGCTGCTGCTTATGTGTTAATACCAAGATTGCAGTCCATTTCGTTATGGAGAAAAAGTCGTCTATGAAAGATATTCAAATTGTCCCTTTTAATCAAAAGGAAAACATCATTATTGCCGCTGACAATTGTGGAGCCATTGGGATGAAAGCAGAGGATATAGTGCAAGCCTCTTATGAAACGGTAGCTTATTATTCCTTTCGTGTTGCAGTAATGGAATGTATCGCAGCAGGAGGAAGTCCTTTTTCTGTTATTTTGCAAAATTTTAGTGGAGAAGATGCGTGGCAAAAGCTTTTGGCAGGGATAAATAAAGGCATCGTGGAATTGAACTTAAGTGAGGAATTGGCGATTACTGGAAGTACGGAAAGTAATTTCTCCTTAAAGCAGTCGGCAGTTGGCGTTACCGTGCTTGGGAAAAGCAGTTCTGAAAACGAATATTCTTTTCAAAATAGCAAAATAGCGGTTATCGGCAGCCCGCTTGTTGGAAATGAAGTGGTGGAAGAAGAAGATAAAATCGCACCGTTATCTCTATTCTATACATTAGCTAAAAAGAATAAATATAAACTTCAGCCTGTCGGATCGAAAGGGATTTTGTATGAACTGTCAGTTTTATTAAATGAGTCTGTAAAAGGAAGGATTGATTGTTCATTGGACATCAAAAAATCCTCTGGTCCATCCACTTGTTTTCTTGTAGAGTATGAGGAATGCGAGGAAGAGGAACTGCAGAGCATAACATCAACGTTTTTTCATGAAATAAGCTACCAGTTTGCCTAATTTCGCATAAATTAATCTCAAACATATTTAATTATTACATTTAGATGAAAAGAAATTACCATTTTAGTATTCTTCTTTTGAAGAAGCTTATCTAGTGGTAGAATAAACAAGTGTATTGATAAATTGGAGGTACTTATAATGAAGAAAAAGCTTGGTTTATTATATGGTGGAAAATCTGCTGAACATAAAGTAAGTATGCAAACAGCAATGGCGGTTATAAAAGCCTTAAATACAGATAAATTTGATATTCATCCTATTTACATATCGGAGAGTGGTGAATGGATTCGCGGAGAACAATTAACAGGACCTGTAGAAAATGTGAAGCAATTGGAGTTTCAATCAAAGAATGAAATCCAATCAACTGCACTTTCTTCTCGTTTATTCCAATCATCAGAAGATCGAACTTTCGACGTAATATTTCCGTTGCTGCACGGACCAAATGGAGAAGATGGAACGGTGCAAGGATTGTTGGAATTATTAAATCTTCCTTATGTAGGGAACGGTGTATTGGCATCATCAGCTGGGATGGACAAAGTAATCATGAAGAATATCTTTGAAGTGGCTGGTCTTTCACAAGTTAAATATACATCATTTATAAGAAATGATTGGAATAAAGATAAACAAGCAGCATATGAAAAAGTGGAGCAGGAACTAGGTTATCCTTGTTTTGTTAAACCTGCTAATTTAGGATCAAGCGTTGGAATCAGCAAAAGTACGAATCGTGAAGAGCTGGATGCTGCATTTGCAGAAGCGTTTCAATTTGATCGGAAAATTATTATTGAAGAAGGCGTTACTGCTAGAGAAATAGAAGTGGGAGTGCTTGGCAATGACAATCCAGAAGTTTCTGTTGCTGGAGAAATTGTCCCTAAAAAAGACTTCTATGATTATAAAGCAAAATATGAAGATGGCGATACAGCGTTAATTATTCCAGCAGATATAACAGAAGAGGAATATCAATCTATTAAAGAAAATGCGATAAGAGCGTTTAAAGCATTAGACTGTTCTGGATTAGTTCGTGCTGACTTTTTCTTAACAAAAGAAGGTAAGGTTTATATTAATGAGGTAAATACAATGCCAGGATTTACACCATTCAGCATGTTCCCTTTACTATGGAAGCATAGCGGGGTAGAATATTCTGCATTAATTGAAAAGCTTGTGGAACTTGCGCTAGAAAGACATGAAGAGAAACAGACGATTAAGTATACTATTTAATGGTCTTATTCATAAAGGGTTTGCATGAAATTTATGCAAACCTTTTTAAGTAATTAACTATTTACATAATTTTGAAAAAAGATAGATTGGAGGGTTTAAGGTGATTAAACGTACGTTAAAACAGATTGCCAACATGATTGGCATGGAAGAAGAAATAAATGGTGCAGAGGATATCGTGATTAATGGAATTACAATTGATTCCAGAAAAATTGAAAAAGGAAATTTATTTGTTCCATTTAAAGGAGAAAAAGTAGACGGACATCAATTTGTAGAGGATGCTATTAAAAAAGGTGCAGCTGCTTCTTTTTGGCAAAAAGATGTTCCGAATCCTCCCAAGCATCTTCCGCTTCTTTATGTAGAAGATCCACTAAAAAGTATTCAACAGCTAGCAAAAAAATATCGTAATGAACTTTCTGTAAAAGTAGTAGGCATTACAGGGAGCAACGGGAAAACGTCGACAAAAGATATCACAACAAATCTGCTTTCCTTAAAATATAAGGTGCAAAAAACGGAAGGAAACTATAATAATCATCTTGGGCTGCCATTGACCGTTTTGAATTTAAAAGAAGATACAGATATTGCTGTTCTTGAAATGGGCATGAGCAGCAAAGGAGAAATTGACTTTTTAACCAAGCTGGCAGAGCCGGATGTAGTCGTTATTACGAATATAGGAGAATCACATCTTCTTGATTTAGGTTCTCGTGAAGGAATTACAGATGCAAAATTAGAAATTATAAATGGGTTGAAGCAGGGAGGAAGAGTGGTTTATTTCGGAGATGAACCATTGCTTGCAAATAAATTAACGAAGATCGCACAAATGGATATAAAAACATTTGGAATGGGCGAAAAAAATGATTTATTTCCGGTTGACATTCAGCAAAAGGAGAACGGTAGTCGCTTCCACATAAATAAAACACAGAAAGTCTATAATCTTCCTATTCTCGGAAATCATAATATACTTAACGCGTTAGCAGCAATGTTAGTTGCCGATTATTTTATGATTTCTTTTGAAGACATGGATGAAGGCTTCAAAACATTAAAACTAACTAATATGAGGATGGAATTGGTAACAGGGCAAAATGGTGTGCAAATAATCAATGATGCGTATAATGCCAGTCCTACTTCTATGCTTGCTGCCATAAATGTATTGAAAAACCTCCCAGGATTTAATAAAAAAGTACTGGTGCTTGGTGATATGTTAGAACTTGGACCGGACGAAGAAACGTATCATGAGGAAGTAGGAAAAAGCATACCGAAAGACGAAATCGATTATGTGTTTACTTATGGAAATCTTGGTCAATTTATTGCAAAAGGTGCACAAACCGTTCTTCCAGAAAATCATGTAGTTAGTTTTACGGAAAAAAATGATCTTATTACAGCGTTGAAAAAAATAATCGATAACGAAACAGTTGTCTTAGTAAAGGCCTCAAGAGGAATGAGGTTAGAAGAGGTAGTGAAGTCACTATCATAACGATCTGAATAGTTAATATAAGTATGTGTTCAAAAAAAGTAACAAATTAGAAGCGAAACTAATGAAGAGATTCACACTTTTCATTTGGTGACTTTTTGAACATCCTCTATAAGCAGTTTTAGGACTTCGTCTTTTATGATAGAAGTCCTATTTTATATTTTTGAAGGCTGTTTTCTAAAAGTTTGTTGTTTTTTGAATAAAATAATAAACATGGCTGAAGCACTGAGCAGTCTGAATACACGTAGACTCCTGCTTAGAAAAGCGAGAAAGACGAGACCCCACAGGAGCAAAGCGAGGCCGCTGAAGAGGTGTTTTATTATATAAATTATAGGTAAAACCCTTATATTTAGTAGGATAAAAATGGTATAGAGAGTTTGAAAACGACCAACATGTTGGTAAGCCTCGGAAAACCGAACGAAAACCTCTGAGTGCTTGGATTTTCACTATCTATATTTCATAGCATCCACTTTTTCAGTGACCTCAGCAAAGCGACGAGGAGGATCGGCACTCGTCCGCGGAAAGCGAAGTGTATTTAGGCTGCGGATTAAATAAAAACAATCTATACGAAAAGAGACTTTTTGAAAAATTCACAATTTTTTCAGAAATAGCAGAATATTGTCGAAATAAATCATTTATACTAGAAATTATAGGTATAAATTCATATTTGATAGGGGGCTAAACATGGCGAGATGTCCATTTGGTTTTTTGCATCGTAAAAAAGGGGAAGAGAAATCTAGTTATCCATCACATTTTAGCTCAAAGAGTAATAAAGAACCAGCAATCACTTTTAATAATGGAGATTTATCTTTTCAAACAAAGTTTGTAGGGTTAACAGAGCAAGATATGGAGCATTTACTTGAACTTCAACCAATTATGGTGAACAATGCTGATAAAATTGTAAATGCATTTTATGGAAAGTTACAGGGAATTCCTCATTTAATGAACATAATCAATGAACACTCGACCATTGACCGCTTAAAAAAAACACTAACTCAATATTTATTAGAGATGGTATCGGGTAAAGTGGATGAGAATTATATAGAAAATCGTATTAGAATTGGAAAGGTTCATAATAAAATTAAACTATTTCCGGAATGGTATATTGGTGCATATACATTAATACAGAATGAACTTTTTACCATTTTATTAGATGAAAATTTACCAATAAACAAAATAAAACAATTATATTTTTCTTTTCAAAAATTATGTTCCTTTGATATGCAGATTGGGATCTCTACTTATATAGAAGCATATACAGCATCTATGATGAAATTAAGTGAAATTCAAATATTGCAGCAGCAGTTGGATGATTCCGCAGCGACATTGGCAGCGGGAGCAGAAGAAACTACATCTGCTATTTTTGATAAAGAGAAATTGTTAAATCAAATGTTATCCGAAGTAAATGGCATTAGTACTATATCCACAGATACACTTCGGACAGTAGAACTTGGAAAACAAGAGGTAACATCTTCCTTAAAACAAGTAGATGCAGTTGTTACTTTAATAGAAGAGACCCAGCACCTAACCAAACTTTTAACCGCTAGTTCAAATGAAATAGGAGTGATTGTGCAAACAATCAGAGGTATCTCAAATCAAACGAATATTTTATCATTAAATGCGGCGATCGAAGCGGAAAGAGCTGGTGTTCATGGCAGAGGATTTTCAGTAGTTGCTCAAGAAGTAAGAAAACTTGCTACACAAACCCAAGCATCATTAGACAATATTCATGGGCAAATCAGCACTGTTCAAAATACGGTAGACAAATTTGAATCCAGTTATCAACGGATAGCTCAAGATGCCAGCTTATTAAGATCTGTTAATGAGAAAATTATTTCTATACTAAATAACACAGTCGGAAGCGTAAAAAACAATTCCGAGAGAATTAATAATTTCAACACAATTATGGATGAATTTCAACGAACATTTGAAGAAATAACAGGAGCATCCTATCAAGTAGCACAAATGGCAGAGCAGTTAAATGAAGTGAATCATCAGCTTTCCCTTAAGTTGGTAGATGATAAGTTATAATAATGGATATATTTACACTAATAGTATAAAATATAATTTAGGATGTTCGAAAATCCATTAAATGTTAAGCGGTCAATTTCTTCGTTTGATTACTTCTCCGTTAACTAGAGGATCTTCAACTAAAAACGCTCACGTCCTGTGAGCAACGTTGAAGTCACCACATCCTGTGGAAGGCCCTTTTTGAATAAGCATTTATGTGAAGATGGGATTTCGGTTGAATTTATGCTTGGTTCATTGAAAATACTCATATACTATTTAATATATATGTTGGGAAGGAAAGGTGGTATGTCTGATGGTTGCTTGTTTATGTATCCATGGTTTTACTGGATCACCCAGGGAAGTAGAACCATTGGCAAATTTTCTTGAACAGCATACAAATTGGGAATGTGTGATTCCAACACTGCCAGGACACGGGGAAAACCTTCAATTACAAGGCATTCATTTTAATGAATGGATTGAACATGCCGAATATGAGCTGAAAAGACTTCTGCAAAGAGAGAAAACCGTGTATGTAATTGGATTTTCCATGGGCGGGTTAATAGCTAGTTACTTAGCTATTCATTATCCTGTAAAAAAATTAATACTATTGAGCGCTTCTGCTTATTTTGGTAATCCATCTAAAATGTGGGGCGAGATTAAATATATGGCAAATGACTTTTGGAAAGGTAATTTAAAAAACAACGAACTATTTAGTCGATATAGAAGAAAAATGAAGTCTACTCCTATAACAGCGACTGTTCAATTTCGAAAGTTAGTGCATTATATTCGTCCGTTTTTGAGCAAGGTACATGTGCCAACATTTATCGCACAAGGAGAAAATGATGGACTAGTACCTATAAAAAGCGCAAAATATTTATATAATACTATCCGTGCAAAAGAAAAAAGACTATTGTATATAAAGGAATCGGATCATTTAATTTGCCATTGCAATGAAAAAGAAAAACTATTTACAGAAATTCTTTCCTTTTTAAAATAATGTATTTCTTCAAAATTAGAAAATGTACCATAATTTATCTGCGAATTTTCAGGGTGATCGAAAAAGTTTGTCTTTCCAATTATGTAGTCTTGTGAAGAGCAGAGTTAACGTGTTGAGGTAATATGCATCTGAAGAAAGCAAACGATTGTCGACAGCCTGAAAAACCCCTATCCAAAACATTAAGTTCCCTTGTTCCATAATGTATAGGAAAGAAACAAGCAGCCTAGCTTCTGAAAAAGTGCCTATTTTTAAAAAGGCCATATAATTGCAAAGCTAATATGTAAGTGATAAGATTATTTTTAAAGTGTATAGGGAAAAATAGCATGTATTAGCTGTGTAAAAGTATATTGATAATAGAGATTTTCTTTCGTCAAATGAACAAATTTAAAGCGAAAGTGGTCGGTTTTTGGTTGCTGCTGCCCCTCATGCTATACAGTTGTGTATAAAGAAAGTTGTCAAATAGAGAGAAATTTCGCAATAGCAGTTACAAACAAGAAATTTCTTTGTCTTTGGCTAACTGTAAAAACAGTAGCTGTAAATGTAAAAAAATATGGAAGTCATTTGAAATATTTCCTCATAGCAGAATTCAATTTTACGGTATCTCATGCTATTTATATTTGACAAATAAGCATATTGCCTCAAGTTCTCCAGTTAAAGTAAATGATGGATTGATTAAATCTATCAAAACTTTTCATTTCTTATAGTGTGTGTTCAAAAAAGAGGACGATTTGAGCGGAGAAGTCTAAGTGCGGAAGTCACGAAGCCTGGAACGTAGGGTAGTTTTGCTACGGGAGAACTGGGACGACGTAACGAAGAGATTCACAAGCTTGTGTTCTTGAACTTTTTGAACAACCTCTTATATGTAAACTTGTTTAGTTTTTTAGTTAATTATTCGGGGAATAGTGGAATGTGGATAATAAACAACATCCATTTTAATATGTTTCGTTGATAGGAAAAGGGATACATATTAGTAAGATGGCATACCCATCATGTGAATATTTTTAATGACTAGAAGGAGATTGGATATATTGGTAAAGTTTCAAGATCTAGGTATTAGTACTGCCACGATGAAATCATTAAAAAGAATGGGGTTTGAAGAAGCAACACCTATTCAAGCGGAAACGATTCCTTTAAGTCTTCAAAATAAAGATTTAATTGGTCAAGCACAAACAGGTACTGGAAAAACAGCTGCGTTTGGCGTGCCTTTAGTAGATAAAATTGATGTGGCAAATGAAGTGATACAAGGTATTATTATTGCTCCGACGCGTGAGCTTGCTATTCAAGTTTCAGAAGAATTATACAAAATTGGTTATGGAAAACGAACAAGAGTGCTTTCTATTTTCGGTGGTCAAGATATTAATCGTCAAATTCGTGCATTAAAGAAAAATCCACATATTATTGTAGGGACACCAGGGCGTATTTTAGATCATATTAACAGAAAAACACTGCGTTTAGATCAAGTGCAAACAGTTATTTTAGATGAAGCGGATGAAATGTTAAACATGGGTTTTATCGATGATATAGAGTCAATTCTTTCGAAAATACCAACAGAAAGACAAACCCTATTATTCTCTGCTACTATGCCAGCTCCTATTAGAAGAATGGCTGAGCGCTTTATGAAAGAGCCGCAAGTTGTCAAAGTGAAAGCAAAAGAGATGACTGTTTCATTAATTGATCAATATTATATAGAAACACAAGAAAAAACTAAATTTGATATTTTGACAAGACTTTTAGATATACAGGCTCCTGAATTAGCAATTATTTTCGGCCGTACGAAACGTCGTGTTGACGAACTTTCAGAAGCGTTAAATTTACGTGGATATACAGCAGAAGGAATTCACGGGGATTTAAGCCAAGCTAAACGCATGTCTGTACTTAGAAAGTTTAAAGAAGGAACAATTGATGTATTAGTTGCTACAGATGTAGCTGCTCGTGGGTTAGATATCTCAGGAGTAACACATGTTTATAACTTTGATATTCCTCAAGATCCAGAAAGCTACGTTCACCGCATTGGAAGAACAGGAAGAGCTGGTAAAGAAGGAGTAGCGATTACATTTATTACGTATCGAGAGAGATCATATCTTCAAGTTGTAGAAAATACAACAAAAAGAAAAATGGAGAAAATGATTCCTCCAACAGTTGATCAAGCGTTAGAAGGTCAACAAAAAGCGGTGATGGAAAAAATTATGCAAACAGTGGATGAAAATAACTTAGATTCATACAAAGAAAGTGCGGATCAGTTATTAGAACAAAAGGATGCAAGAACCATTGTTGCAGCTGTTCTTAAAATGTTAACAAAAGAACCGGATACAACTCCAGTTAAGTTAACAGAAGAAAAACCATTGCCAATGAAGCGTGACCGCAAGCCTTATGACAAAAACAACGGTTATAAAGACAGAGGAAGAAAAAATTACAATTCTCGTCAACGTCAAGGCTACAGCAACAAACGAACAGGTCAAACAAATAATAAAAATTATTCTAATTCAAAATCTAATTCTTACCGCTAAAAGCCAAGCCCATGTGAAGCAACTAACTTCACAAGGGCTTTTTGCTGTGTTAAAAGGGCTTTCCTCGCACCACCTTTATAATGTTGGAGTTTGCAAGTGCTTAATTTTCTTTTTTTGAAACTATCTAGGGATAGTCACGTAAATAATAAAGGGTGTTAATCAAAATGAACGAGAAAAAAAGGGGGGGATTCCATTTATGTTTAACCAGCCTGAACATCGCTTATCAGAAAAAGGTATAAATGTATGGAGAATATCAGGGATGCTTTCAAGCTTATTTCCATTGATTATAAGTGCAGCGGTTATTACATTTACGATTCTGTTTGACTGGTACATATTATTTTCTATTTTTAGTGTAGTATTTTTTATTATTTGGTTTTATTTTTTTGTTGGATTATTGCCAACATTAAAGTGGAAAAGATGGCGCTATGAAGTAAGGGAAGATGAAATAGAAATACAGCACGGGGTTTTTGTAGTGAAAAGAACGCTAGTACCAATGGTTCGTGTTCAGCATGTTGATACAAAACAAGGACCAGTGCTTCGAAAATATGATCTTGCTGTTGTATCTATTTCTACTGCTGCCACAGTACATGAAATTCCTGTTTTGGGGACGGATGTAGCCGAGGAGTTAAGGAACTATATTTCAAAAAAAGCAAGGGTGGCGGAAGAGGATGTTTGAACCGAAAAAACTTCATCCCGTCACGATTGTCTTTAATATTTTGAAACAGCTTAAAGATATAATTTTTCCATTTCTTGCTGTTATTATAGTAGGCGGCAGTGCTTCAAAATGGGATTCTTATTATAATATCGGCATCATTTGTTTTGGGATAATCACGATTATTAGCGGCATTCTTTCATGGTTTTTCTTTACCTATCATTTACAATCAAAAGAACTGAGAATTGAACACGGCATTTTTGTAAAAAAGAAACGTTATATTCCGTTCGAAAGAATTCAAAGCATTGATTTTACAGAAGGAATTTTACACAGACCGTTTCGATTAGTAAAAGTAAAAATTGAAACCGCTGGAGGAGCTAACGAAGCGGAAGCGATTTTAACTGCCATATCAAAGGAAAATGCAGAGCAATTGCGAGAGTATATAAATAAAGATAAAAATAGGTCAGTGAACCGCGAATTATCGGGAGAGCTGCAGCAAGAAGAAACAAGGCAAGAACTATATAAAATGAATAAAAAAGAGCTCCTTTTATTAGCGACGACATCTGGTGGAGTTGGTGTTGTTTTTTCAGCAATTATCGCAACTGTTTCACAATTTGACGACTTTATTCCATACAAAAAACTATTTCAGGAATTTCAGCATATTGTAGCAAACAGTGTTGCCATTATCACATTTTTGGTCTTTTTAGTGTTTTTAGTATTATGGATTATTTCGTTAATGATGACGATGCTGAAATACGCGAATTTTACAGTTTCAAAAGTAGGGGATGATTTGGTCATAACGAGAGGGTTGTTAGAAAAGAAACAAATAACGATTCCTCTCCATCGTATACAAGCAGTAAAAATAACGGAAAATGTAATCAGGCAGCCATTTCGTCTGGCGACCGTCCATTTGGAAAGTGCTGGAGGATCTTTATCAGATAATGAAGCATCGAGTGTGGCAGTATTGCCTATTATTAAAAAAGAGAAAATGAAAAAGATATTGGGTGTGATTTTGCCCGATTATCATATAACAGATGCTTTGCATACGCCCCCAAAGTTTGCTGCATGGAGATATATATTTCGAAATAGTTGGATTGCACTGCCTGTAATTGCTGCTTCTTTGTTCTTTTTCCCTGTATGGGGTTGGTTATCTATTATTTTACTGGTGATATTACCATTTTGGGGTTATCTTAACTATCGTGCAGCAGGATGGCATTTAGCTCAGAAGCAGTTAACGATTTCTTTTCGGCACTTAGGGAAAATAACCTTAATTATGAGAAAAAATCGGATTCAAACACTTGGTTATAAGGAAGGTTTTTTGCAGAAAAGAGTGGATTTAGCTTCTTTACATGCAATAGCAGCTTCCGGAGTCGGCGGGTCTGGTGGTACAGTTTCTGACTTGCCAATCGAGGATGTTAAAAAGGTTTACAGCTGGTATTCTTATTCCAAAAAAGAGTGAACTTGTTTCGGCTTGCTGATATAAGTTTCAGAGACCCATTTTTGCAGGAACTTCAGGCTGATCGAAAACGTTTGTCTTTCGAGACGAACAACGAAGAAAGCGAGCGTTTGTCGACGGCCTGAAACAAGTTTATTTAAACAATCCTAATAAGGCAAGAATAATAAGAATAGCCCAAATCACTACATTTTTAGTTGGCGTTTTTTTTCGAGAGGAGACATGTGTCTTTATATTAGAAAATTCCTCTTTATAGGCGTTCACTATGTTTTTTCCTTTAGATTGGAAAATGCTCCCTATAAGTAAACCGCATAAAAATCCGGCGAGATGCGCTGTAATATTAATATTTGGCTGAAGAAATGTCATAATTAAACTAAGGACAGCAATGGTTGCGATAGTTTGGGAATTATTCCTTGATATAATATCTTTCCGAAAAACAATTAAAGCAATATAATAGCCAAATAATCCAAAAATGGCACCGCTTGATCCGAGATGAGTATAGGTTAAAGGTTCAATGAAAAGTGTAACAATATTTGCAATGATCCCTGTTGCAAGATAAAGAAACAAAAAAGAAATTTTTCCGAGAATTTTTTCTAAAGCGGGTCCAAATAAAAAGATACTAAAACTGTTAAATAAAAAATGAGAGAAGCCGCCATGAATAAAAATAGGGGTAATCAAACGCCACCATTCCCCATTAACAATATATAAATTAACGCCAATTGTTTTTTCTAAAATATATTGGTTTGGAAATAGAGGGAAAATAGTTAAAATATATAATAGAAGATGAATAAATAAAATGGTTGAAACAACTGGATAGTATGTTATATATTCTTTAAAACTTTCTCTTCTTGTAAACAATTGTATAAAACCTCCTCGTTCTCTCCTTCCTACATAATAGCCAATATAAAGGAAAAGATACAATAAATTTATGCTCTGATTGATGAAAATAGAAGGATGTGCCGCATGATTAAAGGAATTGGAATTGATATAATTGAGTTAAGCAGAGTGCAAGAAATAATAAATAGAAAACCACAGTTTGTTCAGCGTATTTTAACAGAAAAAGAACAAACAATATATAAAAGCTACCAGAAGACTAGACAAATAGAATATTTAGCTGGGCGGTTTGCGGCGAAAGAGGCGTTTAGCAAAGCAATGGGAACTGGTATTGGTAAAAAATTGAGTTTTCAGGATATTGAGGTGGATAAAGATAGTTTGGGAAAACCTTTTATTGCAAAACCATTTCAACAAGGTGTTCATTTATCTATTACTCATAGTAAAGAGTATGCCTTTGCGCAGGTTATTATTGAAAAATGAACGTGAAAAAATAAGCTTGGTTATATTTCCTTAGGTTGTCTCATATATTCATAGAGCAATAGGAGAAATAAGAAAAGATAGGAGTTGTTAATCTTGATAAAGGCGCTTCCGCTTTTCTTTGTCTAGCTCCAGCGCCTAGCCCTTGTGAAAAATAACCCTTTGCCTCTAAAAGTAAAAAGCACTTTTTGAGTCAAATGAACATTTTTCTTCAGGGCTGATCAAGGCGCTTCCGCTTTTCTTATTTCTTCTTCGACGTGAAATGAGAATAAGGGAGTTGAAAAAATGAACAAGAAGTTATGGTTGCTTTTCGTAGGACTGATGGTCATGCTTTTGTTAACTGCCTGTGGTGCCAAATCAAAGGATGCGGTTATGAAAGAGTTGAACGAAAAAGTTGCCACAAAAGGTTATAAAGCAGATGCAAAAATGACCTTAAAAATGGGAACAGAACCGCAAACATATGAAGTGCAAATTTGGCATAAAGATCCTTCTTATTATCGTGTTAATCTGAAAAATGCCAAAAAAGATCAAAGTCAAATGATTTTAAAAAATGATGAAGGGGTCTATGTATTAACACCTGCATTAAACAAAAGTTTTAAATTTCAGAGTGAATGGCCAGAAAACAGCAGTCAAGCGTATTTATATGAGTCATTGGTAAAAGATATACAAGAAGATAAAGAGTCGTCATTTAAGGCAACAGATAAGTATTATGTGTTTGATACAAAAACACGCTATCAAAATAATAAAATGTTGCCAACACAAGAGATCACACTGAATAAAAAAGACCTTTCCCCAGTTAGTGTAAAAGTAAAAGATACAGAAGGAAATGCACTTGTTACCGTAAAATTTTCTAATGTGAAATTTGATGTGAATTTTGATAAGAAGGATTTTGACTTGCAAAAAAGCATGACGGCTGCTAAGTTAGCTGTTCCGGTAATGGGGGAAGTGGAAGACAAAACGTTTTCTGTTAAATACCCTGAAGAGCAATTAGAAGGTGTAAGCTTGGTGGAAGAGAAAAAAGTAGCAACAGAGAATGGAAGTCGTGTTGTATTAACGTATGACGGAAAAAAATCATTCACGATTATTGAGGAAAAAGCAGAAATTGCACCAGCAACTGCCGGACCGATTGTTGTTACTGGTAATCCAGTCGACCTTGGTTTCACAATAGGTGCAGTTACAGCCAATAAAGTTTCATGGACGTTTGGAGGAGTAGATTATATTATTGCTTCAACTGCATTAACAGAAGATGAAATGGTAAGCATTGCCCGTTCCGTTCAAGGAGAAGCAATTAAATAACTTCAAGTAAAGACGGCTTCCATTAAGAAGCTGTTTTTTTTCGTATAGGAAATTATAAACGAAATGGGATTGTGGATAACTTGGCGGTTGTGTCCGCATCCAGCTTCAGCGCCTAGCCCCTGTGAAAGATAACCTCTTAACTCTAAAAGTAAAGGCTGTTTTCTCAAAGTTTGTTATTTTTCACGTGAAAAAATGGGAGAAGAAGTACTTAGCAGACTGAATACACGTAGACTCCTGTGGGAATGCGAGAAAGACGAGACCCCACAGGAGCGTATGCGACGAGGAGGCTCGACGCTCGCTAAACGGACGAAGTGTATTCAGGCTGCGAGTTTAAAAGCAACAATCTATACGAAAACAGCCAAAGTAAAAAATACTTTTTAAGTCAAGAGAAATTTTTCTTCGGTGCTGAGCAAGGCGCTTCCGCTTTTCTTATATTGACAAGCCATACATAGAGTAGAATAATTTAATTATATGATGAAATAGTTGCTGGAAAAAGGAAGTGTTCCATAATGTTAGAGAATGAAAGGCTGCACAGAGATACTTGGGTAGAGGTTGACTTAGATTGTATTGCGTACAATGTTAGTGAATTAAAAAAAAGATTAAATCATGGCAGTAAATTATTTGCGGTTGTAAAAGCAAATGGTTATGGACACGGGGCGCTGCAAATTGCCCGAACTGCATTGCTTTCTGGTTCGGACTATTTAGCAGTTGCATTTTTAGATGAAGCCATTCATTTAAGACAAAAGGGCATAACGGCGCCAATATTAGTTTTGGGTGCGATTCGTTATAAGGATATTAACATTGCAGTAAAATATGATATAACCATGACTATGTTTGAAGTAGAATGGCTTAAGAAGGCAGTAGAAATTTTAGAACCTGCAAATACTTTGAAAATACATATTAAGATTGATACAGGAATGGGCAGAATTGGTTTAAGGGATAAAGAAGAGATAAAAGAAGTAGAAAGACTAATAACCCCCCATAAGAATATAAAGATTGAAGGAGTTTTTACACATTTTGCAACAGCGGATGAATTAAATTCTACTTATTTAGAACAACAGTTGAAACGATTTCAGTTCATGCTTTCTTATTTTTCCAATCCACCTGCTATCGTACACTGTAGCAATAGTGCAGCAAGTTTGTTATATCCAGATATGCAATTTAATGCAGTGAGAATGGGGATTTCAATGTATGGTTTAACTCCTTCTATAGCAATCGAAAAAAAATTACCGTATCCTTTAAAAGAAGCTTTTTCTCTTCATACACGAATTGTGCAGGTGAAAAAACTGCAAAAAGGCGATAAGGTGAGTTATGGAGCAACTTATGAAGCTGCAGAAGAAGAGTGGGTAGCGACGCTTCCCATCGGATATGCAGATGGGTGGTTAAGGAAACTTAGTGGGCAAGAAGTGTTGGTGAATGGCAGAAGAGCACCGATAATAGGAAGGGTTTGTATGGATCAATGTATGATTAAACTACCTTTTTATATGGAACCTGGCACGAAAGTTACATTGATTGGAAAGCAAAACATTGCTGCTATTTCGGTGAATGACATTGCTGCTAAACTGCAGACGATTAATTATGAAGTTACATGTACGATCTCTAATAGAGTGCCGCGTGTATACAAAAAAGATGGAAAAATTGTGGATGTTGTGAATCCATTAATACAATAATTTCTATATTGATTAATATCCTAAGAGGAAATGGTCAAAAGTAAAACAGCCTAAAAAATAAAGTATTTTTACAAAAATAGAGTATATTTAAGAAATTTTCACGTATTTATGCATAAAAGATACATTTTTTGGTGGATAATACATTAGAATTGCTGAATGTACTTTGCAGATTGTGTTATTAATGGTATGATTGAAAAAGTAGAGCTAATTATGGTGTGTAGTGATGGTGGAGGTGTATGTTTGTGTCTGAATCCAGCGCAACGACAGAAATCTTGATAAGATTACCAAAGAATTTGTTAACTGAATTGGATGGTTTCGTAATGCAGGAAAATGTTAATCGCAGTGAATTCATTTACCAAGCAACTAAAATGTATCTTCGTGAACGGAAAAAGAGACATATCAGAGAATCCATGAGACGAGGTTATATGGAAATGGCTAAATTAAATTTATCCATCGCATCAGAAAGCTTTCTGGCAGAATATGAGGCGGAGAATACAGTAGAACGTCTTGTAAGCGGAGGGTAATCCTTTGATTGTTAAACGTGGTGACGTTTATTTTGCAGACCTATCCCCAGTTGTTGGCTCAGAGCAAGGCGGTGTCCGTCCTGTGCTTGTTATCCAAAACGACATCGGGAATCGGTTCAGTCCCACAGTCATTATTGCAGCAATTACGGCTCAAATACAGAAGGCGAAATTGCCGACTCATGTGGAAATTGACGCGAAGCGGTATGGTTTTGAAAGAGATTCAGTAATTCTTTTAGAACAGATTCGCACGATAGATAAACAGAGGCTGACGGACAAAATCACTCATCTTGATGATGAAATGATGGAAAAAGTGGATGAAGCCTTACAGATAAGTTTAGGTCTCATAGAATTTTAAAAAATGGTGCGCTCTTTATAGGAAGGGCGCTTTTTTTGTTATTTTTTGCTTGCTTTCATTCTGATCGTCCTTCTTTTGATGCTTATAATAAAGAAGAGTTGTTTGATACAATATCATTATAATATTAGATTAAATATAATTTAAACTAATTGATTCAGTTAATAATTGGTAATGTTGCAAATTAAGGTGTAATGTATTATTAATGCATCATAGGTGCTTTGGAAAGGAAGAGTGAAGGAGTTTATGGAGAAATTAATGGATAAGAAACAGACTTATTTAGCTGTAATTGCAAAAGAGCAAGCTATTACCGAAAAACAAGTGAAAAATGTTATTTCGTTACTTGACGAAGGGAATACGGTGCCCTTTATTGCTCGTTACCGTAAGGAACAAACAGGTGCTTTAGATGAAGTGCAAATAAAGGCTATTATGGACCGCTATCATTATATTCAAAATTTAGAACAACGAAAAGAAGAAGTTATTCGGATTATTGAAGAGCAAGGGAAATTAACAGCAGAATTACAAAAAAATATAGTAAAAGCTAGTAAGCTTCAGGAAGTGGAAGATCTATATCGACCGTATAAACAAAAGAGACGGACAAAAGCAACCGTAGCAAAAGAAAAAGGATTGGAACCGTTTGCTGACTGGTTATTAACAAATCCCGACAATGCTTCATTCCAAGAAGAAGCGCTTAAATACATATCGGAAGAAAAAGAAGTTTTATCGGTGGAAGATGTCATCAATGGCAGCAAGGATATCATTGCTGAACGTGTTTCTGATGATGCGGAAAGCAGAAAATGGATACGGAATAAAACCTTCTCATCCGGAGTTATTTCTACTGCAGCAAAAGATTCAGAAAAAGATGAAAAAAATATATATGAAATGTATTACGAATATGAAGAACCAATCAATAGAATAGTGCCGCATAGAACATTAGCGTTAAATAGAGGAGAAAAAGAAGAGATTATAAAAGTTGGAATTAAAGCACCGTCCGAATCTATTTTAAGCTATTTAGAGAAAAAATGGATAGTAAAAGATGGAGCTTCCTCGAATGGAATCATAAAAGAAGCAATAGAAGATGGATACAAGCGCTTAATTCAACCTTCCATTGAACGCGAAATAAGAAGTGAATTAACAGAAAAAGCCGAGGAACAGGCCATTCATATTTTTTCAGAGAATTTAAGGAATCTTTTATTGCAGCCTCCTTTAAAAGGAAAAATGGTATTAGGAGTAGATCCTGCCTATCGAACAGGCTGTAAACTAGCAGTAGTGGATGAAACAGGGAAGGTTTTAGAAATTGGCGTAATTTATCCTCATCCACCTGTTTCTAAAACTAAAGAAGCGACAGAGAAATTTCAAAATCTCCTGAAGAAATACGAAATTGAAATGGTTGCGGTCGGAAATGGGACAGCATCCAGGGAAACAGAGCAATTTGTTGTCGATATGTTAAAACAGCAAAACCGAGAAATTTTCTATCTAATTGTTAATGAAGCGGGTGCAAGTGTTTACTCTGCATCAGACATTGCGAGAGAAGAATTTCCTGACTTCCAAGTAGAAGAAAGAAGTGCTGTATCGATTGCAAGAAGACTTCAAGACCCACTTGCTGAATTAGTAAAAATTGATCCGAAGTCAGTTGGAGTAGGACAATACCAGCATGATGTGTCACAAAAGAAGCTGTCAGAATCGTTAACTTTTGTTGTAGAAACTACGGTAAATAAAGTTGGCGTAAATGTGAATACAGCATCTCCATCTCTTTTACAGTATGTAGCTGGTTTATCTAAAGCAGTTGCAAATAATATTGTAAAAAAGAGAGAAGACGAAGGAAAGTTTAATAATAGAAAACAACTGAAAAAAATTCCTAGATTAGGTGCAAAAACATACGAACAAGCGATAGGCTTTCTGCGAATAATAGATGGAGAGGAACCTTTAGACCGAACAGGAATTCACCCGGAACATTATGATGAAGTAAAAAGTCTTCTTAAAAAAATGAAGTTATCTTCAGTAGATATTGGAACAAATGAATTAAAAGAAGCATTATCTAGCTTAGACATCTCAAGCCTTTCAACAGAATTAGGAATTGGAGAATTAACGTTAAAGGATATAGTAGATGCTTTAGTGCGTCCTTCCCGAGATCCGCGGGATGAAGTTCCTGCTCCTTTATTAAGAAAAGATGTTCTTAAACTGGAAGATTTAAAAGCAGGCATGGAATTGCAAGGAACAGTTCGCAATGTTGTAGATTTTGGCGCGTTTGTTGATATTGGAGTGAAACAGGATGGTTTAGTTCATATATCCAAGTTGAGTAATAAATTTGTAAAACATCCATTAGATATTGTAAGTGTTGGAGATGTTGTAACTGTCTGGGTTGATGGAGTAGATCAGAATAAAGGGAGAGTTGCTTTAAGCATGCTTCCACCTAAAGAGCAAATCTAAAAGAAGATGCTCAAAAAGGCACCAAATGATAAGCTGCGAATTTTATTGTTGGCTTTTTGAACACATGCCAAATATGTATCAATAAGGTGTCTTATAAGTTAGAGATCCTATAATAAGCTGGATTTCTACTTAAGAAGGCACCTTTTTGCTGTGTGTTCATTAGGCGATTGTATTGATATTACTTAGGAACAGTATTTTTTCTGTAATAATACCAGCATTGATTCAGTACTATTATTTGATATCTATCTTTTGCATAAAATGCTCTTTTCATTTGATTCTGTAACCAGCTAGGCATTGGTATCCTCCTTTACGAAAAGGTTAAGTGAAAGAAACCTGTAAGATGAAGAGAATTTTTAGGTTGTTTTTAATAGTAGTAAATATAAGTACGTGAATAAAACATAGTGGACATTAATGATACTTATTGAAAAGGCTCTGTATAACGATAACGTTTTTTATGGGAAGGGAATCTGCGAGACTCCTGCGGAAAAACGGATTAGCAAGACCCCGCGGTGAGGTACGAGCGAGGAGGCTTGAAAGAATGTCTTCGAAAAGGGAGTCGATTCCTTGACCTTTTGAAAATCAACAATGGAATTTAACAGAGCTACTGAAAAAAATATATAATATTGTATGCGATGATGGTTTATTTGTTGAGGAGGAGTATTATGACAGATTTGGAATTGCAAATGTTGGTTGAAGATATTTCTACTAAGTATTTTGGTGAAGCGTTTTTACATCGGGCACTATTTAATGGGAGGCTTCGAACAACTGGCGGTAGGTATTTGTTGAAAAGTCATAATATAGAAATAAATAGAAAGTATTATGAGGTATTTGGATTAGAAGAACTAATCGGCATTATTAAACATGAACTTTGTCATTATCATCTTCATTTGAAAAACATGGGATATCAGCATCGAGATGCAGACTTTAAAAATTTGTTAGAAAAAGTGGGAGCTCCAAGGTATTGTTCTAGTTTGCCAGTAGGTGTACATTCAACAAAAAATAAGAAGAAAGTGATTATTTATCAATGTAAGTCATGTCACCAGTTGTACCAAAAACGTAAAAGAATGAATTTGCAAAAATATGTATGTGGTAAATGTAGAGGGAAACTAATGGTAAAAGATATGAAAGAGAGTTAAGTTGGTGTATCTCTATATTTATATGAATAAGGATGATGTTTAAGAATGTAATTTGTTTTTTGGTGAACTTTGTCATATGTTATTAATTTTATTAACTTGATTTATATAGCATACATAGCGATAGTTATTCTATTTATATATGCTATTTCTTCCTAACTAACCAAGCTTATTACGCTGTTAGTATAGTCGTTTTATTTCTTTTGAAATTTTTTTTGAAAAGTTGTTGACTTTTTATTGCTATGTTCTTATAATATGAAGAGTCGACAAAAGCACTAGAAAAGTTATGAAGGAAACAGGAAAGACAAGCTTGAATGTTTCTTGTAACTTAGTGATGGAGCGACAAAGAATTCAACTTTAGTTATTATAACTTATGCATTGAATTGACAGTTAGAAAGATGTTCAATACATTATGATAACTTAAGAGTGGAAAATATTATTCCGCAGTAGCTCAGTGGTAGAGCATTCGGCTGTTAACCGAACGGTCGTAGGTTCGAATCCTACCTGCGGAGCCATATTTGGGGAAGTACTCAAGAGGCTGAAGAGGCGCCCCTGCTAAGGGTGTAGGTCGCGTAAGCGGCGCGAGGGTTCAAATCCCTCCTTCTCCGCCAGAAATTATTTAATTGAGGCCCGTTGGTCAAGCGGTTAAGACACCGCCCTTTCACGGCGGTAACACGGGTTCGAATCCCGTACGGGTCATTTTTATATCATCTTATAAAATTTATTATTTTTGTGGTCCCGTGGTGTAGCGGTTAACATGCCTGCCTGTCACGCAGGAGATCGCGGGTTCGATTCCCGTCGGGACCGCCATTATATTGGGCTATAGCCAAGCGGTAAGGCAACGGACTTTGACTCCGTCACTCGTTGGTTCGAATCCAGCTAGCCCAGCCAAGAGCCATTAGCTCAGTTGGTAGAGCATCTGACTTTTAATCAGAGGGTCGGAGGTTCGAATCCTCCATGGCTCACCATTATTTTCATAGTAAAACCAAGCGGGTGTGGCGGAATTGGCAGACGCACTAGACTTAGGATCTAGCGCCGCAAGGCGTGGGGGTTCGACTCCCTTCACCCGCACCAAGTGAATGAAATCGTTAGTTGAAGATACATCTTGGTTTATCTCTTGTAGTGCGGTCGTGGCGGAATGGCAGACGCGCTAGGTTGAGGGCCTAGTGGGGGCAACCCCGTGGAGGTTCAAGTCCTCTCGGCCGCATCGAAAAAAAGTGTTGACAACCCAAGATAAAAGTTGTATCATTAAAAAGTCGCTTTCAAAAATATGCGCCCGTAGCTCAATTGGATAGAGCGTCTGACTACGGATCAGAAGGTTATGGGTTCGACTCCTTTCGGGCGCGCCATATTGCGGGAAGTAGCTCAGCTTGGTAGAGCACTTGGTTTGGGACCAAGGGGTCGCAGGTTCGAATCCTGTCTTCCCGACCATTCTCAATCAAGGGTAAAGAGATGTGAAGTTTATCTTTAGCCAATTATAAATAACGCGGGTGTAGTTTAATGGTAAAACCTCAGCCTTCCAAGCTGATGTCGTGGGTTCGATTCCCATCACCCGCTCCAACAAAAT
>NZ_JBQRKO010000022.1:0-74380 GCF_052318935.1 Niallia sp. 01092 | reverse complement strand
CAGGAGTCTACGTGTATTCAGTCTGCTGAGTACATCTTCTCCCATTTTTTTACGTAAAAAACAACAAACTTTGAGAAAACAGCCTTCCAAAAAAAGGGCGGTCCATCGTTACAATTAAACGATAATCTGCCCTCTTTTTTATGTATTTAACTGGAATTGATTTGCGCAGTTTTCCAATGATTCCACAAGCTGCGCTAATTTTATGCTGACGTCCGCATACGTTTTAACTTCTTCCTGCTGAAGTTCAGCAATTGTTGTCATTTCATCAGAGCTTGCTAAAGTTTGTTGGCTAATGGAGGTTAAATGCAGCGAGGAATTCTCCATTTTAGGTAGAAGTGATTGCAGTTCCAGCAGCTTCTCCTGATTATCTACAATCCCATTATTTACGGTTGTTATTCCTTGTAATAAATGATCTATCGACTGACTGCTTTTTTCGGAAATATTCTCACAGCTTGTAAATTCTTTTTGAATTTTTTCTATATCCTTTGACGCATTTTCAGCAATCAAATCCATCTCTGCCGTAAATGCTTGTATCTCCTCTGTAGCATCTGATGATAACATCGCTAAATTTCTTACTTCCTTTGCAACAACAGCAAATCCACGGCCATTTTCACCTGCTCTAGCAGCTTCTATTGAAGCATTTAATGCTAATAATTTAGTTTGTTCCGCTAAACCGCGAATCAAGTCTACGATTGCCCCAATGGATTGGGAATGTTTTTTTACGTTTAAAATCGTATTTGTAATATGTATAAATTCAGCCTGTAAGGAATCCAATGAGTGAAATAAACTCTTCATATTTTGCTCCCCTTTTTGTGCTGCTCCATTCATCGCCTCTGTTTTATGATTCATTTCATTCATACTCAAATCAATTTGTTCAATCGTATGTTTCATTTCCTGAAATATTTGTATGGCTGTTTCTGAACTGCCTGCTGTTTCATCTGCCCCTTTTTTTACAACCGTAATAATTTCTGATAGGGTCGAATTTCTTTCCATAATAAATCCAGACTGTTCTTGTAACACATTACCTGTGTTGCTTAAATGATTACTTGTCGATTTCATTTCCGTTAAAACCATTTTCATTCTGTCAATCATAGTCGTATAGCTGCGCACTAATGATTTTATTTCAGGAACAGATGTTTTTATGGTTGGATGAATAAATAAATTGCCTTCCCTTACTTCCTTCATCTGGTTTCTTAATACATTTAATGGCTTTACAATACTTCTTACAAAATAAACAATAATAATCAATGTAACGAAAATACTTATAATAGATACCATAATAATTAAATTTTGTATGTCCTGCACCTTTTGTAAGAAATCTTCTTGAGGAACAGCAATAACATAAATGCCTTTTAATTCTTGAATCTTTTGAAAAGCAATGGAATATCGCTGCTGCCCTATCGTTTTTTGGAGTACACCAAATTCTTTTTGTTTTATTTCCTGTATCGTATTAGCAGATATTTTTAATGTTGTCGTCTTATTGACTTGAAAAAGCGGATCTACTTGATCAGTAACTAAATAAAATTGTGCATCTATATTATCTTTTAAAAAATTTGCATCTTGATCACGAACTACTTGGTTCATTTTCTTTTGAAATTTGTCTTCATTTCCTATATATGTAAGCATCATATTTTGTGCCATCACATAAGTTGTTTTTACTTCTTGTTCCAGTCGTTGATGCATCAGCTCAATCGCCATTTCTTTTGATTTTTTTACAGCAACATATGAAACTGTTGAAACCGTTGCTATTAGAAGTGTCATCATAAGCAACAACAGTCTTTTCTGAATGGTAAATTCAATGGATATAAATTTTTTTATTCTCATTAAAGTCATCCTTTCTCTACGTTTATATTTTGGCAAAAATATATTAAGCCTTTGTAAAGGAAAGGTTAATTTTTCATAAAACTACATCTTTTTCCCTATCCCTTTTTTCCTATATGCTTCACCTTTGATTTTTTGAATAATTAGTAACTCAAACTTCGCAGTTATAAATTCCTCTTCATGTATTGCCATAACTTGGTTTAGAGCAATTAGAAAAGAGTGATTGTATAGTCTTTTAGGGTGTTTTTTTTGCAAACATTATTCCTTACAAATAGGGGCTTGCTTTCCGTTTCAGGATGCTCGCTTTCCGTGGGGCGTGCGATGAGCCTCCTCGGCGCTTGCGCCTGCGGGGTCTCATCTAACCCGCTAATCCCACAGGAGTCTCGCACCTTCCACTTCAATCAAGCCGTTTTATCAATTAGTTGCTGTCGCTGAACTGGTGAAAACACCCACCTTATAGAAATAGACTCAAGCGGCACATTTTGGTAGAACAACGTTGAATGATAACATGAAAAAAATCAACGCTACTATTGTTTAGCAATAATACCTTGTAATAAAATTCGAAAACAAGAACTTATTTTAAAACAAGTTGCTTGTAACGGAGGGTGCGAAGACTCCTGCGGGAAATGTGGGAAGGCTGAGACCCCGCAAGGCAAAGCCGAGGAGGCTCAGCTCCCACCCCGCGGAAAGCGAAGCAACCCGTAGTGGAAAGCAACCTCAACAATAAAAAACAAGCCTTACTTTTTATTGTTCTAAACCAAGTCTTATCAAGATTTGCAAACGAATTCGAAGGTGCGAAGTTTGAATTAGTAAATAATCAGGTATAAGAACAATTGGACAAGCATATGCATGTAACAAATCACCCTATTTCTAATCAATTACATAGGAGGCATACTATGAAAAGGCTCTTTACCATCTTTCTTGTCCTTATAACCATTTATGTTATTTATTTTGATTTAAACCATGGTACTCTTACCTCTCCCCAAGAGCCTGTAATAGAAGTAGCTGGTGCTCCAAACCAATCCATTCCAGCATTTCAGCAAAAAGTAAAAACCGGTGATACCGTCCTTCTGATTGTGGAAAGGGAATTGCATAAAAATTTGCCCGTCAGCATTGACCAACTAATAGCCGATTTTAAAAAATTAAATGATAATTTATCACCTGAAGATATTCAGGTCGGCAAAATCTATCATTTCCCTGATTATCAACAAGTTCCATAAGAAAAGCGCAGGCGCCTTGCTCAGCCCCGAAGAAAAATGTTCTCTTGACTCAAAAAGTGTTTTTTACTTTTAGAGGCAAGAGGTTATCTTTCACAGGGGCTAGGCGCCGAAGCTAGACACTAAACTAGTTCGAAATTTTATACTTTCTTATCTTTGAACAAAAGTGCAGGCGCCTTGCTCAGCCCCGAAGAAAAATGTCTGTTCCTATTTCCTAACGCACATTTTTTCCAAATAGGATTATGTAAAATAAAACAGACTGTAAAAATCAGCAAGTTCCTTGTCAATCTTTATGATTCATTGTTACAATAAGAAAGTAGTTTGACTACTATATATTTGGCGTGTCCAATGTTTAAAGGAGCGAATCACCATTGAGTGAAATAATACATCGTACTAAAACCCGTCCAATTAAAGTTGGCAATTTAACAATTGGGGGAAATAATGAACTTGTTATTCAAAGTATGACAACAACTAAAACACATGATGTTGAAGCTACTGTTGCAGAAATAAAACGTTTAGAAGAAGCAGGCTGTCAAATTGTTCGTGTTGCGTGTCCAGATGAACGTGCAGCAAATGCAATTGCGGACATAAAAAAACAAATTAATATTCCCCTTGTTGTCGATATTCATTTTGATTATCGCCTAGCTCTTAAAGCAATTGAAGGCGGTGCCGATAAAATCAGAATTAACCCTGGTAATATTGGCAAAAGAGAAAAAGTGGAAGCTGTTGTAACAGCTGCTAAAGAAAAAGGAATTCCTATTCGAATTGGTGTTAATGCTGGTTCACTTGAAAAAAGAATTCTTGAAAAATATGGGTATCCAACAGCGGACGGAATGGTTGAAAGTGCACTTCATCATATTAAAATTTTGGAGGATTTAGACTTCCATAATATTATCGTATCTATGAAAGCTTCTGATGTGAATTTAGCTATAGAAGCATATGAAAAAGCAGCAAAAGCATTTGATTATCCATTACATCTTGGGATTACAGAATCTGGAACGCTATTTGCCGGTACGGTGAAAAGTGCTGCTGGATTGGGAGCCATTCTAAGTAAAGGAATTGGAAACACTCTTCGTATTTCTTTAAGCGCGGACCCTGTAGAGGAAGTAAAAGTAGCACGTGAATTGCTAAAATCATTTGGATTGTCGTCCAATGCAGCTACCCTTATTTCATGCCCAACTTGTGGCAGAATTGAAATTGATTTAATTTCCATTGCAAATGAAGTGGAAGAATATATCTCGACAATAAAAGCTCCAATTAAAGTTGCCGTACTTGGTTGTGCTGTTAACGGTCCAGGTGAAGCAAGAGAAGCAGATATTGGAATCGCAGGTGCTCGTGGTGAAGGATTATTATTCCGCAAAGGAAAAATTGTTCGAAAAGTTCCAGAAGAAACAATGGTAGAAGAATTGAAAAAAGAAATAGATATCATTGCCGAAGAATATTTTGCAAAAAAAGCGGCAGAAGAAGAAGCGGAAAAAATAAATCAATAAAGAACAAAAGCGCAAGCGCCTTGAACAGCTCTGAAGAAAAATGTTCACATGCCTCTAAAAGTGCTTTTTACTTTTAGAGGCATGGGGTTATTTTTCACAAGAGCTAGGCGCTGGAGCTAGATGCGGACACAACCGCCGAGTTATCCACAATCCCATTTCGTTTATAATTTCCTAGACGATTAGAAAAGCGGAAGCGTCTTGTTCCGCCCCGAAGAAAAATGTTCTCTTGGCTCAAAAAGTGCCCTTTACTTTTTAGAGACAAGAGGTTATCTTTTACAGGAGCTAGGCGTTGAAGCTAGACACTCGTCTATCTTCAGAAAATCTATACCTTATTTCCTATTAAGAAAAACCGTCTAAAAGCTTAAGCCTTTAGACGGTTTTTTCATTATCTAAAAGAACGGAGCAATAAAAATTCCAATAATTACAGCGATTGCCCCTAGCGAAATAGCCCAAGTGCCAAGGGTTGCTGCTCCTCTTCTTCTAGCAACAAACCCTAATACTATACTTACTGCTCCTAATATAATCGGCCATACAAATAAAGAGATGATGGATAAGATTAACGCAGTTATGCCTATCCCTCTCCCACCATCTACTCTTTCCTTCCGGCGATCATTATCGTAAGTAATAGGGCCTGCAAATTCAGCTGAAGTTTCTTCTAAATAATCTTCTCTTTTAATATCTTCTTGCTCTCTATCTCGAAGATCGTATCCTTCATTGCCTAGATTATTTGCCATGATGAATCCCTCGCTTTCATTAATAGGAGCATTTATTATCATCACCGATTTCCCTTTTTTTATTAATGTTAATGTTTTACTGTATTAACATTTTTTCTTGGTCCTGTATATAACCACATTACTAGTAGTAAACGACTTTCACGTAAACAGTGGGGATTTACAGACAAACAAGTAAACAATAAATTGTTATAGCTGTTTTCTCAAAGTTTGTTGTTTTTTACATAAAAAAACATTTGAAAAGTGTTTCTTAGCAGCCTGAATACACGTAGACTCCTGTGGGAATGAGTGAAAGACGAGACCCCACAGGAGCGTATGCGACGAGGAGGCTCGACGCTCGCTAAACGGACGAAGTGTATTCAGGCTGCGCGTTTAAAAGCAACAATCTATACGAAAACAGCCATTGTTATAAACGAAAACCTTTCGATATGGATGTTATTTTGTTAAGCTTATAAATAGGATACATAGTTCCTATAATAATGTTTGAATGATCATACCGTTTACAAATAAGCTACCATTAACAAAGGAGTACAAGATGAAGAAATTACGATTTGGAATTGATATTGATGGTACTGTTACTTGCCCTTCCACATTTGTACCATATTTAAATGAAAGTTTTCAGTTAAATATTACGTTAGAGAATATTAAAGAATATGATTTATACCCACTTGTAAGTGTGTCAAAAGAAGAATTTAACCAATGGTTTATTGATAATGAATCACGTATTTATGCAGCTTCCCCACTTGCTGAAGGCGCTAATGAAGTATTAATAAAATGGGCGCAAGAGTTTGAATTATACTTTATTAGTGCAAGAAGTACGCATCTTATGGAAGTGACAAAAAAATGGTTTTCTGAAAATGGACTTTCCTTTGATCATATCGACTTAATTGGTTCCCATCATAAAATTGCGGCAGCAAAAAATTACGAAGTCGATATATTCTTTGAAGATAAACACGATAATGCTGTTATGATTCATGAAGAATGCGGCATTCCTGTGATTTTATTTGATACGCCATATAATAGAGACCCTATTCCAGACGGAGTAATAAGAGTCGCTAATTGGAGTGATGCGTATAAATGGGTTAACAATTGGGCTAAATCTTCCTTAATATCGAAGTAATAAGAAAAGCGAAAGCGCTTGGTTCAGCAAGGCGCTTCCGCTTTTCTTTTTTACTGAATACAATCAGGACATCTTCCATAAATTTCGAATTTATGTCCAGAAACATCATATCCTTTTAAATTATCTGTTAATTCTTCCATTGGGCATGTGATGATTTCTTTTGTTTTTCCGCATTCTAAACAAATAAAATGATGGTGATGCTGTTGATGAGGGCATGTAAATCGGAAGTGTTTTTCTCCATTTAACTCTGTCATTTCAAAAATATTCAATTGAGCAAATAAGGATAAATTGCGGTAAATAGTGTCAAAACTTAAACCAGGATAATCATGTTTTAATCGATCCAGCACTTCTTTGGCTGTTATATATTTGTTGCTATGTGCAAATAATTCCAGCATTTCTTCTCTTTTTCCAGTATGTTTGTACCCTTTTTCTTTTAAAATTTCTAAAGCTTGCTGTACATTCAATTCTCCCATCTCCAATTTTTTCTATATTTAGCTTTACGGATGCTCCTTGCCAGTATTTTTAAAATTTAGTAATGGTTACGATTTATCTAAAATAGTATACAAGAAGAGTTTATAGAAAGCAAGTTGCACTTCTTTTCAAAAAAGTTAGCACAATTCACCCATTTTGTTCATATGTTAGAGTGGGGAGTGATGAAATGAAAATTTTTGAAAATATTATCAACCATAAAATAAGCAACATAACTTCAACTGAGTTATTAAAGTATAGTAAACAATTTAAAGTTGCTATTTCGGACGATGAAGCGGTAAAGTTAGCAAAATATTTAAATGGAAAAAAAATCAATATCTTTAATCCAGCGGAAAGAGCGGACCTTATAAGAGAAATTTCCAAAATTACCAGTCCCACAACAGCTAAAGAAGTGAATCAACTGTTTACTCTTTTTGCAAAATAACTGAATTTTCGCCTGTTGAACATATAGATAACCAAAATACATGTTGATTTTTGTGCCTTCTGTTCTAACAAACCTTTTTGTTTTCGGTAGTTTACTTATTCCATTTAACCAAAATAAGGACCTTCTGAATCTGAAGGTCCTTATTTTACGAATGTTCCAAACTGATTAAACTATTTATCCCATTAATATTTCGTCTAATAAATTGCTATTAAATGTTTGTTTTTTGAACATGTCAATTTCATGCTTATATGGTGCTTTTTTATTTTTTTTATCTTCTCCAACATATGGTGTTTCTAAGATTTTTACAACATCCATTAGCTGCGGGTGATGAACAATATGATTTAATGCAGCAAAACCAATATGGCCGTATCCGATATTTTCGTGACGGTCCTTTCTCATACCTTGAGCGTTTTTACTGTCATTAATGTGTAGAACCTTTAGCTTTTCTATCCCAATAACACGATCAAATTCATTTAATACACCGTCAAAATCTTCGACAATAGGATAACCTGCATCATGTGTATGACATGTATCAAAACATACGGATAGTTTTTCATTATACGTTACACCATCCATAATCATTGCTAGTTCTTCAAATGTTTTTCCACATTCTGATCCTTTTCCAGCCATCGTTTCTAATGCTATTTGAAGATTTTCTTTTCCGGTTAAAACTTCATTTAATCCTTCGATAATTTTTTTTATGCCGACTTCCGTTCCAGCTCCAACATGAGCCCCTGGATGCAACACAATTTGTTTCGCTCCTAAACTTTCTGTTCGTTCAATCTCAGAACGCAAGAAATTGACACCAAGTTCAAAGGTCGCTGGATTGGTTGTATTCGCAATATTGATGATATATGGAGCATGAACAACTATCTCAGCAATCCCATTTTCCTCCATATGAAGATGACCTGCTTCAATATTTAATTCTTCGATTTTTTTTCTTCTTGTATTTTGCGGTGCACCTGTATAAATCATAAACGTATTGGCACCATATGAAACAGCCTCTTCACTTGCCGCTAAAAGCATTTTTTTGCCGCTCATGGAAACATGTGAACCAATTTTTAACAACCTAATCTCTCCTCTTCTATGATGCAGCTTTATTTTCTTTTACTTTTCATTCGTCTTTCTCTCTTTTTAATACTTTCTACTTCACGCTGCATTTTCTTTTTATAGCCTGGTTTTACTTTTTTCGGTTTTTTAACTAACGATTTTGCTTTTGCATCTACTTCATCCGCTTGTTTTTGACGTTTTTTACGACGATTTCTATCTTCAATAGAGATCCATTCTCCATTTTTTAAATCCATGTTTTTAAATTCAATACCCTTTTTTTCAAGCTGATTTAACGCATCTTCATCTGATGTTTCATAAATGGTTAAAGCAATGCCTGAATAGCCTGCACGAGCGGTTCTTCCTACTCGGTGAACATAAAAATCTAAATCAGAAGGAAGTTCATAATTAATAACATGACTAATTCCTTTAATATCAATTCCTCTTGCTGCAAGATCGGTTGCGATAATGTATTGAAATTCTAAGTCCAATATTTGTTTCATTACTTTTTTTCTTTCTCTAGGACTTAAACCGCCATGCAGTCTTGCTACCTTTAACCCTTTGTTAGCAAGGCCCATTGCCACTTCTTCACACATCTGTTTTGTATTTGTGAAAACAATCGCCAAATAAGGATTAAAACTTTTCAGTGCTTCATAAACTGTTGTTACTTTATCCCGATGTCTTGATGGGATAAGTACATGGTCAATTTTAGCTGCTGTCAGCTGTTTTGGCTCAATATGAATAAAAGTTGGATTCTCTAAATATTTTTTTAAAAACGGCTTCAATTTTTCTGGAATGGTTGCAGAAAAAACAAACATATTTAAATCTTTTGGCATTCTTGCTGCAATTTGATCCACATCCTCAATAAAGCCCATATCTAACATGAGATCCGCTTCATCCACAATTAAAGTTGATGCAGTAAATACCATTAATGCTTGTTCTTGTACTAAGTCGTTTATTCTTCCTGGTGTTCCAACAACAATATGCGGCTGTGCTTTTAATTTTTCGATGGTTCTTTGCTTATCTGTTCCCCCTATAAATAATCGGGACGTAATAGCATCAGCATGTTTTGTTATTTTTACAATTTCTTGATGGATTTGCGCTGCTAGTTCTCTTGTTGGTGCTGTAATAACAGCTTGTACTTCTTGTTTTTCCGGGACAATTTTTTGCAAGATAGGCAATAAATAAGAATGGGTTTTTCCCGTACCTGTTTGGGATTGCCCAATCGCACTTTCGCCTTTTAATATTAACGGCATTACTTTCGCTTGTATTTCTGTTGGTTCATAAAAACCTAATTCTTCAACAGCTTTTATAATAAACGGTTTTAAATTGTATTGATTAAATTTTGTTTCACTCATTTTTATAACTCCTTCATAGTAATGCAAATGATAGATATCCAAACAGAACTATTGTCAGACAAATCAAGAGGGTTAAGATAAAGCCTGAATCATCCTGTTTATTCATTTATTCGCTTACTTGTTCATCATGTTATTATAATAAAGATTTGCACAAAAGACCACTTATATATTTATTAGTTTAAACGTTATAGCTGATTTTTAGTATGTCTTCCTTTTATGAAATTAGCTTTTTGATTTTACTTTCTTCCGCATAATTCCTAAACAAAAATCTTGCTTCTGCATACGCTATACAGTAGCAAATGTGAAAGGAGGCAAAAAAATGCCACCAAGACCACGCATTCCTTACCAAAGAGGCATGATGGGAGGGAGAATGATGCAGCAAGTCCCCCCTAATTTCCGAAATCCGATGATGGGCAGAGGAGGAGCTCCAACCAGAAATGGTGGTGGAGGCATTCTTTCTAAATTACTTGGCAGAAACAATAGAGGTGCAGCAGCAAATGCTGCAGGAAATGTCGCAAATGCTGGTGCAAGAAGTGCTAGTTCTGGCGGTGGGATTCTAAAAGCAATCACAAATCCAGCTTCCATTAATGGATTTCTTGCTAACTCACAAAAGTTTCTGAATACTGCGAGTCAAATAGGTCCAATGATAAACCAATACGGTCCAATGGTTCGCAACATTCCTGCGATGTGGAAATTATATAGAGGATTAAAAAATGCTGATTTCTCTAATGAAGATACTTCCAATGCAAAAGATACACCTACTAAAAAAGAAAAAACTCCTAAAAAAACTACTTCCAAACATATATCTGTTGACGATACAGGAATTGAAGAATGGGAAACAACAGATGCTCCAGAAAGAACAAAAGGTCCTTCTGTACCAAAAATGTATATATAATAAGAAAAGTGGAAGTACCCTTGCTCATCGACGGAAAAAGCTGGACTGAATCGAGTGAGATAAAGGAAACACGAAGAGCGAAGCGATTCGATGTTGACTTATCGTAGACGAGGTGAGGGAAGTGTTGATGTCGATAGGGTGCTGGAGCTAGACACTCGTCTAAGTTCAAATTTTTTTACTTTCTTTAATTTTGATAAAGCTTCAGTCTGATCAAAAGCATTAATTGATAACCTGAAGCTTTTACTATTTTTTAATTCTTTGTCATCTGTACATAAGTTATATATAATAGAAATATTGCATGATTTACATTCATATAGTCAGATTATTTTTTAGCTGACCAATGAATAATAAAGAGAAGAAGTGCGTGGCGGGAGGAATAAAAATGAAAGTAATTAAAATTGCCCCAAGGGGTTATTGTTATGGGGTAGTTGATGCAATGGTTATTGCCCGAAATGCGGCTTTAGATAAAACATTACCACGACCAATTTATATTCTAGGCATGATTGTTCATAATAAACATGTAACTGATGCCTTTGAAGAAGATGGTATTATCACATTAGATGGACAAAACCGAAAAGAAATATTGGAAAAAGTAGAAAAAGGGACTGTCATATTTACTGCACATGGTGTTTCTCCTGAAATAAGGGAAATCGCCAAACAAAAAGGTCTTGTCACATTAGATGCAACATGCCCTGATGTCACAAAAACCCATGATTTAATAAAAGAAAAAGAAAAAGAAGGCTATTTTATTATATATATTGGAAAGAAAGGACATCCAGAACCAGAGGGTGCGGTTGGAGTTGCTCCACATGCTGTTTCGTTAGTGGAGACAATTGATGATGTAGAAAAATTAGAAATTAACCAAACAAAAATCCTTGTCACCAATCAAACGACCATGAGTCAATGGGATGTCGCGGATTTAATGGAAGCTATTAAAACTAAGTTTCCTCATGCAGAATTTCATAAAGAAATTTGTTTGGCAACACAAGTTCGTCAAGAAGCAGTTGCAGAACAAGCGGGTTCTGCAGATGTCTTAATTGTAGTAGGAGATCCCAAAAGCAACAACTCTAATCGATTAGCACAAGTTTCAGAAGAAATTGCGCATACTACAGCATATCGTATTGCCGATATTTCTGAACTAGAGCTTGATTGGATTAAAGATGCTAATGTAGTGGCAGTTACAGCTGGCGCTTCCACCCCTACACCAATTACAAAAGAAGTAATAAACTTTCTTGAACAATATGATCCTGCAGATGAAAGCACATGGAATCGAGAGAAAAAAGTTCCATTGCATAAAATCCTGCCTAAAGTTAAAAGGTAAAAAGAAGATCAAAAAGCACCCTTTCAAGGTGCTTTTTGCTTTTTTACGCGTATCAGAATTTATAGGTTTCAAGTTTGATTACTATCTAGCTCCTGCGCCTAGCCCCTGTGAAAAATAACCCTTTGCCTCTAAAAGTAAAAAGCACTTTTCGAGTCAAATGAACATTTTTCTTCGGGGCTGTTCAAGGCGCCTCCGCTTTTCTATATTACACAAACTGAAATGGATCAGTATGAATTTCAGACGGGAAAATATGGACATCATAACCTTTTTGACTACACATCGTGGTTAATACATGTGCAACGCCTTTTTTCATTACTTTTTCAACATTATGTCCTGGATCGATTATATTTAATCCCAGTGCTTTTGCATCATGTGCAACATGATAATACATATCACCTGTTATATACACATCTGCGCCTTTAAAAAGAGCATGGGAATAATATTTATTTCCATCTCCACCTAAAACGGCAACTTTTTTTATTTTTGCCTGTAAATCTCCTACTACTCGAACAGCATCTACTTCTAACGCTTTTTTAACATGATTGGCAAACTCAGAAAGTGTCATTTCTTCTACCTTTCCAATTCTACCTAATCCTAATTGTGCTCCTTTAAGTTGGAGTTCATATATATCATACGCAACCTCTTCGTATGGATGTGCCTTTAGCATTGCTTTTATTATTTTTTTTTCTAATGATGCAGGAAAAACAGTTTCTATTTTTATTTCGTCTACTACTTCTAATTGATTAGCTTCTCCGATATATGGATTTGTTTCTTCGCCTGGTTTAAATTGACCTTTTCCCTCTGTTGCAAACAGGCAATGTGTATAGTTTCCAATCGCACCAGCTCCAGCATTACCTAAAGCAGCTTTGACTTCATCAGCACTTTCCCCCGGCACATAAACCACTAATTTTTTTAATTTATCTTCATACGTTGGTACAAGCACTTCGGCATTTTTTAATCCCAACGTCTCACTTAATAAATCATTTACCCCACCTTTTGCTACATCTAAGTTTGTGTGGGCTGCATAAACGGATATATCGTGTTTAATTAATTTTTGCATTAATTGTCCAGATGGATTATCACTTGTAATTTTCGATAAAGGACGAAATATTGGTGGATGATGCGCAATAATTAAATCTACCTTTTTAGCAATCGCTTCTTCCACTACTTCATCCAACACATCTAATGCAACCATGACATTTTTTACCGGCCGGCTAAGGTCCCCCACTTGCAGGCCGATTTTATCCCCTTCCATCGCATATGCTTTTGGAGAATATTGTTCAAATAAAGAAATGATCTCATATCCGTTTATTTGTTTCATCTGCCAATACCTCCTTCACCATATTTATTTTTGATTCTAATTCCTGCTTTTTTGTTTGATTTTCCTTTGAATCAGGTGCGGATGAAAGCTGTGCCATAATTCTCTCCCAGTTTTTTCGCTCAGCTAACCATTTTTTTTGAAAAGCTTTATTTTTCTCTTTCATAAGAATAGGACCTAATAATAATTCAGTATCTATATTAGCTGTATACGGATCTTTTGCTATTCCTTGTTCTGCTACTAATATTTCATAAATCTTTCCATCTTCTTCAATAATTTCTTCCTCTATTAATTTCCAGCCATTTTCAAGCAGCCATAGGCGAATAGAAAATGCATGAATATTTGGCTGAAGCACTAATCTTTTTACAGTAGAAAGCTTGTGCTTGCCTTGTTCAAGAATGGTAGCAATAAGTGAACCACCCATTCCTGCAATTGTAATACAATCGACTTCTCCCAGGTTAATTACTTCTAATCCATTTCCTTTTCTTACAGCTATAACGGATGCTAACCCTTCTTGTCTTACTTGTTTACAAGCAGATTGAAATGGTCCTTCTACAACTTCACCTGCTATTGCGAAGGAAGCTTTCTCTTTTTTCAGCATATAACAAGGTAAGTAAGCATGATCTGAACCAATATCTGCAAATTTAGATCCAACTGGTATATATTTTGCCACCGCTTCTAATCGTTGCGATAATTTATCTGTATTCATTTTACCCCCACATTTCATTTTATCTTTTTTATATTTATATCTGCCTTATCAACTACTAGTATAATTTTTGTTGAATCAGGATGCAAAAAACCATGTGATTCTTTTTATACTATTTTCATTAAGAATAACCAACATAATAACACGAATCCTACAACCGAAGAAATTGTAAAATATAATAACTTATATCTTTTTCCAACAATAAACCAACAAACACAATTTATACTTAAGACAATAGATAAAAATAATAAATTATTTGAAAAAAAATATAAAACAACGTACGTACTTGTAATTAAAACAATTAATGCTGCCACCGCAGCTGGAATATGAACGGAGCTGTTTTTATTTTTATAAAAATACATACTAATGATACAAAAAGTTAGAAAAATTAGGGAAATAGCTATTTGCAAAATGAAAGACAATTCAGTAAAATATAATAAAACTACTGTTAAAGGAATGAACAATAAAAAAAGACTACTGGACATAACCGATGTTTTTTTCGTTGTTTCTTCTACTGGTTGGTTTCCTTCCGTATATAGTGATAACAAATAATCACAATAATGCTCTGGAAGCATACGACTTTTCTTCCAATAGATGATTTCTTTAACAATTACTTTTTTTCTATTTTCATCCATTTTTTTCACATCCTTATGTATAACAAAAACATATAAGGAGACTCATACCTCGTCTCCTTCATCTAACAAGGAAAAGGCAGTTTTTAACCTAATAAAGGTGGTGTGAACGGAGCTACTCTTTTTCTCATAGGAATAAGCAACAACATACAAAGCACCATCGTTCGTGTATTTCTATATAAAACGGCGCAGTTCCGCCCCTTTTCAAAAAAAAGAAATAGCTACTTCCAATGTAAGAAGTAAACTATTTCTTTACAATCCGTTCTTTCACGTTGCGAACAATTTTCTTACTCTAAGAAATCTTTTAATCGTTTGCTTCTGCTTGGATGTCTTAGCTTTCTTAATGCTTTTGCTTCAATTTGACGAATGCGCTCACGTGTTACACCAAACACTTTACCTACTTCTTCCAAAGTACGTGTACGACCGTCATCAAGACCGAAGCGTAATCTTAACACGTTTTCTTCACGATCTGTTAAAGTATCGAGAACATCCTCTAATTGTTCTTTTAACAGCTCATATGCTGCATGCTCTGATGGTGAGGTTGCATCTTGGTCTTCAATGAAGTCGCCTAAATGCGAATCATCTTCTTCCCCAATTGGTGTTTCTAATGACACTGGCTCTTGAGCAATTTTAAGAATTTCTCTTACTTTATCAGGAGTTAAGTCCATATCCTCGCCAATTTCTTCAGGAGTTGGTTCACGTCCTAAATCTTGAAGAAGTTGTCGCTGCACACGAATTAATTTATTTATCGTTTCAACCATGTGAACGGGTATACGAATCGTTCTTGCCTGATCTGCTATTGCTCTTGTAATAGCTTGACGAATCCACCAAGTAGCATACGTACTAAACTTATATCCTTTAATATAATCAAATTTTTCTACTGCTTTAATTAAGCCCATATTTCCTTCTTGAATAAGATCAAGGAACATCATTCCACGTCCAACATATCTTTTTGCAATACTTACAACTAAACGTAAGTTTGCTTCTGCGAGACGTCGTTTTGCTTCTTCATCGCCTTCTTCAATTCGTTTAGCTAAATTAATTTCTTCTTCAGCAGATAATAAATCCACTCTGCCAATTTCTTTTAAATACATTCTAACTGGATCATTTATTTTAACGCCAGGAGGAACACTTAAATCATTTAAATCGAATTCTTCCTCCCCTTTAGCTAGTTCTTGAACATTAGGAGCTTCGTCTTCTGTATCCCCAATAAGTTCTACACCTTGGTCTCCTAAAAACTCATAAAACTCATCCATTTGATGGGAGTCTAATTCAAAACTGGATAATTTTTCAGCAATATCATCATATGCTAAAACACCTGTTTTTTTACCTACTTCTGTTATTTGTTCCTTTACCTGATCAAGGGTCAATTCCGTTTCAACCTCTTTTGAACGGGCTGACTTTTCAGCCATATGTCCCCCTCCTTCCAAAAAATCAAGACAAATCCATTTTTATTATTTCAGCGCTTTTTCTAACTCCAGAACTTCCATGCCAATTTGCGCTGCCCTACCAAAGTCCTGTTGCCTTTCGGCGTCTTTTTGTAATGCCTTTTTTTCTTTTATCACTTGCAGCTTTTCATAATTTAATAGTTGTTTCAAGTAGTCCAATAATTCTTGATCACTTATTTCATCGTTAATATCCATCATTTCAATATCTACTACCATCCGCTTTAGTTCATGATCATCAACGAAATTAATAAATGAACTTGTATCAGAGCTTTGCCCCTTTTCATAATAAGCTAACAGGTACGTAAAAATCGCCTGATGTTCATCAATATTAAAGGTTTTCCCTTGCAAATTATCCTGCACTTTAAAAGCGGTATCTTCACTTTTAAGCATATGCGCAAGCAGCCTTCTTTCTGCTGTATGAAATGCGGGTAATAAATTTTTCACTTGTTTTCTTACACTATATTGCTTAACTGGTGTAGTAATGCTTTTATTTGAATCATTTCTTTTTATTGATTCTGCAACTTGTTTCTCTTGCTGCAGAAGCGCTTCTAAAGAGATAGAAAATTCAGAAGCTAGCTGTCTTATATAGAAGTCTTTTTCAACTGCTTTCTCAAGCTTAGCAACTTCTCCTATTACTTCTTCTATATACGTTAGCTTATCTCCTTCATTTTGAAGATTTTTCCCTCTACGATAATAAAGTAATTTAAAACTCATAAAAGGAATACTGCTATGAAGGATTTCATGTTGCAATTTTTCTTCGCCAAATTTGCTGACAACATCATCTGGATCCATTCCATCTGGTAATAAAGCCACTTTAACGGTGCAGTTTGCTTTTATTAAAAGCTCTCCTGCTCGATTTGCCGCTTCAATTCCAGCAGAATCTGAATCATAACAAATGGTTACGGTTTGAGCATTTCTTTTTAGAATACCAATATGCTCGTTTGTTAAAGACGTACCCATAGTTGCAATACCATTTTCTATCCCTGACCTAAAAGCCGCGATACAATCGGCAAACCCTTCAAAAAGAACGGCATGTTGTAACTTCCGAATGTTTGGCCTCGCCATATGAAAATTATAAAGTGTACTACTTTTATTAAAAATTGGAGTTTCAGGGCTGTTCAAATATTTGGGATGGGACTCCCCTAGTGTACGCCCTGAAAAAGCAATTGTATGACCATTACGATCCGTAATTGGAAAGATAATTCGATCCCTAAAACGGTCAAAATACTTATTTTCCTTTTCACTTTTAATAATTAGTCCTGCTTTTTCCATCAATGGAACATCATATTTTCTTTTTCCTAAAAACTTTACTGCCAAATCCCATGTTTCCATAGCATATCCTATTTGAAATTTTTCAATAACAGGAAGAGTAAAGCCTCTATTTAGTAAATATTCTAAAGCATGTTGACCATCCTTTGTATTTACTAATAAATGATGATAAAATTTTGTTAACAAATCATGAGCGTCAAGCATTTGCTGTAAATCATTAGGAATGCTTTTTTTCTTTTCTGTATCGGTCCATTCCGAACCAATCTCAATATTCGCCCTTTTTGCTAACTTTGCAGCAACTTCTTGAAAGGAAAATCCTTCTAAATCCATTAAAAAAGAAAATACATTGCCACCTGCATTGCAGCCAAAACAGTGAAAAATTTGCTTTTCAGGAGAAACGGAAAATGATGGCGTTTTTTCTCCGTGAAACGGACATAATCCTAAAAAATTACGACCTTGTTTTGTTAATTGAACATGTTCGCCAATAACATCCACAATGTCAACTGCTTGTTTTATTTGATTAATTTTTTCTTCAGGAATAAGCCCAGCCATTTAAGACATCTCCCCTACTAACTTGCCTAAGTGAGGTATTCGACATTAATTGTTAAACTCCTTCAATTTTCGACAAAATCCTCATTAAATTTTTCCTAAATCTTTGACGGTCGTCATCAATAAAAGGTTTTGGCCCCTTTCCATATACACCTCTTCTTCTTGCTTTTGCAGATAAATAGCGCATATGTAACGCTGTATGGATATCCTTCTCTTCTATTACAATTCCCCTGGGAGAAAGAACATACACTTCTTTTAACAAAAGAGTAGAGGCTAAGCCTATATCTTGCGTGATGACAATATCCTGTTTTTTTACTTTATTCATAATAAATAAATCAACTGCTTCTTTGCTATTATCAACATATTTCCAATTCATGTTCTCCTGCTCTTTTTTCATATGAGCATAAGAAGCGACGAAAAGTGTTTCTACACAATAGCTTTTAGCAATTTCGACAATTTCCTGCTTAACTGGACAAGAATCAGCGTCAATATAGATGGTTTGATTCCCTATTGTACTACTTATTCTACATCACTCCACATATTCCTTCTTCTAAAAAGGTTTTCATTGAAAGAAATATTGTCGAAAATTATTTATCCTTTATTCTTGACTTCTAACAATAAATAGTTTATTCGTTAACAGTCAACTCTAAACCTAAAATATAATACTTTTTTATCACAATTTTTTATTATAGTACAGAAACAAAGGAATTTCCATTGTTTTTTTTAGAAGCAAACTAAATTTAAAAGCGCAGGCGCCTTGCTGAACCCCAAAGAAAAAATGTTCTCTTAGCTCAAAAAAGTATTTTTTACTTTTAGAGACTAGAGGTTATTTTTCACAGGGGCTAAGCGTTGGAACTAGACAGTTATATAACTTGAGACAAATAAAATTCTGATATTATTATAAGCGCTGTTTTCTCAAAGTTTGTTGTTTTTTACGAAAAAAAATGGAAGAAGAAGTACTCAGCAGCCTGAATACACGTAGACTCCTGTGGGAATGCGAGAAAGACGAGACCCCACAGGAGCGTATGCGACGAGGAGGCTCGACGCTCGCTAAACGGACGAAGTGTATTCAGGCTGCGCGTTTAAAAGCAACAATTTATACGAAAACAGCCTATTAAAATAAGTATAAGTCCAAAGATCTTCTACTACATATAGGAAGACTTTGTCATCAAATAGACAAAGCCTATTTTTTATCTTATGATTAAATTAAGAAGGATGTTTTGTTCGATAATAGAGATTAAAAATAATATTAGCTGTTTCTTCTACTGCTTTATTTGTTACATCAATAACAGGACACCCAATTTTACTAACAATTCGATCAAAATATTCAATTTCCTCTTGAATCCTCTCAATGCGTGCATAACTTGCACTATCACTTAATCCTAAAGAAATTAAGCGTTCTTTTCGAATATTATTCAATTTTTGTGGACTGATTTTTAATCCAAAACATTTGTTTGCGGGCTGTTGAAATAGCTCTTTTGGAGGATCTACTTCAGGGACAATCGGAACATTTGCAACCTTTACTCTTTTATGTGCAAGAAATTGAGAAAGCGGTGTTTTAGAAGTTCTTGATACACCAATTAAAATAATATCTGCTTTCTCTAACCCTCTTGGATCCCTGCCATCATCATATTTAACGGCAAATTCAATTGCCTCAACTTTTTTAAAATAATCTTCATCTAATTTTCGAACAAGTCCTGGTTCAAATAAAGGCGTTTTTCCCCAGAGCATTTGAAACTGATCAATCATTGGACCAATAATATCACAAGCATATACACCTACTTCTCTTGCCAATTCACTCATATATTTTCTCATTTCGGGCTTTACTAGTGTATATGCAATCATTCCGTGTTCTATCTTAGCTTGAAGAACGACTTCATGTATATTTGATCTATCCTCAACGAACGGAAATCTTTTTATCAGTACATTTACATTACGACCAGAAAATTGACTGATTGCCGCTTTCGTTACAAGTTCTGCAGTTTCTCCTACAGAGTCAGACACAACATAAATGATTTGTTTTTCTTCCATTTACTACTTCCCCCTCTTATTAGTGTATGAACATCCTCTTATTACCATTCTTTATCTGCAAGAGCAACTAAAGCTTTCGTAATATTCGTTTTTGTCACTCGTCCTATTACAACTAGCCCCTTATCCGTCTCCTTTACAACGGGAAGTGCATCTATTTCTCTTTCGATTAATTTCTTGCCAACTTCCACTAATAAATCATCTAAAGAACAATACGTAATATTCGGCATTCTTGTCATCATAATCGTAACTGGTAGAGAGGTTAATTCTTGTTTCCCAATACTCGCTCGTAAAAAATCCTTCCGTGAAACAACGCCTACTAATATAGAATGATTATCTACAACAAAAACAGTTCCAACATCTTCGGTAAACATCGTAACAATTGCATCATAAACCGATGTATTATCATGCACGACAACAGGTCTAGAATGAAAATCTTTTACAAATAACTTTTGGATATTTTCAGTCAATGATTGCACAGATGGTTGTCCAATATAAAAATAGCCAACACGAGGTCTGGCATCTAAAAAACCAGACATTGTTAATATAGCAAGGTCTGGACGTAAAGTTGCTCGGGTTAAATGCAGTTTATCTGCAATTTGTTCCCCAGTTATCGGGCCATTTTCTTTCACAATCTCCAAAATCCGCGCTTGCCTTTTGTTTAATTCTATTTTTAATTCACCACCTTAACAAGAGTTTTCACTCGCAAACTATATGGAAATGAAACTTTGTATAATTGGAAAGCTTTCACTAAATTTTTTTTAGTGAAAGCTTTGTTCAAGTGAATCTTTTCTTATTTTAGAATCCTCTTATGCTTCTATTTAACAATAACTTCATTTACATTTGCAAATAACTTAATTAATTCAGCTAATTTCACCATTTGTTTTAAACGGTTTTCTTTCACTTTTTCCTCTTCTGCCATTACCATCGTATGATCAAAATAGTTTGAAATACTTTCTTTTAAGGAGAAAAGCAATTGGAAATATTCTTCTTCGTTATTTGTATTCTCTAATTTCTCTTTTACAGATAAAAAGCTGTTATATAAGGAGATTTCATAGTCATTTTCAAATAAGCTTTGTTCTACCTCACCAGCTGTAGCTGCTTTACTGGAAATATTGATCACGCGGCTTAATGCTTCCATTCCTTCTTTAAAGCCTTCTTCTTCTTTATGAGCTTCTAACACATGTGCTTTTCTTATTAAACTGGCAATATTGCCAACATCATTCCCAAGAACAGCTTCAATTAAATCATAACGAATGCCCTCTTCTTGCAGAATATGTTTAATGCGAAGTTTAAAGAAGCTGATAATTTGTTGATACACTTCCTCTTTGGATACTTTAAATGTATTAGTACAATTGCTTATGCAAATGTTAATCAGCTCTTCTAGAGACAGAGCCCAATTTTTATTCTTTAATGTTTGTACAATACCTGTTGCTTGTCTTCTTAGCGCATATGGATCTTGAGAACCGGTTGGGATCAATCCTATACTGAAGAACGCAACAATCGTATCTAATTTTTCTGCAATGGAAAGGACGGCCCCTTCATTGCTAGGTGCAGTGTCATCCTCTGCATGACGCGGCATATAATGTTCGTAGATCGCTTTGGCAACCTCTGCTTTTTCTCCTTTTTGAAGAGCATACTTTTCTCCCATTAAACCTTGCAATTCAGGAAATTCGTATACCATATTGGTAACAAGGTCAAACTTAGCAATTTGTGCTGCTCTTGCTGCATTCTGTTTTTCTAGTTCGTTTAGCTGCAGCATGTCTGCCATTTTATTGGTTAATGTACGAACCCTGTTCACTTTTTCAGCTAATGTACCAATTTCTTCATGGTAAACAATGGACTGCAATTTTTCTAATAATGTCTCAATCTGTAATTTTTGATCTTCTTTGTAGAAAAATGCTGCATCGGCAAGTCGTGCTCGCAACACTTTTTCATTCCCTTTTGCCACTTTTTCTAAGTGTTGGTGGTCACCATTTCTTACGGTAACAAAAAACGGAAGTAGTGTTCCTTGTTTTGATTTCACTGGAAAATATCGTTGGTGTTCTTTCATACTTGTAATAAGGACTTCATTAGGCAGCTCTAAAAAAGACTCTTCAAATTTCCCAAATAATGCTGTTGGATATTCAACTAAATTTGTTACTTCCTCTAATAAATCTTCATCTATTGGAATAACCCAGTTATTTTCTTCTTCTAATTTTTTAATTTGCGATACAATTGCTTTTTTACGTTCTGCAGCATTTGCCATCACAAATTGACCTAATAATACTTCTTCATAATCACTAGGACGTTCGAATGTAATTTCTTCTCCAAGAAAACGATGACCTAAAGATGTGTTGCTTGTAGTAACATTCGTAATAGTAAAAGGGATGACTTCTTTTCCAAATAAAGCAACTATCCATTTGATTGGACGTATATAACGAAGATCATTATTTGCCCAACGCATATTTTTCGGGAAAGTTAAGCTTAAAATGATATCTTTTAATTCTGCCAATAATTCATTTGTCGCTTGCCCTTTAATGAATTTTTTGACATGTGCATATTCAATGCCATTTATTTCTTTAAAGAATATATCTTCAACTGTCATTTGTTGGCCTCTTGTAAAACCAACAGCAGCTTTTGACCATTCCCCTTGTTCATTAAGGGCAATTTTTTTTGCTGGTCCTTTTGCTTCTTCTTCTACATCCTTTTGTGCTTCATCCAACTCGCTTACAAGCACAGCTAATCTTCTAGGTGTAGAAAAAGCTTGAACACCAGTGTATGCTAATTGTTTTTCATTTAACCATGCTTCGACTTTATCTTTTAATGCATTCGTACTGCTTGTTACAAATCGTGCCGGCATTTCTTCTAGACCAATTTCTAATAACAAGTCTCTTTTGCTCATATTATTCAGCCTCCTTGCTTTTTAAAATTGGGAATCCTAACTTTTCTCGTTCTTCATAAAATGTTTTCGCAACTTTACGAGCCAAATTACGGCATCGTGCAATATACCCCGTTCTTTCTGTTACAGAGATAGCCCCTCTTGCATCCAGTAGATTAAATGTATGTGAACATTTTAAAACATAATCATAGGCAGGGTGAACTAAACCTTCATCCATTTGTCTGTGCGCTTCTTTTTCATAAATAGAAAATAAGTTAAACAGCATCTCCGTATCTGATGTTTCAAAAGTATATTTACTGTGTTCATATTCCGGCTGATAAAAAATGTCTTTTATCGTAAAGCCATCCGTCCATTCTAATTCAAAAACATTTTCTTTATCTTGAATATAAGAAGCAAGTCTTTCAATTCCATATGTTATTTCAACGGAAACTGGTTTACATTCTAACCCACCAACTTGTTGAAAATAGGTAAATTGGGTAATTTCCATTCCATCCAACCAAACTTCCCAACCAAGACCGGCACATCCTAACGAAGGATTTTCCCAGTTATCTTCTACAAAACGAATATCATGTTCCAACGGATTAATTCCTAACGCTTTTAATGAATCCAAGTATAATTCCTGGATATTATCCGGTGACGGCTTCATAATCACTTGAAATTGATGATGCTGATATAAGCGGTTTGGATTTTCTCCGTATCTTCCATCTGCTGGTCTTCTAGATGGTTCTACATAAGCAACATTCCATGGCTCTGGACCTATTGCTCGTAAAAAAGTATAAGGGCTCATCGTTCCCGCACCCTTTTCAACATCGTATGCCTGCATTAAAATACAACCATAATCTGACCAATGTTTTTGCAATGTTAAAATCATGTTTTGAATATTCATTGCTTGTCTACACCTCCAAAATAATCAACAAAAAATAATTAAGTAATAGCATAAGAGCTAATAGAATTTTTCATCTCTAAAATAGGATAAAAAACAAAAAACTCTCGTCCCTATGCTAAAACTATTAGCATAGGGACGAGAGTTAACCCGCGGTTCCACCCTATTTGCTGCAAAAAGCAGCCACTTTCCGTTAATGTTGCTCCATGAACGCCTTCCTTAATGCTTTTGCACCTAGCTTTCACTATCCTAGGCTCGCTTACCCAAAAGGTAATTAAGTACTACTTTCTTTTCAACGCAACTATTTTAATACCAAGAATATTAACGAAAAAATTTTCTATTGTCAACCTCTATTCTAATTGCTTGCCAAAGTCTTTCAAAGAGTTAAGGAATTTTTTTGTTTTTAAAAATAAGCCCGAATACTCCTCATAATAAGCAGAAATAATCATATTCAATTCTTTTTTTGTTTCTGGTTTAATAGAGATATTGCCAAGTCTCGCCAAATCAAAATAATAAAAAACTCTTAGTAATTTTATGGTTGCTTGAGAAATTTTAAAATGATATGGATCTTTGTCTGTACAGCGATGACAAATTAATCCGCCTTCCCGAATAGAAAAAGAAAAATGACCATCAACTGCACCGCATACACTGCATTTATCAAGTATCGGATATAAACCAAGCACATTGACCATTTTCATTTCGTAAATAAAGGCTAAAACCTCAGCATCATACCCTTCGTTTATATATTGAAGTGTTTGATAAAGCAATTCAAACTGGTATGGATTCGGTTTTTTTTCGTCGACACATTTATCGGTAAGTTCAACAATAAAACTTGCATATGCTGTTAAAAAAATATCTTCTTTTAACGAACGCATGCTTGTGATCATTTCACCTTGCTGCATTAGTCCAAGACCAATGCTTTTTTGGACTAAATAATATCCATATGTAAAAGGTTGGGTAACAGCAGAAAGTCTGCTATTCGCTTTTCTCGCCCCCCTTGCCATTACTCCAACCTTTCCCCATTCACGGGTATATAAAGTCACTACTTTATTCGTTTCGCCATAATTGGTTGTTTTTAGTACGATGCCTTCACATTTTTCTAGCATCAAAACTCACCATCCCTAATAAGCACGTATTCAAAAAGAAGGATAACCTGATCTTTTTGAACAACCTCTAATAAGAGACAGTTCTATGAGATGGGGAAATCAAAATTTGCTAGCTCCTCATCTTGAGGTTCTGGTATTTCATGATTATCCTTTTCTAATTCTTTAAAGAGTAGATAAGTATCAATATTACCTGTTTGAGAAAAAACTTTCCAGGTAAAGTCTAACATCATAAACCCACCTTTCAATTTTAAAAACTAGCATTTTATAGCTTTAACCTTATCATAGCCTGTCTTTTCAAAATCATAAGACGAAAATATTGCTAATTAAAAAAATGTATAAAACAGAAAAGCGCAAGCGCCTTGATCAGCCCCGAAGAAAAATGTTCATTTAACTCAGAAAGTGATTTTTACTTTCCAGCGAATTCGCATAAAAAAAATTAATATTCGTCTTCTCTAAAGCCAAAGTCCCTTAATTGTGTCATTTTATTTCGCCAATCTTTTTGAACTTTCACCCATAGTTCTAAGAAAACTTTCGTTCCAAGCAGATTTTCAATATCTATTCTTGCTCTTTTGCCAACTTCTTTTAACATGCTGCCTTGCTTCCCGATTACAATGCCTTTTTGCGAGTCTCTCTCCACTACAATTGTCGCCATTACATGCACAATATCATTTTGCTTTTTTTCCATTTTATCAATCACAACTGCTAATGAATGCGGAATTTCTTCTCTTGTTAAGTGCAGTGCTTTTTCTCTGATTAATTCAGATACAATAAAGCGTTCTGGATGGTCTGTTACTTGATCTGCTGGATAAAACTGCGGTCCTTCTGGCATATACCCCTTAATTTGCTCCAATAATTTTTCTACATTATTACCTTCCAATGCAGAAATTGGCACAATCTCTTTAAAAGGATATTTCTCTTTATACGAATCAATAACCGTTAGTAATTTGTCAGGATGAATCGTATCAATTTTATTTACGACAAGAAAAATAGGCGTTTTAATATTTTGGAATTTCTCAAGAATAAATTCTTCTCCTCTTCCAAACCCTTCTTCCGCGTTTACCATAAATAAAATCAAGTCCACTTCTTTTAGTGTATTCTGAGCCACTTTCATCATAAAATCGCCAAGACGATGCTTCGGTTTATGAATGCCTGGTGTATCAATAAAGATCAACTGTGAATCATCTGTTGTTAAAACCCCTTGAACCTTATTTCGAGTCGTTTGAGGCTTATCACTCATAATGGCGATCTTTTGTCCAATTACCCTATTTAAAAAAGTTGATTTTCCTACGTTCGGTCTTCCAATAATACTGATAAATCCTGATTTATGTTCATTGCTATTATTTATGTTCATTTAAATCCTCCGATGAAAATGCTAGTGGCAGTAATTCTCCTACTGTTGTTGTTAAAATTTCTCCTTGCAAATTGGTTAGTACAACCTGCATGTCTTTTGGACAAAATTCTGAAATAACCTGTCTGCAAACTCCACATGGCGATACTGGTCCATTTGTATCAGCTACAACTGCTAACATAGTAAAAGTAGTGTCGCCTTCAGAAACTGCTTTAAAAATGGCTGTTCTTTCTGCACAATTTGTTGCACTATAAGATGCATTTTCAATATTGCAACCATGGTATACTTCTCCATCTGCAGTTAAGAGGGCAGCACCAACTTTAAACTTTGAATAAGGAACATACGCTTTTTCTCTTGCTTTTTTTGCTTCTTCTATTAATTGTTTTTCATTCAATGATCATCCCTCACTTCATTTTACCTTATTAAGATAGTTATTTTTAGTTGTTTTGTTAAAATTTTAGAATTTAGTGGTTTTGCCCCACAGGAAATTCCCTTTTTACTTCCATCCAGTGGTTGAAAAATATTTTATAGTAAAAATATAACGTTTTCAATAAATCGACTATTTTTCATAAAACATCATCTGACGCGAAGCCAGATTAGAAAAAAATACAATCTCTTTAACAAAAATACTATATAAAAATTATATACTATATCCTATGTCCAATAAAGGGATGAGAAAAAAACAGGTTTTACCCAGTACAAAATTTATTGTTCAAAGCATAAAAAAAGAAATTTGCAATGGATAGCACATCTTCTATACCAAAACAAATTTCCTTTTTCATTTAGGTTTTCTGTGAAAATTTATGTAATTTATCCACCTGCAAATATTTTTGGGATAAAAATAATCAAGCCAATCACAATTGATAGTAATGCAGCAATAAACACAGCGCCAGCTGCAATATCTTTTGCTTCCTTAGCGAGGGGATGATATTCTTTTGTTACTAAATCAACAACGCGTTCAAGAGCAGTATTCATAATCTCCATCGCTATAACCAATCCCATCACGATAAAAAGAACAATCCATTCCGTAACAGATACATTGTAATAACTGCCAAGCACTATAACAATAATCGAGATAATGAGGTGAATTTTTACGTTTCTTTCTGATATTATTGCAGTTTTTATTCCTGACAAAGCTAAGCGAAAGGAGGATAATTGACTGTTTTTTATGATTCGTTTATCTTTTGAGCCCAAACTCATCTAAAATTTCCTTTTGAAGTGAGAACATTACGTCTTCCTCCTCTTTTGTAAGATGGTCATATCCTAATAAATGAAGAAATCCATGTACAGCTAAAAAACCAAGTTCTCTCATATAGGAATGGCCATATTCTAATGCTTGCTCTTGAGCTTTGTCAATTGAAATGATGATATCCCCTAATACTCTTGGCATATTAACACCTACTAATTGTATTTCACCTTCTCCAAGCTCTTCCATTGCAAAAGAGATAACATCAGTCGGCTGATCTTTTTCTCGGTATTCTTTATTTATTTCCTGAATTCTATCATTATCCACAAACGTGACAGACATTTCTACATCGCCTTCTAATCCTTGTTTTACAGCTGCAAATTGAATTAGCTCTTGAATTGTGCTTATGTCCTTTTCTTCGACTTTATCTGTTTCATCCATAAAATCAATTTCGATTTTCATATTTGTTCGTCCTTTACTTTTTCATATCTGGATACTCAATCCTTGAATGAAAGATTCCTTTTAATGTTTCACAAAGTGTATTTCTGATTATTTCTAGCTCTTTTAATGTTAAATCACAATCATCTAATTGGCCATCCTGCAATCGATCGGAAATAATATTTTTAATTAACCCTTCAATTTGTTCTGTTGTAGGAGAAGTTAAACTTCTAACAGCGGCTTCTACACTATCAGCAATCCCGATAATCGCGACTTCTTTCGTTGTGGCTTTTGGTCCAGGATAACGAAAATCCCCTTCCTTTACATCTAACCCTTTTTCTTTTGCTTTAAAATAAAAATATTTTAAAAGCGATGTACCATGATGCTGTTCCGCAATATCTACAATTTCTTTCGGCATTTTATGCTTCCTTAACAATTGTGCTCCGTCCACAGCATGCGCTATTATGATGTTTTTACTAGCTTGCGGCGGCAATCGATCATGTGGATTCCCCATACTCATTTGATTTTCAATAAAAAAATGCGGCCTTTTTGTTTTGCCAATATCATGGTAATAACAACCAACTCTAGCTAATAAACCATTTGCTCCAATTGCTTCACAAGCAGATTCTGCTAAATTGGCAACCATCACACTATGATGATACGTTCCAGGCGTCTCTGTTAAAATTTTCTTTAATAACGGATGGTTCGGATTAGACAGCTCAATTAATTTCATCGTGGATATAATGCCAAAACCAGCTTCAAAAAATGGCAATAAACCAATCGTCAGCACAGCTGAGGCAATTCCAGAAATAAAAGCTGTCATGATATAAAAACCATACTCCTTCGCACCGTATTGACCATTTTGCAAATAAAGCATAGAAAGGATGTTAATGATATTTATAAAGGAAACAAACAGCCCCGCTTGCAAAATATTAGAGCGCTGATTATGTTTTTTAAGAAACAAGATTGCCCCCATGCCTCCAGCAATAATATACACACCCATGGCAACATTAAACGTCCCGGAAACACCTTCATTAAACATAATCATTCCACAAACGCCAAGTGTTACAGTTACAATAATAGCAAATTTCTCTTCAATAAGTATCTTTATTAACATGACAGCCATGGCCGCTGGAAAAATATACCCAATCTCTGTAAATTGAAACTGTTGAAAGATGCTGATTGTTTTCATTAATAAAATACTGAGCAGAAAAATAAGACTGAATATAATCGTATACGTTTGTTTTGTTTCCTTTTTAACATCGATAACTAATAAATAATAATATAGAAGCGAAAGAATGGCTACAATAATCATTCCAAGCCCTATAAATGGCTGAATTGAGTTTTTACTTGCCAATAAACCTACCAATTCTAATTGGCGGTACACTTCTCTGCTTATTAATTGACCTTCTTCCACGAGAATTTGACCTTGTAATATTTTAACCGGATCAACGTTATCAACCGCTTGTTGTCGCAATTCTTCCGTAGCAGAAGGATCATAAAATTCATTTTGAATAATGGCAAATCTGCCTAAATCAACAGAAGCACTTTTTAAATCTGAACTTAGGCTGTAATTACTCTTTAATTCTTCTTCTATACGCTTCTTGGCATTTTCAACTTCATTTGAAGGAATTTTATTATTCATCACCCTATTAATGGCTGTGACGGTAATATCTTTTGCTATGTCTAAATCTTCTTGAGAGTAGGAAAGAAGCGTTTTCAAGGATGTATCCAATACTTCCTTTAGGACATTATCTGTTAACTTTCCCTTTAAGAGATCGAGTTTTTCATTTATCGAAGGTTCTGAAACCTTCTCCTCTCCGTTATCATTTTGTGCATTTTTTTTCTTTTGTTCTTCGATATTTTTTGCCACTTCGTTATTTACTTCTGTAGCAGAATCAAAAATAGATGAGATTAAATCTACTCTATTTTGCGTAATTTCCTTATTAACAACATATACATCTTGAACTTGATTTTTACTATCTTCTTTTTTCTTTTCCGTACTTACTTTATCTTCGACTGTAATCGGAGATCGGATCGTTTGGTCTGCTACTGTAAATAAACTGACATTTAATTTTTCGGGTTTTACATTACTAAACATCGAAAAAAATAACACAGCACCAATCAATACAAATAAAATTATTTTCATGATGCTAGCATTCATTAAGTTTTTTATGCTTTGAACAAAATTACGAAAGAAATTCATAATAACCTCCTATCTTTCGTAAAAATATACCGCCCGTATTTTGACGTAATATGTAAAATCATAACAGTTTTTTCGGTCGTTTTCATCTTTTTTTCCAATTTTCGTGCATAATTATCTATTCATTCCTTTTTAAACAACACTTTAAAAAGCCGATTCTCCCTATATCCTCTATTAAAGACGGGAGATTCGGCTGTTCTATCTATTTTTTTCAGCTCTCTTGTTCTTTATAAGCCAGTACTATTTTTCCTACTAATGGATGCCGGACTACATCGCTTTCTTCTAGATGCACAAAAGCAATATCTGATACTTTTTGTAATATCCTTTCCGCAACAACAAGACCAGATTTAACCCCTTTTGGCAAATCAATTTGTGTTTGATCACCTGTAATCACCATTTTAGATCCAAAACCAAGCCTTGTTAAAAACATTTTCATTTGCGCTTGTGTGGTGTTTTGCGCTTCATCTAAAATGATAAATGCATCTTCAAGAGTCCTTCCCCTCATATACGCTAAAGGTGCGACTTCAATCGTATTTCGCTCTATTAAACGTGCCGTATGCTCTGTACCTAAAACATCATGGAGGGCATCATAAAGCGGTCTCAAATATGGATCAACCTTTTCTTTTAAATCACCTGGTAAAAACCCTAAACTTTCCCCAGCCTCCACCGCAGGCCTTGTCAAAATAATCTTATTCACTTTTCCATTTTTTAATGCATTAACCGCCATAACAACAGCTAAATATGTTTTACCAGTTCCAGCAGGACCAATTCCGAACACAAGGTCCTTTCGTTTAATCGCACGAATATATTCGCTTTGACCAATTGTTTTTACTCGAATCGATTTGCCTTTAATCGTCTTAGCAATCTCTTCATCATATAATGAATCAAAATATTCTAACGTCCCTTTTTTCGCTAATGAAATGGCGTAAACAACATCCCTTTGACTAATGGATATGCCTTTTCGGATAACATACAATAGCTTTTCCACGATGTCACCAACAAGATCAATACTGTCAGGATTTGTGGATGAAACATGCAATGTCTCTCCTCTTGTTACGATATTACAATCCAATTCCTTTTCTAATACTTCTAGATTGCTGTCTCCATTTCCTAGTAATGCTACGGCTTCATTAGGGCCATTTAATTTAACATTCATTGTTTTTAAATCTTCTGTCATTCCAAGTCTCCTTGAGTTATAGGTTGTTCTTTCGCGATATTTTCTATGGTTGTATAATCTATTGTTATTATTACTTTACCATTCTTTATAGTTTGGCGCAAAATTTTTTCTTCCTTTATTTTCCCGTCTTCCCCTATTTTAGCTAATACATCTTTTCTAGCCATTTCTTTGCCTTTTTCCACCGCTTCTTTTTTTGTATAGGTTCTGATTACTTCTTCCTTTTCTCTATATGTTTTATTCACCATATAGATTGGCAGATCCCATTTTAAAAACTTTATTTTCCTTTCGTTTTCTTCCAATTCATATTTTTTATATTTTATTTTTCCAAATCCCCATATCGGGATATGAATATCTGCTATTTTTACATAATGCTTTTGTTTTTCATTCCCATTAAATACTTGGAACTTGCTTTCTAATGGAATCGTAACATCAGATTTATACCATGTCTCTCCCCATATCTTCCCTTTTGCTGCAACAATGCGCGTATTTTCATCCTTTCCTATCGTACCTGTCACAAGGAGCTGCCCTTTTTTTACGACATCATTCACGTTAAAAACTTTTTCTCCTTCTTCAATGAAATAAGTCACAATAGTAGCTTTTTTTTTCGCAATCAGATTTTGCGGACTTGTTTTCTCTATTTTTTCCGGCTCATTTTTTTCCACTACTTGAAAATGATAAGTTGTCCCTTTTAATTCCACACCTACCCATGTAATATCATTAATGCTATTCGTCAGCTCAGCCTGAATGGCATCTAATTCTTTATTAAAGAATTGAAATTTTCCGATTTTAATATCCATTTTATCAAGCTGCTTTCGGATCTTGTATTCTGTTGCTGGGTTGGCTCCTTTTATTTCAATACCCCATACCATATTGGATAAAGCAAAAACTAGTCCAAAAAAAAGGAAAATCCCTATTACAAAACCACTATTTTTCATTAATCTTTTATAAAGAAAGGGAGCTCCAGACTTGTGCTGGAACTCTATTTTACAGCCGCTGCCTCGAATAATAGGGCGTAATTCCTTTATCTTGCGTAGGTTCATTTGAAATGTGATCGTTTTTGTACCATGTTTTTTTACATTCCAAACAGATATATCGTTCCGCATCAATTGATTTAGCAGCCTCTCCAACCCTTTTCCTGTTACCTTTACTGTTATAATGCCTGTAAAAAATTCTATCCAATGATTTTTCATAGCTTCCTCCCAAGTTAATCATTTATGTACATTACGTGATCTATTTTTCCTTCTAACAATATTTCTTCAGGCATAATTGTTTTAATAACAAATCCTTTTCCTTTTATTAAAAGCTGTCCTTGTTTTAGCAGCAGCCTTAATTCGTTATCAGAAAATGTAATCAATCCACGGTGGTTCTCAATATAAATATGAATTTGACCAATCATCGTAATCCTAGGTAAGTCCATCATGACATCTTGAGGAAGCTCTAAGTTTTTTATTACCCAGTTCCGCAAGCTGTATCCCCATTTTTTAGCCATAAAAAAAGAACCCCCTTTCCTCTCATATGTATGAGAAAAAAGGAGGTTCTAGCACCTATTTCATGCAAAAGTTTATTCTTTGCCTTGAAGAAATGCTCAGGATATCAACCGGGTGAAAACATACTGCTAGAGCGGTGCGTTTTACTGTATTTATTCATTTGGCTCTGTTAAATTCCATTGTTGATTTTCAAAAGGTCAGGGAATCCACTCCCTTTTCCGCGGACATTCTTTCAAGCTTCCTCGCTCGTACCTTACTGCAGGTCTTGTAAACCCGTTTTTCCGCAGGAGTCTCCCAGATTCCCTTCCTATAAACAACATTATCGTTTAACAGAGCCATTTATTTTATGGCCGTTTTTTGCTCTTGGAGGAGAAATCACTTCTGATAGAATAACAGCATCTATTAGCTTATCCTTTGAAAATAAACCGTCTCCAGATTTTTTTGAGTTAAAAGTATCTTTTGTCATCTTTTTGTTATACAATTCGATGCTTTTAAGTTTTTTCTCCAATAGGGCTTTTTCTTTTTTTATTTGTTCTAATTCAGTTTCAACTGTGTCCACTATTTCTTCGGTATTTTCATAAATGTTTTTTTCTGTAAAAACTTCATCTTCCGGCAGTGAAAACGGCTTTTGCTGATTAGTTTTGTTTTTCGGACTAGATTTTTTCTCTTTTTGCAGCATGGAAAAAATAAATCCTACCACTATAGCAATGATTGAGATATATTCCAAAGAGTTTACTCCTCTCTAGATTTTCTTTACTTATTTGTCGTTCTTATCTTTTTCGTTAGTCAACTTGCCGATAGACCCTCTCATTTCCGTATCAGCTGTTATATTTTGCAAGTTCATATAATCCATTACGCCAATATTGCCTGAACGGAGAGCATCTGACATTGCCATAGGCACGGTTGCTTCTGCTTCAACCACTTTTGCCCGCATTTCTTCTACTCTCGCTTTCATCTCTTGTTCTTGGGCAACAGCCATTGCTCTGCGTTCTTCTGCTTTTGCCTGCGCTATCTTTTTATCCGCTTCTGCCTGTTCTGTTTGTAATTCTGCACCGATATTTTTACCGATATCCACGTCTGCAATATCAATCGATAGAATTTCAAATGCTGTACCTGCATCCAGCCCTTTTGATAAAACTGTTTGGGAAATTAAATCAGGATTTTCTAATACTTTTTTATGGTTATCAGACGAACCAATCGTGGATACTACCCCTTCGCCGACACGGGCAACAATTGTTTCTTCTCCTGCTCCCCCAACCAGTCTTTCAATATTGGCACGCACCGTAATTCTCGCTTTTGCTTTCATTTCAATCCCATCCATTGCCACACCAGCAATAAATGGCGTTTCAATTACCTTTGGATTAACACTCATTTGCACTGCTTCTAAAACATCACGACCTGCTAAATCAATGGCAGCACATCTTTCAAATGTTAGTTCAATATTGGCACGATGAGCAGCAATTAATGCATTAACTACCCTGTCTACATTCCCGCCTGCTAAATAATGGCTTTCCAGCTGATTGATGGTTACTTGAAGGCCTGCTTTATGCGCTTTAATAAGCGGGTTTACAACACGACTTGGAATAACCCTTCTTAAACGCATTCCTATAAGTGTAAAGATGCTTATTTTAACACCTGCAGCCAATGCGGAAATCCACAGCATAATAGGAACAAATGTTAACAGTACTCCTAATAAAATAACAGCCAATACAATAATGGCAACCCAAAAAATTTCGAAACCAAACATTTCTTATCCTCCTTTAATATCTGTATCTGCTTCTCGAACGACTATTCTTGCACCTTCAGCTTTTACCACTTTCACTTTCGTATTTTTTTCAATGAAAATACCTTCACTTACGACATCAATCCGCTCCTCTTTTATTACTACTGTTCCAGCAGGACGAAGCGCCGTTAATGTTGTACCGATTTTTCCGACTAAATCCGTCCGATTTTGATTCGAAACATATCCACTTTCTGTATTGGTGGTATCTGTTAAAATCATTTTTTTAAAGAACTTCATTCTTTTACCCAACACCTTTACCATTATAATAGATGCAAGGATGGAAATTCCTATTGCAATGAGTATGCTTATTCCCATTTGAACAATATTTCTACCTGCAAGAAATAAACTCGTAACAATCGCAATTCCACCTAAAATGCCAACAATTCCACCTGGAATAAATAACTCTAAAAACAGTAAAACAATTCCAACTACAAATAATAGGATCGTTTCATATCCGGCAAGGCCAGACACTATATGTCCATAATAAAATAATAAGAACGAGGTGAGAGCTACTAATCCCGGCAGACCAAATCCATGAGTAAATAATTGAATCATTAGTCCTAAACATCCTATCGTTAATAATAGGGTAATAATATAAGGATTAGTTGCAAACCTTGCTATTTTATCCGCAGCCGTTTCCTCCAGCGCAATCTTATAGACAATTTGCCTACCACTTGCAAAAGCAGTACTAGGAATGAAGGATAATAAAAAAACAAAAAGAAATTGTGCAAATAATCGTAAATTTCTTCCCATGTTTACCTCCTTTCTTCGTTCGTTAAATCTTTCTTTATGTATGTTTACGGTGAAAAATGAAAAAAGTTTCATTTTTGTGACAGGACAAAACTTAGGTCTTTTTATCTTTAGTTTGTCCTTGATAAACCCTTTATGAAAATCAAAAGGGACTTCCTAATTATTTTTATTAAAACCAACAGTTTCATAAGATAATTGCAAGCGCCTCGCTCCTGTACACCCCAAGCTACCTAAGTAAAAAATTTTATCTTACGTAAAAAGGCTGCAGTTTCTACTGCAGCCTTAAAACAAAATCAATTTATGAAAGGTGTTGTTGTACAAGTTTATTTACTAGTGAACCATCTGCTTTACCTTTAACCTTTGGCATTAAAGCAGCCATCACTTTTCCCATTTCTTTCTTGGAAGAAGCATTTGTTTCTGCAATGACAGAAACAACAATTTCTGATAGTTCCTCTTCAGAAAGTTGTTTAGGCATATATATTTCAACATGTTGTAACTCCGCACGTACTTTGTCAACAAGATCTTGACGACCTGCTTTTTCAAACTCATGGAGGGAGTCCTTGCGTTGTTTTACTTCGCGAGAAAGGACAGATAACTCGTCGTCTTCAGAAAGTTCACTACCAATCTTAATGCTTTCATTTTGAATGGCAGCTTTTAACATTCTAATAACAATGAGTTTATCTTTTTCTTTGTTTTTCATCGCTTGCTTCATATCGGTATTTAAACGTTCGAGAAGACTCAATTAATACACCCTCTCATTAGAACTTACGTTTTCTTGCTGCTTCTGATTTTTTCTTACGCTTAACACTAGGTTTTTCGTAGAATTCGCGCTTTCTAGCTTCCTGCAAAGTACCAGTTTTTGATACTGAACGTTTGAAGCGACGAAGAGCATCTTCAAGCGATTCGTTTTTACGAACGACGGTTTTAGACATTCTCTTTCCCTCCCTCCGAACACAACACACTAACATTCAACATGGTTTACATGTACTTTGACATTATAATATATCAACGAATCAAGGTCAACTGTATTTAGCCTAGTACTTGTAAATGTTTTTAAGAAAACAGTAAAAAATTTGATTTCTTACTGTCTTTTATTATTTTCTGTCACAAAAGATATTCTATACTTTTATTTCAAAACGGCATGTCCTTCCCTTTCCAGTCATATAGTTTCTTGAGGGAGTGAAAAAAAATGATATATATGGTTCTTTTTATCTTATTAATTCTTTTATTTATCTTCGGAATGACATTATTGCGCACAGGTCTTTTTCATTTATCTTCCCAGTCATTAAAAATTTGGTTAGAACGGCTAACAGATAAACCTTGGAAGGGCATGATTATTTCCATTATCATAACATCTATTCTACAAAGCAGTTCCGCTGTCATGGTACTCACAATCGGGCTTATATCTGCAGGTGCCCTTACTTTTCCCCAATCAATCGGCATTATCCTTGGCACGAATATCGGCACTACATTTACAACTGAATTTATCACAGTTAATATAGATAATTTTCTTTTGCCATTAGCTGTAATAGGAGTCTTCTTTATTTTAGTAAATAAAAAGAAAATGAGAAGTATTGGATGTGTGTTATTTGGAATTGCAATCGTGTTCACGACGATGAGAGGTTTTAAATATTTCGCTAATATTGTCCAGCATCAACCATTTATTGAAAATTTTCTATTCTACCTGTCTGACCGAACTTTATTAGCCGTATTTGTTGGCATCATTTTAACCGCTCTTATTCAATCAAGTACAGCTACCATTGGAATCATCATGGGCTTTTTAACAGCTGGATTGCTTCCAATTGAAACGGGTATTGCCGTTATGCTAGGATCAAATATTGGTACATGTATTACGTCTTATTTAGCTTCCGTTGGAGCAGAAAGAGGAGCACGACTAAGTGCGTATGCACATATTTGGCTTAATATCGGTGGAGTAGTCCTTTTTTATCCTTTTCTATCACTATTAAAGCAGATAGTAGAAGCACTAACCCCAATAAAAGATGTTCAGCTTGCACATGCAAGTTTATTATTTAATGTTGTCACTTCCTTATTGGTTCTTCCTTTTGCACCACATTTCGGGAGATGGATCATGAAAATGCATAAATAAAGGGGCTGTCCCAAAAGGGTAAATCTATTGAAAATTAAAAAAAAAAGAATGTTGATATATCAGTGTTGAAAATAAAAAGGGGCATCCAATAGCCGAAATCGACTATTGAACAGCCCCTTTACCCATATTAATAATCACTGTTGCTTGTTAAGCCATTTACAATCGCAACGCCTGAACTTGCTCCAATTCTTGTAGCGCCTGCTTCGATCATTTTTTCTGTATCTTCACTGCTTCTAACCCCGCCTGATGCTTTTACGCCAATATCAGGACCAACAGTCTTTCTCATTAATTGAATATCTGCAGCAGTTGCTCCACCTGTAGAAAATCCCGTAGATGTTTTCACAAAATCAGTACCTGCTTCAACCGCTAAACGACAAGCAGCTTCCTTCTCTTCATCTGTCAACAAACTTGTTTCAATAATCACTTTTGTCAACGCTTTTCCATCTGCAGCTTGAACAACTGCTTTAATATCTTCTTTAACAAGAGCATAATTATTATCTTTTAATGCGCCGATATTAATTACCATATCTACTTCTGTTGCTCCGTTTTCGATTGCATCTTTTGTTTCAAATGCTTTGACAGCAGATGTAGTTGCCCCTAAAGGAAAACCAATAACGGTACAAACTTTTACATTTGTTCCTGCTAATAACTCACTTGCTGTTTTTACCCAAGTAGGATTGACACAAACAGAAGCAAATTCGTATTGTTTCGCCTCTTCACATAATAGCTTGATTTGGTTTTCGATCGCATCTGCTTTTAATAATGTATGATCAATCATTTTTGCTATATTTTTGCTCATTATTATTTCTCCTTTATATAAAAGGTCATCTAAACGATTGCTTGTTCTTGATCGACAACATCCATTACCCGAACAAATTGTCCTTCGTTTACCGGATATCCAGCTTTAGTTATTTTTACTTTCACAATTTGTCCGACCATTTCTTCATTTGCAGGAAATACTACTTTTAAATAATTGTCCGTATAGCCTACATACAAATTACCATTTTCTTTATAAACTTCCTCTGGAATAACCTCAACTACTTCTCCTTCATATTGAGAAGCATATTCTTTTGCTAATTGATCAGACAATGCAATTAAACGGTGAACACGTTCATTTTTAATCTCTTCGTCTATTTGGTCTTCCATTCTCGCTGCTGGTGTACCTGTACGTTTTGAATACGGGAATACATGTAATTCAGAAAATTTATGTTCTTTTATAAACTGATACGTTTCCATAAATTCTTCTTCCGTTTCACCGGGGAATCCCACAATTACATCAGAAGTGACAGCTAATCCTGGCAGTGCTTTTTTCAAACGAGTAATTCGTTCTGCAAAAAACTCCATTGTATATTTTCTTCTCATTCTCTTTAATACAGTGTCTGAACCGGATTGAATTGGAATATGAAGATGATTAACAACAATATTAGATTGATCCAATACTTCAATTACTTCATCTGTAATTTGACTAGCCTCAATTGAAGAGATGCGAAGACGTTTCAGCCCTTTTACTTGTGCCTCTAAGTCACGAAGAAGACTTGCTAAATTATAATCCTTCATATCTTCGCCGTAGCCGCCTGTATGAATTCCTGTTAAAACAATTTCTTTATATCCAGCATCAACTAGTTTCTGTGCTTGATTAATAACTTCTTTTGGATCTCTTGAACGCATTAATCCTCTCGCCCATGGAATAATACAGAAAGTACAGAAATTATTGCACCCTTCTTGTATTTTTAAAGATGCTCTCGTTCTATCGGTAAAAGCAGGAACATCCAATTCTTCATACACACGATTTTTCATAATATTCCCAACCGCGTTAATTGGTTGTCTTTCTTGTTTATATTGTTCAATATACTCCAACATCTTCACTCGATCTTGTGTACCTACGACAATATCCACACCAGGGATCGCCATAATTTCCGCTGGAGATGTTTGAGCATAACAGCCAGTTACACAAATCACTGCATTTGGATTTTTACGAACGGCACGTCGAATAACCTGACGGCTCTTTTTATCGCCTGTATTCGTAACCGTACAAGTATTAATAACATATACATCTGAAATGTTTTCGTACTCTACTCGTTCATATCCTTGTTGTTTAAATAATTGCCAGATAGCTTCCGTTTCATAATGGTTTACTTTACATCCTAATGTATGAAAAGCAACAGTTGGCATGTTTATTCACCTCAATAGTTCAAAATGATAGGAAACAGCAGATAATAAATATAATGGTGCTGTTTCTGTTCTTAAAATTCTTGGGCCCAATCCACAAGTCTGAAACCCATTTTCCTTAAGTAAGGATACTTCTGTGTCTGTTAATCCACCTTCAGGACCGAATACAACTAATATAGACTGCCCTTTTTCTAATGATGATAAATTTTGTGCCAGAATAGAAGTTTCTCCTGATTTCGCCTCTTCTTCATATGCAATTAATTTTACATCATAATTTTTGCCCAATTCTACAAGTGATGTTAGTTTAATTGGTGCAGAAACTTCTGGAATTCTTTTACGATGGGACTGTTCTGCTGCTTCTTTTGCAATTTTATTCCAACGAACAAGCTTTTTATCTGCTTTTTTGTCATCCCATTTAACAACGGAGCGAGTTGCAATAAAAGGGATAAACTGATATGCACCCAATTCTGTCCCTTTTTGAATAATCCATTCCAGCTTATCCCCTTTTGGCAGTCCGCTCACAATCGTAACAGAAACAGGTAGTTCGATTTCCTCTTCTATCCATTGTACCACTTGCGCAATAATTTGGTTTTCGGTAATTTTTTCTATGCAACAACGTGCCATTTGCTGATCGTTATTCACACAGTAAATTTCATCACCTATTTTCATTCGCATCACTCTTACAATATGATGGTAATCTTCTTTTTCAATGATAAAATTATTGTCAATATTATTCGCAAAATACCGCTGCAATAGAAAAACCTACCTTTATTGGATATTCAAAATCACTAATTTCTTTTAACTTAGTAGTGGAAGTTTTCGTAGAATCATCGAAAACTCCCTCTTTTTTTACATAATCAGAATTTATATCTAAAGTTAGATAGCTGTCTAGCTCCGACGTACAAGTGCCGGCATTGCCACAGGAAGTGGCGTATTTAGCCGGCCAGCGCCTAAGCCCTGTGAAAGATAATCTCTTGGCTCTAAAACTTTTTGAGCCAAGAGAACATTTTTCTTCGGGGCTGAACAAGGCGCTTGCGCTTTTCTTACTGTATTTTTTTCGCCGTTATGCTGACCCAGTCTTCCATTTGTACCGTTTCAACAATTTCTAAACCTGAGGCGATAATGGCGCATTTTACTTCTTCTTTTTTCTGCAAAATAATACCAGACGAAATAAAGTAGCCATCCTTCTTTAATAAACGGTATACATCATCTGTAAAGCGGACAATCACTTCAGCTAAAATATTGGCCACAATAACGTCTGCTTCTATATCAATGCCGTCGAGCAGATTATTTTGCTGTACGTTTGCTACTTCATGTACTTTATTTAACTTCAGATTAAGCTTAGCAGAATTTACTGCTACTTCATCCAAGTCAAGGGCAAGGACGGACTTTGCTCCAAGCATGGCTCCAGCAATGCTTAAAACACCTGAACCTGTTCCTACATCTATGACAACATCTTCTTTTTTTACTATTCTTTCCAACGCTTGAATACATAATACAGTAGTTGGATGAGTTCCTGTTCCAAAAGCCATTCCAGGATCCAATTCAATAATCAGCTCATCACTATTTACTGGTGTATAATTCTCCCATGTTGGAACGATCGTAAATTTTTCAGATATTTTGACAGGATGATAATATTTTTTCCATGCCGTTGCCCATTCTTCTTCGTTTACTTCCATGATAGAAACTTTATTTAAACCTATATCAATATTAAAAAGAATAAGGTTATTTATGGCTTCTTTAATTTCTTCCACCGTTTCACCAAGGAAGCTGTTAATCGGTAAATACGCTTTTACAACTACACCTTCTTCAGGATAATCATCAGGATTTAATTGGTAGATTTCGCCGAAGCGGTCTTCTCTTTCTTTTAATAATTCAAAAGGATCCTCAATGACGACCCCGCTTGCTCCAGCTTCATGCAAAATATTAGAAATAGGTTCAATCGCTTCATTTGTTGTATGAATACTGATTTCAGACCACTTCATGTTCTACCAACTCCAATCATTATTCACCTTTAAAGGCTCTTTTTACTTTTGAGAAAAAACTTTCTTCTTCTTCTCCTTGTGGAGAAGCACCTGTAACTTCTGCAAACTCTTGCAGCACTTGCTTTTGCTTATCTGTTAGTTTTGTTGGCGTAATTAATCGAACAATCACGTGTTGATCTCCTACACCATAACCACGTACATTTGGTATCCCTTTTCCTCTTAATCGGAATTTCGTACCAGTTTGTGTTCCAGCTGGAACTTTTAACTTTACTTTTCCATGCAGGGTAGGAATCTCTACTTCATCGCCAAGTGCGGCTTGAACGAAAGTAATCGGCATTTCACAGTATACATCTTCTCCGTCTCGTTCGAAGAATTCATGTGCTCGAATTTGGAACACAACATATAAATCACCTGCTGGTCCGCCGTTAACACCTGGCTCTCCTTGACCGCTTACTCGAAGCTGTTGACCATCATCGATTCCCGCAGGAATTTTCACAGAAATTTTTCTGCGTTTTTTCACTTTACCTGCTCCACCACAAGTTGAACACTTATGTTTAATTTCTTTTCCTGTTCCATTACAATAATTACATGTTCTTCTATTTACAATTTTTCCAAATGGTGTGTTTTGTTCCACGTTTAATTGTCCAGAACCATTACAATGCTTACATGTAACAGGTTTTGTTCCTGGTTTAGCACCAGATCCATTACAAGTTTCACAAGTTTCTTCGCGTGGGATTTCTATTTCTGTTTCTTTGCCAAATGCAGCTTCTTCAAATGACAATGTCATCGTATACTGCAAGTCTGCTCCTTGTCTTGGAGCATTTGGATCACGTCTTCTGCCGCCGCCTCCGCCAAAGAAACTATTAAAAATATCTTCAAATCCACCGAAGCCGCCAAAATCTGCGCCGCCTCCACCAAATCCTTGATTTGGATCTGTATGGCCAAACTGATCATAATGAGCACGTTTTTGATCATCGCTTAATACTTCATATGCTTCTTTTACTTCTTTAAATTTCTCATCCGCATCTGCTTCTTTGTTAATATCCGGATGATATTTTTTTGAAAGCTTTCTATATGCTTTTTTTATTTCATCCTTAGAGGCTGTTTTAGCTACCCCAAGAACTTCATAGTAATCTCTTTTATTCATGATTGATTACCACTCCCCGATTCTTTTCACATAAATTCTATTGTATCAGTTCACTATTCTAAAATACAACCTTTTTGAACACATATTTTATATAACATTCATGCTAATTTCTGTTTATCGTTAAGGCTCTGTTAAATTCCATCATTGATTTTCAAAAGGTCAGGGAATCCACTCCTTTTCCGCAGACATTCTTTCAAGCCTCCTCGCTCGTACCTCGATGTCACTGAAAAAGTAAATGCTATAAAATATAGGTAGTGACAATCCAAACAACGAAGAAGTTTTCGTTCGGTTTTCCGAGGCTTACCACACGCTTTCCGCGGGGCGAGCGCCGAGCCTCCTCGTCGCTTTGCTCCTGTGGGGTCTCGCCTGTCTCGCTAATCCCGCAGGAGTCGTGCGGACGCCTCTCCTAACCAACATGATGGTCGTTTTCAAACTCTCTATACCATTTTTACCCTAATAAAACACTTTTTCAGTGGCCTCCGTACCTCACTGCGAGGTCTTGTCAGTCCGTTTTTCTGCAGGAGTCTCGCAGATTCCGTTCCTACAAACAACATGATCGTTTAACAGAGCTATTGTTAAAAAAAGAAAAGCCAAAGCCAAGAATAACCTGACTTTGACTTTTTCGGACTGTTAGATGTTTATTTGTCGTCTTTTACTTCTTCAAATTCAGCATCTACTACATTATCATCTTTTCCAGCACTTTGGCCTTCTGCACCTTGTGCAGCCTGCGCTTGTTTAGCCGCTTCTTCGTATAACTTCATAGAAAGATTTTGTACGATTTCTTGAAGAGCATCTTTTTTCGCTTTGATTTCTTCTAAATCGCCTTTTTCAATCGCTGCTTTTAATTCATCTTTTGCTTCGTTTGCTTTTGTTACTTCGCTTTCTTCTACTTTACCTTCAAGATCTTTTAACGTTTTTTCAGTAGTGAAAACAAGTTGATCTGCTTCATTGCGCAACTCTACTTCTTCTTTGCGCTTTTTGTCAGCTTCTGCATTTTCTTCTGCTTCTCTTACCATTTTATCGATTTCTTCATCAGATAAACCTGTAGAAGATTTAATTGTAATAGTTTGTTCTTTATTTGTACCAAGATCTTTAGCACGAACATTTACAATACCGTTTTTGTCAATGTCAAAAGAAACTTCAATTTGTGGAATTCCACGTGGAGCTGGAGGAATATCCGTTAATTGGAATCTTCCTAATGTTTTGTTGTCAGCTGCCATCGGGCGTTCCCCTTGAAGTACATGAATATCAACAGCCGTTTGATTATCTGCAGCTGTAGAGAATACTTGTGACTTCGAAGTTGGGATTGTTGTATTGCGATCGATTAATTTTGTAAATACAGCACCCATTGTTTCAATACCAAGAGATAGTGGTGTAACGTCAAGCAATACAACGTCTTTTACGTCACCAGTGATAACTCCACCTTGAATCGCAGCACCCATTGCTACTACTTCATCTGGGTTAACCCCTTTATGAGGCTCTTTACCTGTTTCTTTTTTAATTGCTTCTTGAACAGCTGGGATACGAGTTGAACCACCAACTAGAATAACTTTATCAATTTCAGCAGCGCTTAATCCAGCATCTTTTAGAGCTTGACGAGTAGGACCCATTGTACGCTCTACTAAATCAGCTGAAATCTCTTCGAATTTTGCTCTTGATAAAGAAACTTCTAAATGAAGCGGACCTGCTTCACCAGCAGTGATAAATGGCAACGAAATTTGCGTAGATGCAACGCCGGATAAATCTTTTTTCGCTTTTTCAGCTGCATCTTTTAAACGCTGCAACGCCATTTTATCTTTGCTTAAGTCAATGCCATTTTCTTTTTTGAATTGCTCTACTAAGTAGTCGATAATTACTTGGTCAAAGTCATCTCCACCAAGACGGTTGTCACCAGCAGTAGATTTAACTTCAAATACGCCGTCGCCCAATTCTAGAATAGATACGTCAAACGTACCGCCGCCAAGGTCATATACTAGGATTGTTTGATCTTCTTCGGTTTTATCAAGACCGTATGCAAGTGCTGCTGCAGTAGGTTCGTTAATAATACGTTCTACTTCTAAACCAGCAATTTTACCTGCATCTTTTGTTGCTTGACGCTCCGCATCGTTGAAATAGGCAGGAACAGTAATAACCGCTTTTGTTACTTGTTCACCTAAATATTCTTCTGCATAACCTTTTAAATATTGAAGAATAATAGCAGAAACTTCTTGTGGTGAATAATTTTTGCCTTCAACTTCTACTTTGTAATCTGTACCCATATGACGTTTAATAGACATAATTGTATTAGGGTTTGTAATAGATTGGCGTTTTGCTACTTCCCCAACTTGTCTTTCTCCGTTTTTAAATGCTACAACAGATGGAGCAGTACGGTTTCCTTCTGGATTTGGAATAACTTTTGGTTCTCCGCCTTCTAGCACAGCAACACATGAGTTTGTTGTACCTAAATCAATACCAATAATTTTACTCATGGAAATATCCCTCCAATTTTTTTATGTAATGCTTTTTACTGACTTACTTTTACCATCGCAGGACGAATAACTCTATCTTTTAGTTTATATCCTTTTTGGAACTCTTCCACCACTTTATTAGGCTCCGTTCCTTCTACTTCTTCCTGCATTACTGCTTGATGAAGATGTGGATCAAATTCGTTGCCAACGGATTCAATCGGCTCAACACCTTCTTTCTTAAGTGCATCTAACAAACCTCTGTAAACCATTTCCACTCCCGTGTATAAGGTTTGGGATTGCTCTTCACTTGCTTCGATTTTAAGTGCTCTCTCGAAATTATCAATAGCTGGTAACAAATCTAGTACTAAGCTTTGTGCTCTATATGTTTGCGCCGCTTCTAAATCAAGCCTTGCTCTGCGACGGGAATTATCGAAATCTGCTTGAAGTCGAAGGTAACGATTCCCTTCATTTTCAAGTTTTGTTTCTAATTCAGCAATTTTAGCTTCTGCTGCTTTCATATTTTCTTCAAGTGTGTTTTCTTCATTAGAAGGAGCAGGTTCCACTTCTTCTAATACGTCTTCCACGATTTCTTCTTGAGTACCAGGTTGTTGTTCTAATTCTTCGTTGCTTGTTGTTTTTTCTTCTGCCAAAATATTCACCTCCCTTAAAGGATGTTCAAAAAGTCAACAAATTAAAGTCTAATGGTTGCCTTTTTGAACTCAAACTTAAATCATTTATCAATAACAGTAAATCACGGTTCACTAATTTCCATTTAATCACTATTTCCATCATCACTATTTTTGATACAAATTTGTTAATACTTTTGTTAAATCATGTGTTAAAAATCGCAATAGACTAACGACTCTGGAGTATTCCATTCTTGTAGGCCCTAAAATAGCTATAGATCCTATTTGTTCTTCCCCAATATTATATGAGGCAGAAATAAGACTGCAATTTTCCATTGCGCTAATATTATTTTCTCTTCCAATTTTAATATTGATATCTGTTGAAGTGTTACGTATCAGATCATGTATTCCTTCTTCTTCATCAATCATATTTAACAGTTTTCTGATTTTATTTACATCATGAAACTCCGGCTGACTCAGAATATTGGTTTTGCCGCCAAAAAACAATTTTTCATGGTGATCCACTTTCATTGTTTCGGACAGAGAATGCAGAAAATAATCATAGTGACTGATATGCTGCTGTAATATAGTCGCAACTTCTTTGTATATTTTATTATGCAATTTATCCAGTGATACACCAAGCAGTCTATCGTTTAAAATATTTACTACTTTTTCAATTTCACTTGCATCAATCGATCCTGGCAAATGGAACATTCTATTTTCCACATGTCCTGTATCTGTAACAATGATAGCTGTTGCCGTATGCTCATTTAAAGGAATGATTTGAATCTTCCTCAACTTATTTTCTTTCATTGCCGGCCCAAGAACTATAGTAGTATAATTGGTTAAATCAGACAATATTTTTGCTGATTTTTGCACAATTTTTTCTAATTCATATATTTTTTCTGCAAACACAGAATTTATTGTTGCTATGTCTTTCTTATGAAGCTTTTGTGGCGCTAGAAGATGATCAACATAAAAACGATATCCTTTTTCTGAAGGAACTCTGCCAGAAGAAGAGTGCGTCTTCTCTATATACCCCGACTCTTCTAAATCAGCCATCTCATTTCTTATGGTTGCCGAACTAAAAGTAATATCAGCTTTTTTCGACAAACTTCTCGAGCCAACAGGTTGTGCTGATAAAATAAAATCATCAACAATTGCTTGTAATATAAGTAATTGACGATTTGTTAACACATTCATCACCTCTGTTAGCACTCTCTCGCAATGAGTGCTAATTCTATTTATAAATTATCAAATAAACGGGGAACATGTCAATAATTTGGTTCTTTTTATCGAAGAAAAAATCGTTTTCACTTATGATTTCTTTGTTACTTTTAGCATTCCAACATATTTTAACCGTTTAAGCAAGCTTTCCAAAGATTAAAAGCGCAAGCGCCTTGAACAGCTCTGAAAAAAAATGTTCTCATGACTCAAAAAGGGTTTTTTATTTTTAGAGGCATGAGGTTATTTTTCACAAGAGCTAGGCGCTGGAGCTGGACATTCATCTAACTTCAAAAATTTTATCCTTTATCTTAAAAAAAACTGAAATACTTCATTTCCTAAAAAGCGGCCACGCTCTGTCAATTGAAGTGCATTATCTTTTATTACCAGCAACTCTCTGTTTATTAATTCGTCTATTTCTTTATTAAAAAGGGATAACGGAGTTTCATTATATTTATTCTCAAACAGGCTAATATTTACTCCCTCATTTTTCCTTAAACCTAAAAACATTTCTTCTTCCATTTTTTCACTTTTTGTTACTGAATAATTTTCGAGTAATGGAAGCTGATTTTGCGTCAACGGTTCTATATATTTTTTTAGCGGTCCATAATTGGAACGTCTAGAACCTGCTACATATCCGTGTGCTCCTGCTCCAAAGCCGAAGTATTGTTCATTATTCCAATATGTTAAATTGTGGAGGCTTTTATAGCCCGGTTTTGCAAAGTTGCTGATTTCATACTGTTCGAACCCATGTTTATGCATTTCTTCTAACAACACCTCATACATTGCCGCTTCTGCATCTTCACCTGGAGTCGGAAGTTTTCCTTTTCTTTGCAAGTTGTAAAAAACCGTTTTTGGCTCGATAATAAGGGAATAACCAGAAAAATGCTCAATATCCAATGTAAACGCTGTTTCTAAAGTTTGTTTAAAGTCTGTTAATGTTTGGCCAGGTAAACTGTAAATTAAATCGACACTAATATTGCGAAAGCCAATTTTTTTTGCTGCTTCTATAGAAGTAAACACATCTTCTGCTTTATGGGTTCTGCCAATTCGTTTTAGCAGTTCATTATTAAATGATTGAACACCAAAACTTAAGCGATTTACCCCTCCATTGTATAATGCTTTTAATTTATCTTCTGAAAGATCACCCGGATTTGCTTCAAACGTGTATTCTAGTGTTTCATCCATAACTAATTGCTCGTTAATGATTTGACAAAGTCTTTCTAACTGCTTCGCACTCAACGCGGTAGGTGTGCCTCCACCGACAAATATAGTCGAAAGTGGATTTTTGCCGAATTGTGCAACTGTTAAGTTTATTTCCTTTTCTAACGCATCTAAATACTCATCTACTGGCTGACCTTTTAAAAATACTTTATTAAAGTCACAATAATGACAAATATGTTCACAAAAAGGAATATGGAGATATGCTGCTTTTATCAATTTTTCACAACCTTTACAAAAAGCGCAAGCGCCTTTAATAGTACATCCTGTACGTCGGATTAAGACACTCGTCTAATTTCAAAATTTATATTACCTTAACTTATAAGAGATTATATTCATAAGAAATGTTTCTACCCCAAAAATAACATTTAATCACCATGCAAAATTACCATAGAGACTCATGCCCAGGTTCCTAACCATCTAATAAGGAAAAGGTAGATTCTAACTTAATAAATAGCGAAGCTCCGGCCCCTTTTCATACAAAATAAGAAAAGAGGTTAGCCGCAAGTAGCAGCCTAACCCCATTTGTTATCTTATTTTTTCGTATCGCTATCATCCATTTTTAATACAGCCATAAACGCTTCTTGCGGAACTTCCACAGATCCTACTTGTTTCATTCGTTTTTTACCTTCTTTTTGTTTTTCCAACAATTTACGTTTACGAGAAATATCTCCACCATAACATTTAGCAAGGACATTTTTCCGCATTGCTTTAATAGTGGAACGGGCAACAATCTTTTGACCTACTGCCGCTTGTATCGGAACCTCAAACTGCTGACGAGGAATTAATTCTTTTAATTTTTCCACGATTATTTTTCCACGTTCATAAGCAAAATCTTTATGCACAATAAAACTTAATGCATCTACTTGTTCACTATTTAAAAGAATATCCATTTTAACAAGTGTAGATGGTTGATAGCCGATTAATTCGTAATCAAAGGAAGCGTACCCTCTAGTATTCGATTTTAACTGATCAAAGAAATCATAAACGATTTCAGCTAATGGAATTTCATACACAATTTTCACACGTGTTTCATCCATATATTGCATATCAATAAATACACCGCGTTTTTGTTGGCATAATTCCATTATAGCACCAACGTATTCATTTGGAGCCATCATCGTTGCTTTTACATACGGTTCTTCCACTCGATCAATTTTTTGTGGATCCGGCATTGCAGACGGATTATCAACTTTTATTTCAGATCCATCCGTCATAATGACGTGATAAATTACACTCGGTGCTGTTGTAATTAAATCAATTTTAAATTCACGCTCAATACGCTCTTGAATGATTTCCATATGCAAAAGTCCTAAGAAACCACAGCGGAAACCAAATCCTAACGCTTGAGATGTTTCCGGCTCAAACTGAAGAGCAGAATCATTTAATTCTAATTTTTCCAACGCTTCACGAAGATCATTAAATTTCGCGCTGTCTATTGGATATAATCCGCAATACACCATCGGATTTAATTTTCTGTAGCCAGGCAGCGCTTCTGTTGCGCCATTTTTTGCATTGGTGATCGTATCACCGACACGAGTATCTCCTACATTTTTAATAGCAGCTGTTAAGAAGCCTACATCACCAACGGATAATTGATCTGTATTAACTGCTTTTGGAGTATATACCCCTACTTCTATTACTTCAAATTCTTTTCCTGTAGCCATCATTTTAATTTTATCACCAGGTTTTACCGTTCCTTCGACTACACGAATGTAGGTAACAACCCCTCTGTACGCATCATACAAACTGTCAAAAATAAGTGCTTTTAACGGCGCTTCAGGATCGCCTTCAGGTGCAGGTACTTTTTCTACAATTTGCTCTAAAATATCTTCAATACCGATGCCAGCTTTTGCGGATGCTAGTACTGCATCTTGAGCATCCAATCCTATTACATCTTCAATTTCATTTCGCACTCGTTCAGGATCGGCACTCGGCAAATCAATTTTATTAATAACCGGAACAATTTCCAAATCATTATCAATCGCTAAATAAACGTTTGCCAATGTTTGCGCTTCAATTCCTTGTGCTGCATCTACTACTAATACTGCTCCTTCACATGCTGCTAAACTACGAGAAACCTCATAAGTAAAATCGACATGTCCAGGAGTATCAATTAAATGCAGTGTATAAATTTCTCCGTCTTTTGCCTGATATTTTAATTGCACAGAATTTAGTTTGATCGTAATTCCGCGTTCTCTTTCTAAGTCCATCGAATCAAGAAGCTGATTTTTCATTTCACGTGCAGTAAGTGCATTCGTTTTTTCTAAAATTCTATCAGCTAAAGTTGATTTTCCATGATCTATATGAGCAATAATCGAAAAATTACGTATTTTAGATTGTCTTTTTAGCATTTCTTCTCTGTTCATCTTGTTCACTCCTACAATAATCGCACAATGTACACTATTTTTGATTATAGCAGTGTGAAGAATAAGATTCAATCAAAACTAAAGATGAAAAGCAAATCCTGTTTGTTATCGTCTTCTTAAAGTCTAGTCAATTCGCTAGGACTAACATACTAGTTTTCCTTTTGCTTATCACTATCATCCATCACACTTCCAACAAGGTCTACTCCTTTTTGGGCAAGGGAAGACATACTATCTGCAACCCCTTTTCCGATATTTGAAAATAAATTAAATGCATGTAGCTCTTCTAATTTCTCTTTCTTTTTTTGCAAATCATGACTCGTAACATCTTGTCCAAGTACAGAAGCTTCTAATTGGTCATCTTTTTTTTCAATGGATAAAGCGCTGGAAAAATTTTTATCTTCATAACCTTTCATATCTCGAATGCCGCTATATGCTTGCTGCATTCCAAACAAAACACATAAAAACATTATGATTGCAATACCGATAGCTCTAAACGTAAACATCTTCACCTGATTTCACCCCAATTCTAATAAAGTATGTTTACCTATCCTAGCAAGTCTACTAAATAGTATGTAATTGCTAGGAAAGATAGAACCAGTTGATTCGTTTTAATAAAGGTTATCTCACAAACGTTCGCTTCAACCAGTTCTCCTATTTTTGTTTAAAATGAAAATTAATGTGTATTAAACCCGACATTGTCTTGATTAATCGCTTTATGCAGAGCGGCATTTAACCCATTCGCCAGAAGATTGGACATATCTTCTATAAAAACATCGACTTCTTTCGGTGTAACCATTAAATTATGTCCAATAGGCGATAATACTTCATAAATCAGCTTTCTTTTTTCCTCCTCTGGAAGTGTTCCGATAATGCCTAGAAATGTGTTCCGATGTTGTTCTTCTGGTAAATCTTCGTCTTTCAACACTTTCTTTTCGCCAAAGTTTAATCCTGCAGGAGCTAATGCTCTAGAAGGTTTATTTCCTTCTTTTAGCTCTTTTCCAAAATGTTTTAAAATATAGTCTATCGTATCACTTGTAATCGAAACAGCATCCACAACAGTCGGAACTCCGATTGCGATAACCGGTCGATCTAATGTTTTTTCGCTTAACTCTTTCCTTTTATTCCCTACTCCAGATCCTGGATGTATGCCTGTATCCGAGATTTGAATGGTAGAATTTACTCTTTCAATGGATCGGGAAGCCAATGCATCCACAACAATAACAAAATCCGGGTTCGTTTTTTCCACTACTCCTTTAATGATATCGCTCGTTTCAATCCCTGTAAGCCCCATTACTCCTGGAGCAAGCGCACTAACCGGCCGGTACCCTTCTTCTACATTTTCCGGCTGCAATTCATATAAATGTCTTGTTACTAAAACATTTTCACAAACTTGAGGTCCTAAAGCATCCGGAGTTACATTCCAATTTCCTAACCCTACCAATAAGCAAGATGCATTTTCTGCAATTTGTTTTTGTTTAAGAAATTGAGAAAATTCTGTTGCAAATACCTTTTCTACTTCACTTTGCAGTTTACTGTCCTGTTGTCTAATACCGATTACTTCAAGCGTTAAATACTTTCCTCTTTTTTTGCCTATCAACTGCTCCCCTTTTTCTGTTACTTCCAAATAAGAAACTTTAATCCCATTTTCCTCTTTTTCTTTAATAATAACGCCATCTAGTTGTGACTGATTAGGCTGCTTTTGAATTTGACTTTCTGATTGCAAAGCGATTTCCTTTGCCTCAATTGCTAAATCAGTTCTAAGCGAATACATGCTTAAATCTAAATTTTCTTTCATTCCAGTCCCCTCCCAAAAATTAAAAAGATTTATTCTTATCTTTTCCTATTAAAAAGAAAAACATTCGAAGAAAATAACTAGATTTATGATCAAAAAGGATGCTAAGATAGAAAAGGATTGATGTTTTATGCAAATTAAGTGGATAGTATTGCATTATTACTTCTCGTTTGATAAAATATCTTTTGTTCTTTAAGTTTGTTTTAGGAATGTAAAATCAGGTGAAAAGAAGAACCTGATGCTTCTTTTTAGGAGGTGAACGTAAATGCCAAATATTAAATCCGCTATTAAACGTGTAAAAACTAGTGCTGCTCGCAACGCTCAAAACACTACAGTTAAATCTGCAATGCGTACTTCTGTTAAAAAGGCTGAAGCTGCTATTGCTCTTAACGACGCAACTGCTGCAAATGAAAGTTTTGTAGAGGCTGCTAGTCAATTAGACAAAGCTGCTGCAAAAGGTCTTATTCATAAAAATGCTGCTGCTCGTAAAAAATCTCGTTTAGCTAAAAGAAAAAACGCTTTAAACGCTTAATGAGTTAAACACAGGCTATCATGATATGATAGCCTTTTGTTATGCAGAAAAGCGGAAGCACCTTGATCAGCCCCGAAGAAAAATGTTCTCTTGGCTCAAAAAGTGCTCTTTACTTTTAGAGACAAGAGGTTATCTTTCACAGGGGCTAGGCGCCGGCCGGCTAAATGCGCAAAAAAGATAAATCGACTAACTACGCAACGTCCTGTTGCAACGTCGATTGACTCGCATCCTGCAAGCCTGTGGCAACTCCGGCACTTGTACGTCCTGTACGTCGGAGCTAGACAGTTATTTAACTTGAAACATATAAATTCTGATAAAAGCAAAAAACCCGTTCATTAACGGGTCAGATTGTCGAAAAAGTAAGACTGCAAACTTTCAGGCTGATTGAAAGCGTTTGTCTATCGAGGAACGACCCTTTTTGAGGAGCGGAGTTACCGTTTTTGGGGTAATGAGCACCGCAAAAAACGGGGAGTGACGAAGAGAGCGAACGTTTTTCAACAGCCTGACCCGTTCATTAACGGGTTTTCAGACTGTAGACACCCCCCATTTAAGGGATAAGGGAGTTGCCTACAGTCTTTTTTGTTTTAGGCTCTCTTAAACTTGGCTGTTAATTTCCGCTCCAGGCGTTCGCTTTCCGCGGTCGGTCCGGGAGCCTCCTCGTCGCTTTGCTCCTGTGGGGTCTCCCTTTGACTCGCTTATCCCGCAGGAGTCTCACGCCTTTCGCTCCAATTAACTAGTACTAAAATCAACAATATAATGGAACACAGCCTTGTTTTAAAATAATAGTAAATAAATTTTTTGAGGTGACGACAAGCTTTCCAAACATAATTCTATCCAAAGGGATCAACTAGAAATGATCGCTTAAGATCAACTGGTACCACAAAATCATAAAATAGAGGCTGCCCTTGATTTCTCATTTATTTATGATTTGGTAAAAGACATGTATTCAGAAGTAGGACGACCCAGTATCAATCCAGTTATTTTAATTAAAGGCTGTTTTCTCAAAGTTTGTTGTTTTTCACATAAAAATGGGAAAAGAAATACTCAGCAGACTGAATACACGTAGACTCCTGTGGGAATGCGAGAAAGACGAGACCCCACAGGAGCGTATGCGACGAGGAGGCTCGACGCTCGCTAAACGGACGAAGTGTATTCAGGCTGCGCGTTTAAAAGCAACAATCTATACGAAAACAGCCTTAATTTTAAAAGGGTTCAGAATGAGACCATTCTGAACCCCTTTTGTCGACAACCTGAAAAACCGTACATTAACGGGCTTTGCTGTCAACATTCATTTTTTCGACTTGACAAATTCGTTAAATAATGTGCTTTTTTTAATTCTTTTTCCAATCATGATGCAATTGAAACAAGATCATTTCAATGATCATATTTTTATGCATTCCGCCTGTCTTCATTTGATAATCTGCTTCTGCAAATAAATTAATGCATGTCATCAATTGTTCTTCTGTAAATTTTTGGGCTTGTCCTGCTGCTAATTTCACACGAAACGGATGGACCTTTAACACAGAAGCAATTTGCTGTTGGCCATACCCTGTTTTCGCCATTCCTTTCACTTGATAAATAAGACGAAACTGATTCGTAATGATTGCCAGAATTTTTAATGGTTCTTCATTCTGTTTTAACAGATCGTAATAGATACGAAGTGCTTCCTCCATCTTTCTTGAAACAATTTTATCCACTAATGTAAAAATATTTTGTTCTAAAGATTTCGCTACTAGTTCTTCGACTATTTCCTTCGTAATTAATTTAGATTCTTGAACATACAGCGCCATTTTATCTACTTCACTCGTTAATAAAAATAAATTAGTGCCAGCAAGCTGCAGCATTGAATCAAGTGCTTCTTCATCCATTTCCACATGGTTATATGCCGCTCTTTGCTTCATCCAGTTTTTTAATTCTGCTTCATTTAATTTTTTTGCTTCTAAAATTGAAGCAGTTTTCTTTAACTCTTTTGTTATTTTTTTGCGGTCATCCAATTTTTCGCAATTTCCAATAAACACTAAAATTGTATAAGGAGATGGTTCCTTTATATAAGCTTCTAATTTTTTCACATCATGCTCTACTTTAGATTTTGTTTTTTCAGCTGTTAAAAATGTCGGGTTATGTAATAAAACAACTTTTCTTTCACCAAAGAATGGAATCGTTTCCGCATCTTCAAGTGCTGCTTCTATCGGCGTTTCTTCTAAATCATAGGAGCTTAAATTAAAATCTTCTTCGTTAATATCAACAGCAGCGTGTACAATCAATTGTTTTGTTTCATTTATTAAAAAAGCTTCTGACCCATACAGTAAATAAATGGATGAAAACTGTTTATTCTTTATATTTTTCCATAAATTTTGTATCAATTTTTTCTCTCCGTTCTATCATTATCACCTGATCGAAACCATGATTTCGATTCACTTTTATTAAGTGATATTACTCACCAGCATTCATTCTTCTATAATCCTAAAGAAGCTTTGCCATTTTGACAAGTAACAAAGCTCCCATGAAACCTCGTGCTTCGTTTCCACTATATAACATGGAAAAGGCAGTTTCTAACCTAATATAGGCGGCGCGAGCGGAGAAAACCCTTTATTCATTCGAATAAAAAACAAAATATTGCGTACAGAACCGTGTTTATTTCCATTTAAATCACGTAGCTCCGAACCCTTTTCCATACAAACAGAAAGAGGAAGTCCATTTCGGAATCTCCCCTGAATTATTTTACAAGTTCGATTCTTTTACGGATTCCTCTTTTGATCTATAATGAACATTACTTAATAAGGCCTAGGATACTTATCAAGCAACGGTACACTTATTTAAGTATAGTGTTTCCTTGTGCCGTTAAACTATTTGTGTCAAGTCTTGTCAGCAAAAGAAACTAACGTACATAAACACATTATAAAAAAGAAAAAGAACCTTCTCAGATTTCTTTTTCTTACAATCAAAGCAGCTTAATAAATCAATTCGTTAGGAGGAAAAGAATTTCTATTTTTTTATTTCTGCAATAGTTTATGGTATTGCAAAATAAAAGGTGCCTTCATTTTTAAAAAATTTATACGTAATCGCTCCATTTTTATCTGTTCTCCAAATGGTAATCTTTTTTTCCTGCAACCGTTCTAACACTTCCTTATGTGGATGGCCGTAACGGTTAATTTTCCCTACAGAAATGATGGCAGCCTTTGGATGTATCGTGTTCAAAAATAAAGATGACGTAGACGTTTTGCTTCCGTGATGTCCCACTTTTAAAATATCTGTTGTTAACATTGGGTACTTTTGCAATAATTTTTTCTCTCCTTCTTCTTCTAAGTCACCAGTAAATAGCCAATCCAGTCCTCCAATCCTGCCCTTAATAACGATACAACCATCATTTTTATTTTCCGTTTCTTTATCAATAGGTGATAAAATAGAAAACGAATCGTTGCCGTTTTTCCATAATTGTCCAGACTTCACATAGGTGACCGCTATTCTTTTTTTCCTAGCTAGCGCGGTAATTTCTTTCTCTTCCTTACTTAGTTCCGCCCAAGTAAAAGGCAAGACTATTTCTTTTACATGTATCGATTTTAATACGGCAAGACTTCCCCCAATATGGTCTAAATCACCGTGGGTAAGAATTAACTTGTCAATGGAGCTAATCCCTTTGCTTTTTAAAAAAGGGACAACAACATCTTTTCCTACTTCATACGGATTGTTTTTTATTTGCCAATCTTCTTTGTCCCATTCAATCGTACCTCCTGTATCAATTAAATATACTCCTTTATGAAATGGCTCTTTAATCAGAATACTGTCCCCTTGCCCTATATCTATAAAGGTTACTTCTCCATATGGGTTATAGAAATTTCCTATATAATGAATCAGCAATAGCATAAAAGGAAGAATATATAAGCGTTGTCGACGTATAGGTTTTTTTTCGTACAAAAAGAAAAAAAGAGGAAGGATCATAATCATCAGCATGAGGATAAAAGGAGGCGGCTTTCCGAAAATAATCGTACTAAAAGGAAGTCTAGACAGTGCCATTACTATTTGATCCGAAATTTTTATTAATAGATCAATTGGCATTAATAAGACGGGTACGATGGCCGGAAGAAGAAAGGAAATAACAAAAACGGCAAGAAAATAAGGTAGCACAATAATAGAGTAAAAAGGAATAAAAATCATATTCGCCAATAGAGATAATGTGGGCAATTCGTAAAAATAATATAATATAATCGGCAATACGGAAAATTCTGAAATAAACGTAGTAAAAATCATGGTTTTTAACGGATGGGAGGATGCTTGTAAAAGCATCGAAGAAGATAAAAGCAAAAAAACACATACTGTAAAAGTTAATAAAAAGCCGACATTAAACAGTACTTTCGGTTCGTAAAAAAGATACAATAGGAACACGACGCTGATTATATCAACTGCAGATAGTGAAGAAAGCATTCTCCATTTTCTTTTGACTAGAATCAGCATTGACATCAAAACGGCACGGATAACGCTCGGACTTAATCCAGTAAGAACAGCATAAACAGGCAATATACATAATAAAATAGTGATAGCATTTTCTTTAGTTACGCCAAAACGAATAAGCAGAAAATATGATAAGCCAACAATGACAATAATATGAGAGCCTGATATCGCAAGCAAGTGAATAATTCCTAATTTTTGATAGGCAGTCTGTACGTCATGTTCTATCCATTGTCTATCACCGAAAATAAGCGCAATTGCCAATGCTTTCGTTTCATTCGAAAAATGCTGCTCAATCCATTCACTTCCTGTTTGTCTTATTGTTTTTAATTTTGTAATGACATTAGATTGTTTTTCTGAACAATTTTGAATTGGGAACTGACCTGCTTCCAACTGCCAATAAATGGATTTACCTCTTAAATACTGTTCATAATCAAAACCATTTTCATTTGTTGCAATGGCAGGTTTTTCTAAAACACCTGTTATATTACATGTTTTCCCTATCATTTTTTGGTCTTGAAAAAATAATTTTTCCTCTTCTGTTTTAAGTTTATAAGATACTGCCAGCTTTTCATTACTTGTTGTTTCTTTTCCAATTGCACTCCATTTATCACCATCGATAACTGGTGACTCCGTAAATATAATAGAAAAACTAGTGCTAATTGGGGAAAGAATGGTATGAGAATGCAAGTTGTCCCATTCAGCTCTTATAAAAAAGATACTAAACAGACAACTGGTTCCAATCAATGTGTAAATAGGGAGCTGCCGCCAAGTTTTTAACCAAACTACATACAGAATAAACAGCAAAAAGAATATAACATAATGAATATGCACACTTATTACTGCCATTAAGGCTGCTATGCCATAATACAGCACTCTATTTTTAAAAAAATAAATAAGCTGGTTCATTTTCAAAAAAACCTCCTCTGTAGAAAAAGCTACAAGAGCACAAATAATTGGTTTTTGAAACAGGAATGGAAGAAAGGAGAAGGGGGGAACATGCTAATTTCTTCTTTTTCCAAGCACTCAGAGGTTTTCGTTCGGTTTTCCGAGGCTTACCACACGCTTTCCGCGGGGCGAGCGCCGAGCCTCCTCGTCGCTATTGCACCTGCACAAGTCTCGCCTGTCTCGCTTTTCTAAGCAGGAGTCTACGTGTATTCAGGCTGCTCAATGCTTCAGCCATGTTTATTATTTTATTCAAAAACAACAAACTTTTAGAAAACAGTCCAAAAGAAATTAGCATGTTGACAAATGCCTTATTAATAAATTGAATTTATCATTGCCTCCTGAGGATGATAAGCAAGGAAGCTTATACAAAAGTTTTTTTAGTCGGTTCTATTAAAAACAATTCCTCTGCTTTTTTTTCGATATTTTCTATCTCTTTATTATCTGCTGTTGCTTTTAACTTATCGATTATAGATTGTACAAATTGTTTCTTTTCTGTCTGTTTTGCATCGAATACTATTTCTTTATTTATTACTTGTTGCATGACAATCCCAGCTTGGTTAAATAATTCAATCGCATAAGGATGATTTTTATAGTCATTGGCGTAATAAACTGTTTTTATGCCTGCTTGAATAATTGCTTTACAGCATTGTAAACATGGAAAATGCGTGACATAGATGTCTGCTCCTTCCGTTGCTACACCAAATTTTGCACATTGTAATAATGCATTCATTTCTGCATGGACAGTTCGTACACAATGATTATCAATGACATAACAGCCTTCATCTATACAATGAATCCCTCCTGCGATACTTCCATTATATCCGCCGGCAATAATGCGTTTGTCTCTTACAATTGTGGCACCAACAGCTAGCCTTGTACATGTGCTTCGCAGTGCAAGCAGTTCACTTTGTGCCATAAAATACTCATCCCAAGAAATTCTGTTCATTGTTTTACCCATTCCTTTCGCTTCGCTCAAGGCACAAAACGTTATGAAATAATCTTGTCTTGAGCGTTATTTGTATTAAAATCTATAGTCATAGGGATAACAATTAACTACAAATCACGTGGAGGTGAGTGGGCTGCTCCAGTTATGGAGTGACCGCATTGTTATATGTGTAGATTGCCTTTCCAAGCACAAATAAGTGTGACTTTTAGCACGCAGACTTATCTTTGTATAAACATTACTCGTTTATTGCTGGGCAATCAGTCAATGTTGTCTATCCCTATCATTCCACGAAAGGAGTTTTCCCCTATGGCTTTAAAAATTGTTTATCCCATCTGCTGCGGTATTGATGTCCACAAAACTTTTGTTGTTGCCTGTATTGCTTCCACCAACGGCAAAGGGGTCACTACTTACAAACGCCATCGCTTTTCTACCTATACGAAAGGATTGAAAGAGCTGTCACAATGGCTTTGTGAAAACAACTGCAAGGATGTCTGTATGGAATCTACCGGGAAATACTGGATTCCCGTGTTTAATGTATTGGAAGATTCCTGCAACATCACTCTTGCACATCCTAAATACGTTAAGGCTATCCGTGGCAAAAAGACGGATAAAAAAGATGCCAAATGGATTGCCGATTTATTTAAACATGACCTTGTTGCTGGAAGCTTTATGCCACCACTTGCTATAAGACAGCTTCGTGACCTGATGCGTTATCGTTTTAAACTAACTAACTTTATGTCAAGTAAGAAGAACCGTCTTCAAAACAGTTTAACCGTGTCTAACATTCAGCTTGGAAATGTGGTTTCGGATACCTTTGGCAAAAGCTCTATGAACATCATTGAAAAGCTCCTTAAAAATCCTTTAGAAACCTCTATTGACCTAAAACCTTTAATCCATGGCTCTATGAAAAATAAACTTCCTGAACTAGAACTCGCCATTGACGGATTTATCACACCGGAACAGGCTGAAAAATTAAAGGTGATAAAACAACACTATGAAGATCTTCAATCCCGTAAAGCGGACCTTGAAAATATAATACTTTCTCTTGCCGCGTCCTACTCAGAAGAAATCAACTTAATCTTAACTGTTCCGTCCTTTAAGAACATTTTTTCCGCCATTGCCGTGGTTTCAGAAATAGGTGTTAATATGGACGTGTTTCCGACAGCTAAGCATTTATGTTCCTGGGCAGGACTTACACCTACTAATAATGAGAGTGCCGGCAAGAAAAAGTCAGTAAGGATTTCAAGAGCAGGCTGTTATATAAAACCTCTTTTGGTACAGTGTGCTACCGCTGTAGTCAAAAGTGAAAAGCATCCCGAAATCCGAAACCGCTATTTAAGACTTAAAAAACGACGTGGTCACAAACGAGCAATCATTGCCATTGCACGAATGCTTTTAACAGCTATATACAACATCCTCAAAAAGCAAGAACCATATAATGCTGAATTATATAAAAAATCGGATGTTCTTCCAGTAAACCGTGAAATCACGGTAGAACAAGCGATTTTATTAGCAAAAAATCAAGGGTTCCATGTGATGGTTGCAACTTAATTTTCCATTACCATAATTTACCTCGAAGTCATGGATTAATGGCTTATTTTGCTATGCTCTTTTCTTTAGTGACTGCCTCAAGTATTTATTTCAGACTTCACCTCTATATATTCTTCAAAAAAATAAAACTAGGGAACATCCACAAACTGTACTTCTAATATTTACATCAAAAAAAAGTTCTATAGCCATTATAACTTGTTACGCTTTTTTAAGGTAGTACACTTTTAATTTGGCTGTTTTCGTATAGAATGTTGCTTTTAAACTCGCAGCCTGAATACACTTCGCTTTCCATGGGCGAGCGTCGAGCCTCCTCGTCGCATACGCTCCTGTGGGGTCTCGTCTTTCTCGAATTCCCACAGGAGTCTACGTGTATTCAGTCTGCTGAGGACTCTTTTCACATTTTTTACATAAAAAACAACAAACTTTGAGAAAACAGCCTTTAATTTTTATCTAGGTAAAATCCAGAAGATTCTTTTCCATATAATTAACTACTTTTTCTTATTTTACCGTTACTAGTTCAGCTAATTTTTCATATGTTTTTTCGCCGATGCCGGTGATTTTTTTTAAATCTTCTTTCGTTGAAAAACCCCCGTTAGCATCTCTGAATTCAATGATGACTGCAGCTTTTGCTGGACCGATTCCAGGCAATGTCTCTAAATCTGCTGCTGTTGCACTGTTTAATTCGACTAAATCATTTTGTGTACCATTTGGAGCAGCAACCTCTTTGCTGGCAGAAGAGGCAGGGATGTTTGCTTCCCCCTTAACAGGAACATATATGACCATTTCATCTGTTACTTTTAATGCGAAGTTAATGCTCGTTTCATCGCCTGTTTCTTTTATACCACCTGCTTTTTTGATGACATCCACTACTCTTTCTCCTTGATTTGCTTCATATACTCCAGGATGATTTACTGCTCCTTTTACATCTACTACCATCGTTTGATCCTTCTCATTTTCTTTTACTGATGAAACAGGTGCAGCAGCTTGCAACGGTTCTTCCCCTCCCTCGCTTTGGACTGTTATTTGTCCTTCTTGATGACTAGCGCTCACAAAAGGGAAAAGCAAATACACAATAAGGGCCGCAGCGATTCCCCCACATATGATAACTGTTTTATTCTGTTTTATCCAATTCATGACAATAATTCTTCCTTTCTTGGTATATTTTTTTTAATCATTTCATATCGTTATATGAGAAACCGCTCATTATAGGGGGGGAGAAAGATGAAAATCGGAATGATTGGAACTGGGAATATGGGGAGAATACTCATTGAAGCAATGCTCGATAGTAATGCAATATCCCAAAAATCAATGCTTATTCATAATCGTACGAAAAGCAAAGCATTAATAATAAAAGATGCCTATGCCAACATTGTTGTTTATGATGATTGTATAGAGGTTGTAAAGGAGGCAAACCTTGTTTTTTTGTGTATTAAACCACATGATACTTTTAACGTATCAAAAGAAATTGCACCATATGTTACAAGTGACATGTGCATTGTAACCATTACAAGTCCAATTGATCCAGAGCAGCTGGAGCTTTTTTTTGACTGCTCTGTCGCTAGAATCATACCTAGTATTACAAACAGAGCGCTCGCTGGTGTGTCTTTATTTTCTTTTGGGAATCAATGCACCGATGAATGGAAAGAAACATTAACAACCTTATTTACATCCTTTTCGACACCAATAATAATTGAAAATAATATTACAAGAGTCTCATCTGATATCGTGAGCTGCGGACCAGCTTTTTTCAGCTACTTAACACAACGGTTTATAGATGGTGCAGTGGAAGAAACAGAAATCGATAGCGTTACTGCCACAAAATTAGCAAGTGAAATGTTAATTGGTTTAGGAGAGTTATTAAAAAAAGGATACTATACTTTGCCTACATTACAAGAGAAAGTTTGTGTAAAAGGTGGGATAACAGGGGAAGGAATCAATATTTTGGAACAACAGCTTGGAAACACATTTAATCAATTATTTCAGGCGACACATCATAAATTTGAAGAGGATTTAGAAAAAGTAAAACAATCAATAACCATTCAAAAAGAGGAATAATCCTTACTTTTAATAGTTTCGAGAGGACGATATAAAACTCCTTCTTTATTTCGAAAAATTCTCCAAAAAAAAGATGACCGGATCATTTCCGTGCCATCTTTTTCGTCAGTCTGCTTTTTTGCAGAAAAAGAAAATTCTTTCTGCTTCCGCATTGATTTCCCCTTCTTGGAAATCAGCTGCTACTTTTATTACAGTAAAACCAGACTTCGCTAACCAGGTTTTATATTGATCAACAGAAAAGGTTCGTTGAAAATGAAGCTCATCATAACGATTGTACTTCCCGTCGTGACCCAATGCAAAAAACGTTAATTCATGCTCCACACTGTTTGGATATTCCCCATCATAACATTGCCAAATTAAACTTAAATCTTCATCGTTTAGCGCATATGTTTGATTAATAAAAAGGGAGTTCATCTTGTACAACGAATGAACATCAAAAATAAATAATCCATTTTCATCTAAATGTTGATAGACACTTGCAAAAGTAGCCAACACCGCTTCTTCTGATTCTAAATAATTTAAAGAATCACAGAAAATGCCGATGATGTCAAAAAGGGGCAGACCTTCCAATGACGACATATCTTGTTCTAAATAAAAAATAGTTTGTCCACTATCGACTGTTTTCCCTTGAGCGACACTTAACATATCTTCGGATAGGTCTACACCAGTAACTTGAAAACCAGCTTCTGCAAGCCTAATCGATAATTCACCTGTGCCACATGCAAGATCCAAAAGATGATTCCCAGTTAAGCCAAAGTCTTGCTTCGCTTGTAAAATCAGCTCCAACCATTTGTCATATGGTACATCGCTCATTAACTTATCATAAAGATAAGCAAACTTTCCGTAGGTCATTGACTAATCACGCTTTGAATATTTTCTGTCGGTGCATCTCCCCATAAACGTTCCAAATTATAGTACATTCTTTCATCACGATGGAAGATATGAGCAACAATATCACCTAAATCAACTAGTACCCATTTAGCTTCATGATAGCCTTCCAAACGTTTAATATTCACACCAATTTCTGCACATTTTTCTTTAATTTCACTTGCAATTGCCTGCACTTGCTTATCTGAATTTCCATGACAAATAATAAAATAATCAGATACAAGTGAAATTCCTTTCATGTTTAGAGCAATAATATTTTCCGCTCTTTTATCATCCGCTGCTTTCACAGCAGTTAACAGCAATTTACGATCTTCCATTCCATCAATCCTCCATTTTCATTACGATGCTATTATACATTTGAAAAGTTAATGGAAAAACCGGACGATTATTCGTTATCAAAAAATTCATCGTGTTTTTCACAGATTGTATAAATCCTTCGTTAAAATTGACAGCTGTCAATTCTCTTACTTCTTCTACACCAGGAAAGTTTCTTCCCGGTTCTATATAATCAGCTAAATAAACGATTTTCTCCAGCAGGCTTATTCCTGGTCTGCCTGAAGTATGATATTTTATCGCATCGAGCACTTCTTGATCTTGTATGCCTGCTTCTTGTTGCACAAGATATGCTCCCACAGGTGCATGCCATAATTCAGAATGAAAATTCAGCAATTGCGGGTCCATCTTTTGAGTGATTATGATTGTTTTCATTTCCTCTTTAGGTCGGAATTTCGCATAATCATGAAAGATTGCAGCAAGTTCCGCTTTCTTCACATTCTCGCCATATTTTTCAGCAAGCTCAATCGCTGTTTCCATCACACCAACCGTATGCAAATACCGTTTTTCCGTTAATTGCTCCTTCACAATCGCAAGTGCTTGTTCACGTTTCATAAAGGCTATTCTCCTTTATATAACTTTTCACTTCATCTTTTACTAAATACTGAATGGTTTCTCCCTTTTTCAAACGCTCTCGAATTAAGTTAGAAGAAATATTAATAGCTGGCACATCGACATATCGAACTGGATACTTTGTTTCATGATTATAATTCGGCCGATTTACGCTAATAAATTCAACCATTTGTATTAATTCTTCTATTTTATACCATTTCGGTAAATATTCTACCATATCAGCACCAATAATAAAATGAAACGCTGCATTTGGGTATGCTTCTTTTAAAATTTTCATCGTTTCATACGTAAAAGACTTTCCTTTACGGTTAAGTTCAATCGGCTGCACTTGAAATTTCGAATGTCCTTTAATGGCTAATTGCAACATTTGCAAGCGGTTCTCATTCGAAACAGTTCCTGTTTTTATTTTATGCGGAGGTTCTTGATTTGGCATAAACCAGATCTCATCTAATTGTTCATGATGAAGCACTTCATTTGCAATGATGAGATGCCCAATATGAGGAGGATCAAAAGTCCCCCCCAATATTCCTATCTTTTTTTTCAACGAAATCCCCTCTTCTAGTAATTAAGATGGCAAGTTAATCGTTTTATTTTCTTTTGATTCTTTATATAAAACAATAGTAGATCCAATAAGCTGCACTAATTCACTTTTTGTCCCTTCCGCAAGCTCAGCTGCCACTGTTTGTTTATCCTCATCACAATTTTGCAGAATACTCACCTTTAATAGCTCTCTTACTTCTAAGGCTTCTCCAATTTGTGTAATCATATTTTCATTTACTCCACCTTTACCAACTTGAAAAATTGGATTTAAATGATGTGCTTTTGCACGTAAAAATCGTTTTTGTTTCCCTTTAAGCATTTAATTTCCTCCTAATTGTGCTAACACATTTCTTTTCATACGTTCTGTATCCGGAAAAACGCCTGTCCATTTTTCAAAAGCTAATGCTCCTTGAAACACAAACATTTCTAGGCCATTTTGCGTTTTAGCTCCCTTGCTTTGCGCCACTTGCATTATTTTCGTTGTTAATGGATTATATATTATATCACTAACAAAAGCTTTATTGTTTATATTTGATATATCTAATGGCACTTCCATAACATTTGGAGACATTCCGATAGACGTTGTTTGAATAATTAAATCATAATCCCCACAATTTGCTGCTGCAGTATCCATATCTACTATTTCTGTTGCAACTGAATACGGACAGGCCTCTTTTAAATTTATTGCCTTATCTAACGTACGATTGACGATATCGATTCTTGCTACCCCATGATGAGCTAGTGTAAAATAAATCCCTCTTGCTGCACCACCAGCACCAATCATTAATATCTTCTTATCATGAAGAGTGGTTAATTTAGATAATAATCCTCTTAAATAGCCAGCTCCATCTGTATTGTAGCCTATCCATTTTCCATCTTCATTTACAACAGTATTAACCGCGCCAATTGCTTCACTTAATGGATCAAGATCATCTAAAAAAGGAATGATATCCGTTTTATGTGGCACCGTTACATTAAATCCTGAAACATTCATTTCCGATAATTGCTGTAGACCTTCTTTCAACATTCCTTTTTTGATATGAACTCGTTCATATACTGCATCCATACCGTAGAATTGAAACAAATCATTATGCATAACAGGTGACATAGAATGTTGTATAGGATCTCCAATAACCACATATTTCTTCATTTGTAACTCTCCCTATTTTTTCTATTTATAATGTGTTCCATCCTTTTAAATTAAGGCTGTTTTCTCAAAGTTTGTTGTTTCATAAAACATTTGGAATAGCGGTTTCTTAGCAGCCTGCATACACGTAGACTCCTGTGGGAATGCGAGAAAGAAGAGACCCCACAGGAGCGTATGCGACGAGGAGGCTCGACGCTCGCTAAACGGACGAAGTGTATTCAGGCAGCGCGTTTAAAAGCAACTATCTATTCGAAAACAGCCTATATTAAAGATTTTCTAACGATAGCATGAACACCTTTTGGAACATAAACAGATACTTGAATATTTGCCTCATTGACAGTAATCCACCCTAATCCTGAAAAGACAATGTCTGTTTTCGCTTCTTTTATCGTAAAGTCATGCTTTACTAACTGCGGAAATTCATCTAACTGATCTCTGCGAGGAGGTGTCAGCATTTCTCCAACATGTTTTTCGTACAATTCATCCGCATTTTCTTTTTTTGTACGGTGAATATTTATTTCATTGGAAAAATAGCAAACAAATGCCTGGCGTTCCCCTTTTACAAAATCAAATCGCGCCAACCCGCCGAAAAATAATGTTTGACCATCATGAAGCTGATATATTTTGGCTTTAATTTCTTTTTTCGGTGTAATATATTTTAAGTCTTTTTTATCTACGTAATGCGCCATCTGGTGGTGATTAATAATTCCTGGCGTGTCGACTAATGCTTTTCCATCCGCTAACGGAATTTCGATAATATCCAATGTTGTTCCAGGAAAATGCGACGTTGTGATAATATTCTCTTCTCCTGATACTTCTTTTAATATCCTATTAATAAAGGTTGATTTCCCCACATTTGTACATCCTACAACGTAGACATCTTTTCCTTGACGATAATGTTCAATCGCTTCCACTACTTCTTGGATTTGTTGACCTTTTTCTGCACTAACTAAAAACACATCTTCAGGTTTTAGCCCAAGATCTTTCGCTTCTTTCTTCATCCAATTAATGACTTTTTGTTTTTTTACTGATTTCGGTAAAAGATCAACTTTATTGCCGACAAGCAATAATTTGTTTTTTCCTATAAAGCGATGAAGCCCTGGCAGCCAACTCCCATTAAAATCAAAAATATCAACTATTTTTACAATTAAACTATCTCTTTGTCCAATTTCATTTAATATTTTTAAAAAGTCGCTGTCTGTTAATGACACGTCCTGTACTTCATTATAATGTTTCAAACGAAAGCATCGTTGACAAATAATTACTTCTTTTTCTAACGCAGAAGGTGGAGTATATCCTAACTCATTACGATTTGCTGTTTGTATTTCTACTCCACAGCCGATACAATGTATTTTTTCTGTCACTTATTGATCCTCCCATGTTAATTTCCCTTTTTTACGAAACCAATTTAATAGTATTCTTTCAATTTTACGATTTATTTTTGTTATAAATCCGTCTGTTTGGGCGACCGGAACAACTAGAATCGTATGAAATCCATTTCGATTTCCGCCAAGTACATCCGTTAATAATTGATCCCCTATCACCACTGCATCTTCTTTTCGAACGCCCATTTGCAGCAGCGCTTTGCGAAACGCATGCCCCATCGGTTTTCTTGCTGAAAATATATAAGGAATATTTAAAGGATCAGAAAATGCTTTTACTCTTCCTTCATTATTATTCGAAACAATCGTTACTTTTATATTATTTCTTTTCATTTCTTCAAACCATTCGATAATTTTAGGAGTAGCAAGCGGACGATCCCATTCTACTAACGTATTATCAAGGTCAGTTATAATCCCTTTAACACCTTTTTCTTTTAAAAGATCAGGAGTAATGTCAAAAATGCTATTTACATGCTGATCAGGTAAAAAATGATTTAACAATATATTACACCTCTTTATGCTTCATGCTTTTATTTAAGACTATCCATTACTAGTATTGCTCTTATCTATATTTAGTTGAAAAGCAAAGTTATATTATACCTTTTCTTCTCCTTAAAAAGTAGATATGATTCTTTTTTTTCCTATTATCCAAATATTTTTCGACAAAATACGCATATTTCCCCATTTGTGGATAACATTATACACATATTACACACTTATTTCTAAGTAATTTATTCACTTCTTAACAATTTAATCACAGGTTATCCACTTACAACTGTGGATATCAGAACAGTTGTTCTTATTGTTTATTTTTGTTAAAATAAGGGTATAAAAAAGGACAAGCTTTTCTTTTTACATTACTTAATGAATGGAGGTGATCTGACATGCGTAAACTGTCAGATGACTTGTTAATAGAGTCTTATCATAAAGCAAGAGAACTAAATCTTAGCCCAGAATTTATACGTCTCATTGAAACAGAAATTCACCGACGTTCATTAAGTAATAAAATTAAAGCTTCTTCCTAACAAGAAAAGCACAGGCGCCTTGGTCAGCTCTGAAGAAAGATAACCTCTTTACTTTGAGGCAAGAGGTTATCTTTCACAAGGGATAGGTGCTGAAGCTAGACACTCGTCTAGCTTCAAAAATTTATCATTTTTTCATTTAAAAAGCCCATTAATGGGCTTTTCTATCTAAGATCCACCTATTCCATTTTACAAAAGCATTCTCGCCTTTAAGCCTAACTATATTAATTATTTTAAAAATCGTTGATTATTAACAAATCTCCTCATTTTCCTCGCAATTCAACGTCAAATCGCCAATTACTTCACCTATTTTAACTGGATATGGAGTAGAAAGAAAGTCTTTGCTTGTAAATGCTCCTTTTTCAAATAATAAAATAACCGTTGATCCAAACGAAAAGTAAGCCATTTCTTCCCCTTTTTTTAACTGCTCCCCTTGATGGGACAAGACAATGGAGTTAATAAACATGGCACCAACTTTTACAATTGCAGCAAATTGATTATCTGCTATTTTGACTTCTGTAATCGTGCGATAGTTTTTAGCAAGAGTACTTTTTCCATATTTTAATCCCCATTTATTAACAGGATAAGATTTCCCTCCTAACGTCCACTGTTTAACAATCTCTCCTTCCACTGGACTATGTATACGATGATAATGACTTGGGCTTAAATAAAAGATCATATATGTTCCACCAGTATACTTCTGAACAGCTTGTTCACTTCCTAACATTTCGGAGATAGAATATATTTTCCCTTTTACATGAATGGTATGATCACTATAAATGGTTCCGAGGTCTTCAATAATTGCATCAACCGGGCTGGTCACTTCTTTGTTGTCAGCTTTGCTATTTCGTACCCCTGTTTTTAACTTCCTTATAAAAAATTCATGCAAATTTTTATACTCATCTATATTTTTTTCCATTTCTTTTAGATTTATTTTGTAGATCTTTGCAAAAGAAGGAATGATAAGAGAACTAATTTTAGAATGAGCAAACTTCTTAATAATATAAGAACTCCATTTTCCATTAGTTAATTCTATTAAAAAGCGATAAAAAAATAGTTTCAATAGATAAATCCTCCAATAATTTGTAAATTTTTCTTTACGAATAATCATATCGTACATTAAAATTATATATTATTATATAAAAAATAGTTGTATGAAAGGATTTTCATACTAGGAGTGAATTTGAATGTTTTTACCAGACGTTTTCGACCAAACCGTTAAAAAGTTGAAAACACAAATAGCTAATTGCCTCACATTAACCAATTTATGCTTAGGTGGGTTTTCAATTATTTTCAGCCTTCAAGGTCATATTCAATTAAGCTTGTTATTAATCTTCCTTGCTGCCCTTGCTGACAGACTAGATGGTATGGCAGCAAGAAAATTTAATATTGAATCAGAATTAGGCAAACAATTAGACTCTATGGGTGATATTATTTCCTTTGGAATTGCACCTGCACTATTAATATATCAAGGTATATTATATGAATTAGGAGCACCTGGTTCCTTTTTTACCGTTTTGTATATTTGCTGCGGAGCTTTTCGTCTAGCAAGGTTTAATATTACAGAAAACAATGGCTATTTTACAGGTCTGCCAATTACCGCTGCAGGTTGCATTATCACATTTTTAAGCTTAGGAAGAAGCTTTATTCCGCCACAATTTTATTTATTTTTCCTATTAATCTTGTCAATTTTAATGATCGGTAATTTTAAATGGAGAAAAATTTAAGCTGGAGAAGGAATTTTAGTTCCTTCTTTTTTTGGTATGATGCCTGACAACACAGACAACAAAAACCCCCTTTCACTTTTGAAACATGATGTGAATGAAGGTTTTTTGTTCTAAATTTTTGCTGCCTACTTCGTTAATGCTAAAAACTCGTTAACATCGTCGATACATAGCTGAACAGCACTTTCCCAAAATGCTTCTTCTGTTAAATCCACATCAAGATGCTTTTTCGCCAGCTCTTCCACCGTCATACTTGCTGTATCTTTTAATAATGCAATATATTTCTTTTCATAACCGGCTCCTTCTTGTAATGCTTTTGCATAAATCCCAAGAGAAAATAAATAGCCAAACGTATATGGGAAATTGTAAAAAGGAACGCTGGTACTATAAAAATGCAGCTTTGATGCCCAAAAAGATGGATGATATTCAGCTAATGCTTCACCATAAGCGACCTTTTGTGCTTCTAACATTAACTCATCTAATCGCTCCTTGCTTACTATTCCTTTTTTACGTTCTTCATAAAACATTGTTTCAAATAGAAAACGTGCATGTATATTCATTAACAATACGATGGAACGTTGGATTTTATCTTCCAATAAGCTTAGTCTTTCTTCTTCATTTGCTGCGTTTTTAACTGCTGCATCCGATACAATCATTTCTGCAAAAGTAGAGGCTGTTTCTGCGACATTCATCGCATAATTTCGATTTAATGTATGCATATTCTTCATTGCATATGTATGAAAACCATGTCCGAGCTCATGTGCCAAAGTGGATACATTGGATGTCGTTCCGGAATAAGTCATAAAAATACGGGATTGACCGCTTTCTGGAAAATAAGTATGAAAGCCTCCCGGTCGTTTTCCTTGTCGATCTTCTGCTTCAATCCATTTCTCTTCAAACGCCTTTTTTGCAAAAGAAGTCATTTCTTCCCCAAATTGCGAAAAATACTTTAAGATAAAAGCAGCGCCTTCTTGATAGGACATCTTGGATTCTACTTTACTAAGTGGTGCATCTAAATCGTACCAGCTCAATTTATCGACACCAAGCAGTTTTGCTTTTCGCTCTAAAAATTGCACAAATGATTTTTTGTGTTTAGAAATGACATGCCACATAGTTTGCAGCGTTTTTTCCTGCATACGGCTATCGGTTAACGGTTCCTTTAAAACATTCTTCCATCCTCTTTTTTCATACACATTTAGACGAAATCCTGCCAAATGATTTAACGTTTTAGCCAATAGCGCTCCTTTATCATCCCATGCTTTTTCCCATTCAGAAAATACATCTTTACGAACTTTACGATCAGGATAGGAAAATTTATTTGCAGCTTGACCCACTGATAAAACTTTTGTTGTGTTCGCTTCATGAAACGGAATTTGCATGCTGCCTACAATAGTATCGTACATTTGTCCCCAACCGTGGTAACCATCGATGCTTAACTTATTTATAAGTTTTTCTTCTTCTTCTGAAAGCTTTTCTTTTGCCCCTGTTCTTCTTTCTGTTAAAATAAATGCCAGCTCTGACACCCCTTCTCCTTCAAGAAGAATACGCCATTGCTCTTCGTTATAAGAAGCTAGTTTCCCATCAAATGTTGTTAAAACATTTTGAAATGCAGCACTTAATTCCGTAACCTGACCTCTTAATGCATCTGCCTCTTTATCTTCCATATTTTGCGCTTGTAAACAGCTGACAAATGCCCCAGCTTGTCTAATTTTTTTCACGACACCTTCAAACAAATCAATTATTTCTTTTACTAGTGCTTGATCCTGTTTTCCATCTTTAGGATGATAATTTTGTACTTTATCAGCAAAGTATTTAATGCTTTCCTTTGTTTTTTGAAGATGTTCTTTAAAAGCAGGAGAACTGCTTCCACCTTCGAAAAATACATCTAAATCCCAGACTGTTGAATAGGCTGTTGTTGACAACATTATCTCCCCCTCATTTTTCATTACTATTACATTATAATTTTATTAGGGAAGAAATTCTATTAATTCCATCTTAATGAAAACCCACTTTTTATTTTATTAATATATTTTTTTCATTTCTTTATTTTACATTTGATCAAAACTAAGAACGTACTGACAAAGAAACTTGAAAGCAATACTACTTGGATATAATAATTAGGAAGTGCTTCTACTAAAAAAGATCAAGAGAAGCAACGAATCGAAAATAGGGAAGCCTACCGTAAAAAAAACGAGGAACACAAACGATGTTCAGCGTTTGTGTAACCAACTAGGGAGATAGAAAATTATTACTGAATGGGGATCCACTTAATCTAAAGAACCTTGCTGATTCTTAACAAAATTGGTTCCCGATAAACCAAAAGCTTCCAAATATAATAATAATAACAAATAAAATGATAAGCAAAGCAAACCATGCACCACCGGCTAAACCATAACATGCCCCATATCCAGCTGGAGCCGGGTAAGGGTAACCTCCTGGTCCTATTGGTCCGCTTGGAAAAGCTTGATAAGGATTACAATATGCCACTGTTTACACTCCTCCTCTCTTTACTAAACTATTCATTTTTCCTGCACATTGTTTAGGCTAATTTACTAGTAGATTTATTTTTCGTTGCGACATTACATTCATTCACTTGATCCCATTTTCCACTATATATAAACACTTCTATCATTTTAATGAACCGTGTTTCTCATTTGATCAGGAACTTTTTAAAATGGCAATACTATAGCGCATACTCTATTCAGACAAGCATAAGATGTATAGAAGGAGGAGTGAATGATGAAAAAAGGACTTGCAGGTTTTATTGTCTTGCTATTGTTGGCTTTTACAGCATATGTAGAGACACCGACAGCAAGTATTAATAAAAATTATGTTTATTTTTACGGAGATACAGGTGAATCAACAGAAGTAAATGCAGAGGAAAAAACATTAGGAGCTCCTGAACTAGAATACAAATTGGATTCTACAGTTAAAGAGAACGGCTACATAATAGAAACGCACAGAGAATATGAAATATACAAAGACCGCAATGGAGAATTAGTGAAAACAGTAGCAACTCCAAATACACAAACTTTACAATATAAGATCAATGAATAAGTACCAGTAGAATCATATGCTTCCTTTTTAAAAAAAGGGGTACTTTTTATTTTTTGAGTACCCTTTTTTTACGGAATATATTAATAAAGTTATTTTTATATAATTTTATTCAATACTTAATTATTTCTTCTTTTTTCTTTTTCAGCCCGATAAAATTCATGGAACATTTTCATCAGTGCTCGTTTTTCAATTCTCGAAACATAGCTTCTAGAAATACCCAGCTCTTTGGCAATTTCTCTTTGTGTTTTTTCTTTCTTCAAATCCAAGCCGAATCGACCAACAATTACTTCTTTTTCCCTGTCATCTAACACATCAATATATTCCTTTACTTTTTCTAATTCCATATTGAGTTGTATCGTATTAACAACATCCTCCGACTCAGATTTTAATACATCAATTAAACTAATTTCATTGCCCTCTTTATCTTGGCCAATTGGATCATGAAGGGACACGTCTTTTTTTGTTTTCTTTAAAGCTCTTAAATGCATTAGTATTTCATTTTCTATACAGCGAGCAGCATAGGTGGCAAGCTTCGTTCCTTTTCCTTCAGAAAAACTTTCGATCCCTTTGATGAGACCAATTGTTCCAATGGAAATAAGATCTTCTGAATCTTCACCTGTATTTTCGAATTTTTTTACAATGTGTGCAACTAAGCGTAAATTATGTTCGATTAACATATTACGTGCATGTGAATCGCCTTCAGCCATCAACCGTAAATATTTTTTTTCATCTGCTGCGGATAATGGCTGTGGGAACGCATTATTTTTAACGTAGGAGACAAGAAACACTAATTCTTTTAGAAAAACTCCGAGCGAATATAAAATTCCAGACATTGTTCCACCTCCACATTCAAGGACTTTTGCCTATACTTTATTACTATGTGAAGAAGGGGGATGTTTTGCCTGTCCTGTTGATAATAATCTTTAGAAAATATTTGTTGTTTATATTTGGATGGGAATAAAAAACTTTCTTATGTAACTGGAGCCAAGTTTGATCGTCTCCACTAATCTCAAAATCTACAAAAATTTTATTTATGTAAAATGA